>NZ_CP060713.1:2940008-3249731 GCF_014395785.1 Nocardioides mesophilus | reverse complement strand
GACACGGCGGGCGGCCACCTCGAAGCCCGAGGTGTCGAAGATCTGGCTGCCGATGTGCGAGTGCAGCCCGCGCAGCTCCAGCCCCGGCGCCTCCTGCACCCGTCGTACGGCGTCGTAGGCGTCACCGGAGCTGATCGAGAAGCCGAACTTCTGGTCCTCGTGGGCGGTCGCGATGTACTCGTGGGTGTGCGCCTCGACGCCTGCGGTGACGCGCACCAGCACCGCCGCCGGCCGGCCCAGCTCCGCGACCAGCGCGGCCAGCCGGTCGATCTCGGCGAAGGAGTCAACGATGATCCGGCCGACGCCGACCTCGACCGCGCGCCGCAGCTCCGGCACCGTCTTGTTGTTGCCGTGGAAGCCGATCCGGGCCGGCTCCACCCCGGCGCGCAGCGCGACGCTCAGCTCGCCGCCCGAGCAGACGTCGAGGAACAGACCCTCCTGCGCCACCCAGCGGGCCACCGTCGTGCACAGGAACGCCTTGCCGGCGTAGTACACGTCGTAGCCGGCGAACGCGTCGCGGAAGGCCCGCGCCCGGGACCGGAAGTCGTGCTCGTCGAGCACGTAGGCCGGCGACCCGTGCTCGGCGACCAGGTCGCGGACGTCGACCCCGCCGATCTCGAGCGCACCGGCCTCGTTCTTGCGCGCGGTCGAGGACCACAGCAGCGGGACCAGCTCGTTGACGTCCTCCGGCGGCCGCAGCCAGGACGGTCCGCGACCGCTCTCGGCGTGGGCCCAGCCGGCCTCGTGGGCGTGCACGTCACATCCGCTCGGGGCCGAGACCCCGAGCAGACGCAGGCCGTTCGCGAGCACCGTCCGCGTCGCCTGCACCAGCAGCAGGCGGGCGCGGTGCAGGTCGCCGACCTCCTCCTCGCCCATCGGCAGCACCCGGCAGACGTCGTAGAACTTGTGGAAGCTCGACGCGAGGCCCTCGAGGTAGCGCGCGACCCGGTGCGGCTCGCGCAGCTGCGCGGCCACGGCCACCACCCGCGGGAACTCCGCGAGCGCCCGCAGCAGGTCGCCCTCCTTCTCGTGGTCGAGCAGCGACGGGTCGAAGCCGGTGCCGTCGGAGCCGGCCGGCGCGATGCCGAGGTCGGCGGCGTTGCGCAGGATCGAGGCCAGTCGGGCGTGGGCGTACTGCACGTAGAAGACCGGGTTGTCGCTGGCCTGCCGGGTGATCTGCTCGACGTCCAAGGTCAGCGGGGACTCCGCCGGGTAGCGGGCCAGCGAGTAGCGCAGCGCGTCGACGCCGATCATCTCGACGAGCTCCTCCAGGGTGACGATGTTCCCGGCCCGCTTGCTGAGCCGCACCTCCTCGCCGCCGCGCAGGATCTTTACGAGCTGGCCGATCAGCACCTCGATGTTGACCTCGGGGTCGTCACCGGCACAGGCGGCCATCGCCTTCAGCCGCCCGACGTACCCGTGGTGGTCGGCGCCGAGCAGGTAGATGCAGGTGTCGAAACCGCGCTCGCGCTTGTCGATGTAGTAGGCGGTGTCGGAGGCGAAGTAGGTCAGCTCGCCGTTCGTCCTGACGAGCACGCGGTCCTTGTCGTCACCGAAGTCGGTGGTGCGCATCCACAGCGCGCCGTCGGCCTCGAAGACGTGTCCTTGACCGCGCAGCTTCTCCAGCCCGTGCGCCACCCGTCCGTGGTCGTGCAACGAGCGTTCGGAGAACCACACGTCGAAGTGGGTGTTGAACGCCTCGAGCTGGTCCCGCTGCTCCTTGAGCTGCAGCCGGTAGCCCTCCTCCCGGAACGCGATGATCCGCTCGTCGTCGGGCAGCTCGAGGATGCCGGGGTGCTGCTCGGCGACCTGGCGGGCGAGCTCGTGGACGTACTGCCCGTGGTAGCCGTCGTCCGGGACCGGCAGGCCGCGGGCGACCGCGTCGAGCGAGGCTCCGAACTTGTCCATCTGGTTGCCGCGGTCGTTGATGTAGAACTCCCGCTCGACCTTGGCGCCGGCCGCCTCCAGGACCCGGGCGATCGCGTCGCCGACCACCGCCCACCGGGTGTGCCCCAGGTGCAGCGGGCCTGTGGGGTTCGCGGAGATGAACTCGACGTTGATCCGCCGGCCCCCCAGCGTCTCGGTGCTGCCGTACGACGAGCCGGCGGCGACGACCTGCGCGGCCAGCGCGCCCTGGGCGCCGGCCTCGACGGTGATGTTGAGGAACCCGGGACCCGCGATCTCGACGGCGGAGATGCCCTCCGTCGCGCGCAGCCGCTCGACCAGCATCGTGGCGAGGTCGCGGGGCGGCACCCCGGCCTTCTTGGCCAGCTGCAGGGCGACGTTGGTCGCGTAGTCCCCGTGCTCCTTGCTCTTCGGTCGCTCCACGACCACCGAGGCCGGTACGCCGTCGGGCAGGGTCAGGGCGCCCTGCTCCACGAGCTGGGTCAGGGCGTCGACAAGGGTGGCGGAGAGCTGCTCAGGGGTCACCGCCCCAGGGTATCGACGGAGCCGCTGCCCCGCTCACCCCGACGTCCCGTGGGAGACGATCCACCCCGAGAAGGCCGGGTGGGGAGCGCCGGGCACCGGTCAGGAAGCCCCGTCCGGCAACAGCCGCAGCACGGTGGCGACCAGCTCGGTCGGCTCGAAGGGCTTGACGAGGTAGGCCTCCACCCCGAGCTCGTCCCCCCGGGCCAGGTCGGCGGCCGCGGCCCGGCCGGTGACCATCACCACCGGGATCGCGGCGGTGACGGGGTCGCTGCGCAGCCGCTCCACGACCTCGAAGCCGCCCAGCCGGGGCATCATGACGTCGAGGGTGACCACGTCCGGGCGCCAGGTGCCGATCCGGTCGAGGGCCTCCACCCCGTCGTCGCACTGCTCGACCTCGAGCCCCTCGAGCTCCAGGTTGACCGTGATCAGCTGCCGGATCACGGCCGAGTCGTCGACGACCAGCACCCGTGCCGTCACCCACCCACCCCGATCGTCGTCCGTCACCGGTCATGTACGCTGTGCAGCGCTTCCCGAGCCCCCGTAGCTCAGGGGATAGAGCACCGCCCTCCGGAGGCGGGAGCGTAGGTTCGAATCCTACCGGGGGCACCACCGATCGACCTGCGGTTCCGCCCCGTCGGGGCCCGGATCGCCGCCCTCGCCGCTCACCACAGCAGCCGCCCGGGCCGCTTCTCCAGGCTCCTCCAGCCGGTCCGACGCTGCTTGCCCGCGGTCGGATCGCACCGAACCGTGACTTTGTGGCCTGCGTCGCGTTACCGATGGGTAACGCCGCAGATCCGAGCCGAACTCACCGTCCTGGGGATGTCACATGAACCGACCACTGATGCGCCGCCGGCGCTCCACCACCCTCCTCGCCGCCGGCGCCCTCGTCGCCGCCGCCGTGCTCACCGCACCGGGTGCCGCCCAGGCCTCGACGGTCAAGACCGAGTACGCCTTCAAGACGTTCGCCTACGGCACGAAGGCCGTCGCAGCCGACGGAGCCCTGCTCTCCGGCCGGACCGCCGACACGCAGATCTCCTGCACGCGCGCGGCGGGGGTCCGGAGCCGCAACTACGTCGCCGAGGTGAACGTCCCGGCCGACAGCCCGGCGTTCCACGCCACCGGGGTGAGCAGCACGAGCTCGACGTACCAGACCCGGAAGGGCGTCATCGGCAACCAGAGCGTCAACACCATCGCCGAGCTCGTGCTCGGCACCGCGGACGGGCCCCACATCAGCATCGACAACCTCAAGACGGTGTCGCGGGCCTGGGCCGACGCGAAGGGCAAGCTGCACGCCAGCAGCACCGTCTCCAGCGTCGACCTGGTCGCCCGGACCGGCAACGGCCAGATCGACGACCTCCTGAACGGCGGCGGGATCAACGACCTGCTCGACGTGATCGGGGCGAACGGCGGCCAGTACGACATCCCCGGCCTGGGCACCCTCTTCCTGGGCGCCGGCACCCCGCTCGACGCGGATGCGCACAGCGCCTTCGCCCGGGCGAAGGCCTCGGTGCTGCGGGCCGACCTCGACGCGCTCGGTGGCAGCGTCACGGTCGGTCACACCTTCGCCCGCATCGACCGGCTCCCGACCGGTGGCCTGCTCGGTGGCAGCGCCCAGGGGCTCGACGCCCCCGAGGTGCTCGGTGGCATCGTCAAGGTGGGCAGGCTCGGCCACAAGGTCCTCCCCTGCCTCGGCACCCACAACCAGGTCAAGACCAACAGCCCCGCCGGCGTCGTGCTCGACCCCGCCGCGCTCGGTCTCGGCACGATCGAGGGCTCGGTGCGCGGCTACATCGAGAAGGACGGCAGGGCGCTGGCCCGCACGACCGGCCGGCTGGCCTCGCTCACCCTCGGCCCGATCCACGTCGAGGGCATCGTCGGGCAGGCGACCGCGAGACGCAGCGCCGGCGGCAGGCTGACCACCTCGACCCAGGGTTCGACGATCGGCTCGCTCACCGTCAACGGCACCCGCCGGTCCGTCCCGGACCCCGGTCAGTCGATCGAGGTGCCGGGCGTCGCCCGGTTGACCTTCTTCCTGCAGGAACAGGGGAAGCGCAGCGTCGCGGTGACCGCCCTGCGGGTGACGCTCCTCTCCGCCGACACCGGGCCGGTCGGCACCGTGATCGACATCGGCTACGCCAAGGCCGGCATCCAGCGGTAGCCGGCCGACCGGCGGCACGCGCAGGCGCCCCTCCGGCCGGAGGGGCGCCTGTCCGGCTCAGCAGCCGTGGTCGAGCGTCGCGTCCCGGCGTACGTCGTCGCCGATGCGGCGTGCACGGGCCACGTCGGGAAACACCACGCTGGCCGCCCCTGCGTAGCCGACCCCCCCGAGCACCACGCACCCGCGCATGCGGGCCGGGTCGATCGTGGCGGCGGCCTGGGCGAGCCGGAACAGCTCCGCCGGGCGCAGGTCGGTGTCCAGGTTGCGCACGACAGAGAGCACGCCGCGCTCCATGAACCCCGGCTCGTCCACGTGCAGCCGGACCTGGCGCAGGATGCCGCGCAGCACGTCCTGTTGGTTGGCGGACCTGTCGAAGTCGCCCCGGGGGAACGCCTTGCGGATCCGCGCGAAGATCTCGGCCTGGAAGCCGGTGAGCTTGTTCGGCCCCACGTGGTAGCCCTGCGGGCGCACCGGGTCGGAGAACGAGAACCGCGAGTCGACGGTGACCCCGCCGATCCCGTCGACCATCCGCCGGAAGCCGTCGAAGCCCGCCGTCATCACGTAGTTGGGCTGGACGCCGACCAGGTTGCCCACCGACCTGCCCATCAGCTGCGGGCCACCGAAGTACATCGAGGCGTTGATCTTCTCCCGGCCGTGGCCCGGGATGTCGACGTAGGAGTCGCGGGGCACCCCGATCACGGTCGCGGCACCGGTGCGCAGGTTCACCCCGGTGAGCTGGATCGCGTCGGCGCGGCTGCGGGTCACGGACTGTCCCGGCCGGGCGTCCGAGCCGAGGAAGAGGATCCAGACCACGTCGCGGGGATGGTCCACGGCACCGGTGCTGCGCAGCTTCACCAGCGACACCGGGGCGTCGCGGACCCCGGCTCCCGGCACCGCCACGAGCGTGACGAGCAGCACCAGCACCAGCGCGAGGTGGCGGCGCAGCAGCCGCAGCGCACGAGACACCGGCGACGCGCTCACCCGGCACCCCCGGCGGTGCTCGACCGGCTGAGGTCGTAGCCGAAGATCATCCATCCTCCCGAGGGCTTGCGGGTCAGCAGCAGCCGCCCGTCGACGGTGACCGTGCGATCGGCACGCTCACCCCGCTCGGCGAGGAACACCAGGTGCACGCGGGCGGTGACCCCGGCAGCGGCGTCGAACGGCGCGAGCACCGAGAGGTAGGCGGTCTGCTCGCGCGGCACCACCGACTCCGTGGTGGGGCCGAGAAGCTGGTTGGTCAGCAGCTCGCGAGCCCCGCGAGCCTCGCGGCGGGCGCCCGGGGAGAAGGTGGCGAAGGCGTCCTTGAACGACGACCGGGGGTAGTCACCGCCCAGGAACGCGTCGTCGAAGTAGGTGGTCACCACCTTGCCGACGCGGGCCTCGAGCGCCTTCCGGTCCCGGGCGCGCAGCGTGCCGGAGACCCGGGTGACCCGGACCTGCGCGGCGGCCGGTCGGGGCGCGAGCGTGGCGGCGGGCTGGGTCGACGCTCTCGGCGTCGGCGTGCGCTGCGCCTCCGGGCCGGAGGAGCTGCCGGTGCAGGCGGCCGCCGTACCCAGGGTGAGCAAGGTCACGGCGCCCACCAGGAGCCGTGCGCCCCCTCGTCTGCGACCGTGGATCAACGGGTAGGTCACGGGCCTTCTCCTCCGGGAGGAACGGTGCTCCATGTGAGCCTGACCACCCTCGCGCCGGTGACGACGTGCCGGGGGCGATCCCGACTGCGCGCTGTTGCCACGAAGGACTAGCCTGGTAGCCGTTCACCCAACCCTAGAGTTTCGACACCAGGTTTCACCGGAAGAGGCGATTCAGGCCGTGGCCGAGTCTTCACCAGCCGCATCCACCGGGGGGTCCGCCCCCACTGACAACCCGCTGGCCGCCTTCGGCGCCAACGAGTGGCTCGTCGACGAGATGTACGAGCGCTATCAGCGGGACCCGAACAGCGTGGACAAGGCCTGGTGGGACTTCTTCCGCCACTATCCCGAGGCCGGCAACGGCAAGCGACCCGCGGAGAACGGTACGGCGGCCGCGAAGCCCGCGGCGCCGGCTGCCGCAGCCGCGCCGCAGCAGGCGCCCGAGCAGGCCGCCGCCAAGCCAGCCGCGAAGCCGGCGGCCGAGCAGGCCGCACCCGCGAAGCCCGCCGCCAAGCCGGCCCCCGAGCAGGCCGTCGCGAAGCCGGCACCGGCGAAGGCCGCCGCCAAGCCGGCCCCGACGAAGACCACCGCCGAGGCCGCCGAGCCGCGGGCGGACGCACCCAAGCCCGCCGCGAAGCCGACCGCCGCTCCGGTCCCCAAGGAGCCGGAGCCCGCCCCCTCCCCCGAGGTCAAGGACGAGCCGACCCTGACGCAGCTGCGCGGCGCGGCCGCACGCACCGTGCAGAACATGGACGTCAGCCTCACGGTGCCCACCGCGACCAGCGTCCGCTCGGTCCCGGTGAAGCTGCTCATCGACAACCGCACGGTGATCAACAACCACCTGGCGCGGGCCCGCGGCGGCAAGGTCTCCTTCACGCACATCATCGGCTACGCGCTGGTCAAGGCCGTCGCCTCGATGCCGGAGATGAACAACGGCTTCGACGTGATCGACGGCAAGCCGACGCTGATCACCCCGGCGCACATCAACCTGGGGCTGGCCATCGACCTCCCCAAGCCCGACGGCACCCGGCAGCTGCTGGTGCCCTCGATCAAGGCGGCGGAGTCGATGAACTTCGCCGCGTTCTGGACCGCCTACGAGGACCTGGTCCGCAAGGCGCGCAACAACAAGCTCGCCGTCACCGACTTCCAGGGGACGACGATCAGCCTGACCAACCCGGGCACGATCGGCACCAACCACTCGGTGCCCCGGTTGATGAAGGGCCAGGGCGCGATCCTGGGCGTGGGGTCCATGGACTACCCCCCGGAGTACCAAGGCGCCTCCGACGAGACGCTCTCCCGCAACGCGGTGAGCAAGGTCATGACGCTGACCTCGACGTACGACCACCGGGTCATCCAGGGCGCGCAGTCGGGTGAGTTCCTCAAGCGCCTGCACGCGTTGCTGCTCGGCGAGGACGACTTCTACGACGAGATCTTCCGGTCGCTGCGGATTCCCTACGAGCCGATCCGCTGGGCCAAGGACATCTCCTCCAGCCACGACGACGAGATCTCCAAGCAGGCCCGGATCCTCGAGCTGATCCACGCTTACCGGGTCCGCGGCCACATCATGGCCGACACCGATCCGCTGGAGTACCAGCAGCGCAGCCACCCCGACCTCGAGGTGGAGTCGCACGCGCTCACCCTGTGGGACCTCGACCGCGAGTTCGCGACCGGTTCCTTCGGGGGCGAGGGTCGCCGGTTCATGAAGCTGCGCAACATCCTCGGCATCCTGCGCGACTCCTACTGCCGCACCGTCGGCATCGAGTACATGCACATCCAGGACCCCGAGCAGCGCCGCTGGATCCAGCAGCGCGTCGAGCAGCCGCACGTGAAGCCGCCCCGCGAGGAGCAGCTGCGGATCCTGCTGAAGCTCAACCAGGCCGAGGCCTTCGAGACCTTCCTGCAGACGAAGTTCGTCGGCCAGAAGCGGTTCAGCCTCGAGGGCGGCGAGACCACCATCCCGCTGATCGACGAGCTCTGCGAGGCGGCCGCCGAGGCCTCCCTCGACGAGGTCTGCATCGGCATGGCCCACCGCGGCCGGCTCAACGTGCTCGCCAACATCGTCGGCAAGAGCTACAGCCAGATCTTCCGCGAGTTCGAGGGCAACATCGACCCGCGCACCGTGCAGGGCTCCGGCGACGTGAAGTACCACCTCGGCGCCGAGGGCGAGTTCAGCGCGGGCTCCGGAGACACGATCAAGGTGTCCGTGGCCGCGAACCCCTCGCACCTCGAGGCCGTCGACCCGGTGCTCGAGGGCATCGCCCGTGCGAAGCAGGACGTGCTGAACCGCGGCGCCGAGTTCCCGGTACTGCCGCTGCTCGTGCACGGCGACGCCGCGTTCGCCGGCCAGGGCGTGGTCGCGGAGACGCTGAACCTCTCCCAGCTGCGCGGCTACCGCACCGGCGGCACGATCCACCTCGTCGTCAACAACCAGGTCGGTTTCACCACCTCGCCGGCCTCGTCGCGCTCCTCGCTCTACTGCACCGACGTGGCGCGGATGGTGCAGGCGCCGATCTTCCATGTCAACGGCGACGACCCGGAGGCCTGCATCCGGGTGGCCCGGCTGGCCTTCGAGTACCGCCAGGCCTTCAAGAAGGACGTGGTGATCGACCTCGTCTGCTACCGCCGGCGCGGTCACAACGAGGGCGACGACCCGTCGTACACCCAGCCGTTGATGTACGACCTCATCGAGCAGAAGCGCTCGGTGCGCAAGCTCTACACCGAGTCCCTGATCGGCCGCGGCGACATCACCGTCGAGGAAGCCGAGCAGGTGCTGCGCGACTACCAGCAGCAGCTGGAGCGGGTCTTCACCGAGGTGCGGGAGGCGACCAACGCCCCCAAGGAGTGGACCACCGTCCCGGACTACCCCGAGAAGCACGGCACCGAGACCGCCACCGCGATCTCCACCGAGACGCTGAAGCGGATCTCCGACGCGCACCTGAACGCGCCCGAGGGGTTCACCGTGCACCCGAAGGTGCTCCCCCAGCTCCAGCGGCGGGCTGCGGCCATCGTCGACGGTCCGATCGACTGGGGAACCGGCGAGATCCTCGCGTTCGGCTCCCTGCTGATGGACGGCCGCCCGGTCCGGCTGGCCGGTCAGGACTCACGTCGGGGCACGTTCGTGCAGCGCTTCGCGACGATCATCGACCGCCAGAACGCCGACGAGTGGACGCCGCTGTCCAACCTCACCGAGGACCAGGCGCAGTTCTACGTCTACGACTCGCTGCTCTCGGAGTACGCCGCGATGGGCTTCGAGTACGGCTACTCGGTCGCCCGTCCGGATGCGCTGGTGCTCTGGGAGGCGCAGTTCGGCGACTTCGTCAACGGCGCCCAGACCATCATCGACGAGTTCATCACCGCCGGCGAGACCAAGTGGCGCCAGCAGTCCGGCGTCGTGCTGCTGCTGCCGCACGGCTACGAAGGTCAGGGGCCGGACCACTCCTCCGCCCGGATCGAGCGGTTCCTGGCCATGGGCGCCGACGAGGCCTTCGTGGTCGCGCAGCCGTCGACCCCCGCCAGCCTCTTCCACCTGCTGCGCCAGCACTCGCTGGGCGAGGAGCACCGACCGCTGGTGATCTTCACCCCGAAGTCGATGCTGAAGCGCAAGGAGGCCGCCTCCCAGCCCTCCGACTTCACCCAGGGCACCTTCCGCCCGGTGGTCGGCGACGACCAGGTCGACCCCGGCCGGGTCGAGAAGCTGCTGCTGTGCAGCGGCCGGATCACCTGGGACCTGATGGTGGACCGCAAGAAGCGCGAGGGCGACGACCCGCACACGGCGATCGTCCGGCTCGAGCAGCTGTACCCCCGCCCGGTGGCGGAGCTCAAGGCCGAGATCGCGAAGTACCCGAACCTGCAGGAGATCCGCTGGGTGCAGGACGAGCCCGCCAACATGGGTCCGTGGCCGCACATGGCGCTCAACCTGACCCCGGAGCTGGAGGGCATCCCGTTCTACCGGGTCTCCCGTCCGGAGTCCTCCTCGCCGTCGGTCGGTCAGCACTCCCGCCACTTGGAGGAGCAGAAGTCGCTCCTGCAGCAGGCGTTCAGCTGAGCACGACGACAAGGCACTGAGTCGATGTACTTCACCGACCGCGGGATCGAGGAGCTCGAGCAGCGCCGGGGTGACGAGGAGGTCACCCTGGCGTGGGTCGCCGACCGGCTGCAGGAGTTCGTGGACCTGAACCCCGAGTTCGAGACGCCCGTCGAGCGACTGGCCACCTGGCTGGCGCGCCTCGACGACCCTGACGACTGACGCACCACCCACCTCACCCCATCGCCGAGTCGGCGCAACTGCAGCGCTCCCACCCGCCGAGTCGGCGCAACCGCAGCGCTCCCACCCGCCGAGTCGGCGCAACCGCAGCGCTGCCGCCTGCCGAGTCGGCGCATCTGCAGCGCTCCCGCCTGCCGAGTCGGCGCAACCGCAGCGCTGCCGCCTGCCGAGTCGGCGCATCTGCAGCGCGCCCGGCTGAGCAGGTAACGCCTGCAGCCGGTGCCTACGGAGCAGCGGTGGGCATGTGCGCCCTCGTTGCTCCCGATTCCCTCGAGAACAGCAACAACAGGGGCCCACTGCGCCCTCTCGTTGTTCTTTACCTCGCCTCAAGAGCGATGGGAGGCGCACCCGCCCTGGCCGACCTGCAGATGCGCCGACTCGGCGGGGTTGCAGGCTGCAGATGCGCCGACTCGGCGGGGTTGCAGGCTGCAGATGCGCCGACTCGGCGGGGTCGCGGGCTGCAGATGCGCCGACTCGGCGGGGTTGCGCGCTGCAGATGCGCCGACTCGACGGGGTCGCGGGCTGCAGATGCGCCGACTCGGCGGGTCGGTGGGGTCGGGTGGGGGCGGTCGGGTGGGGGTGGAGGTCAGCGGGTGAAGACGACCTTGCCGAAGACGTCGCCCTGGGCCATCGCGGCGAACCCCTCGCTGGCCCGCTCCATCGGCAGCACGTCGTGCACCAAGGGCTTCGTGCCGGTGGTGTCGAGCATCTCCACCAGCGAGGCGAGCTCGCCGCGGGTGCCCATCGTCGACCCGACGATCTTCAGCTGCAGGAAGAAGACGCGGGTGAGCTCGGCGTTGGCGACGTCCGGTCCGCTGGTCGTGCCGCTGATCACCAGCGTGCCGCCGGGGCGCAGCGACTTCACCGAGTGCGACCAGGTGGCCTTGCCCACCGTCTCCATGACGGCGTCGACCCGGCGGGGCAGCCGCGCGTTGGACTCGAAGACCTCGTGGGCCCCGATCTCCAGGGCCCGCTGCCGCTTCGCCTCGTCGCGGCTGGTCGCGAAGACGCGCAGGCCACCGGCGCGCGCCAGCGTGATCAGCGCGGTCGCCACCCCGCCGCCGGCGCCCTGGACCAGCACGGAGTCGCCCGGCTTCAGGCCGCCCTGCACGAAGAGCATCCGGTACGCGGTCAGCCACGCGGTCGGCAGGCAGGCCGCCTCCTCGAACGACAGCGACGCCGGCTTGGGCACGACGTTGCCCTTGGGCACGACCACCGTGTCGGCGAACGTGCCCTGGTAGCGCTCGGAGAGCAGCGACCGCTTCGGGTCCAACGTCTCGTCCCCGCTCCAGGCCGGGTCGCTGATCACGGCGTGCACGACCACCTCGTTGCCCTGCTCGTCGAGCCCGGCGGCGTCGCAGCCGAGGATCATCGGCAGCGCCTCCTCGCGCAGCCCGACGCCGCGCAGCGACCACAGGTCGTGGTGGTTGAGCGAGGCAGCCTTGACCCGTACGGCGGTCCAGCCGGCCGGAACCTCGGGATCGGGCCGCTCGCCCACCACGAGGGCGGACAGCGGGTCGTCGGAGGAGAACTTGTCGGCGTAGACGGCGAACATGCCCCGACCCTAGTCAGCGGCGCGCGACGCCGTCACGACGGGCGGCCTCCGCGACGGCCGAGGCGACCGCGGGCGCGACCCGGGCGTCGAACGGCGAGGGGATGATGTGGTCCTCGCTCAGCTCCTCGCCCACCAGGGCGGCGAGCGCCTCGGCGGCGGCCAGCTTCATCCCTTCGGTGATGCTGCTGGCCCGGACGTCGAAGGCGCCGCGGAAGATGCCGGGGAACGCCAGCACGTTGTTGATCTGGTTCGGGAAGTCGGAGCGCCCGGTGGCCACCACCCGCGCGTGCCGGTGCGCGACGTCGGGGTGCACCTCCGGGTTCGGGTTGGCGAGCCCGAAGACGATCGCGTCCTCGGCCATCGAGGCGACCACCTCCTCCGGCACCGTCCCCCCGGAGACGCCGATGTAGACGTCGGCGCCGGCCATCACCGCCGCCAGGTCGCCGGTGCGTCCGGTGCGGTCCGCGGTCTGCTCGGCGAGCGCCTGCTTGACCGGGGTGAGGTCGCCGCGGGCGGAGTGCAGCACGCCGCGGCGGTCGGTCACGGCGAGGTCGGTGACCCCGGCGGCGAGCAGGATCTTCGCGACGGCGACCCCCGCGGCGCCGGCCCCGGAGATGACCACCCGGGTGTCGGCGTGCCGGCGGCCAGTGATCCGCAGGGCGTTCTCGAGCGCGGCGAGCACCACCACCGCCGTACCGTGCTGGTCGTCGTGGAAGACCGGGATGTCGAGCAGCGCCTTGAGCCGCTCCTCGATCTCGAAGCAGCGCGGCGCGGAGATGTCCTCGAGGTTCACCCCGCCGAAGCTCGGGGCCAGCCGGACCACGGTGTCGACGATCTCGTCGGTGTCGGTGGTGGCCAGGCAGAGGGGTACGGCGTCGACGCCGCCGAACTGCTTGAACAGCACCGCCTTGCCCTCCATGACCGGCATCGCCGCGGCCGGACCGATGTCGCCCAGGCCCAGCACGGCCGTCCCGTCGGTGACCACCGCGACGGTGTTCGACACCCAGGTGAGGTCCGCGGCACGGGCGGGGTCCGCGGCGATGGCCTCGCAGACCCGGGCGACCCCGGGCGTGTAGGCCATCGACAGGTCGTCGGGGCCGGCCAGCGGCACCGTGGAGGCGATCTCCATCTTGCCGCCCCGGTGCAGCGCGAAGACGGCGTCGTCGGCACCGGCGGCGGCGGGCTCGGGGGGCAGCGGAGAGTCGGTCATCGAAGTCGATGCAACCATGAGGTCGCCCTTCCTGTCTCGGGTGACAGCGCGTCGCGGTCGGTCCTCACCGGCGGTGGGGTGAGAAGGACGGCGGAGAAGAGCGGGGATCTCCCGAGTTCTCGCAGTCTGCCACAGCCCGCGTCAGCCGGACCGGGGTCGCGTCCGGATGTGGCGCAGGCGACACCAGCACCGTGCCGCGGCCAGCGCCGCGAGCGACGCCGCCACCGCCGTCACCCCCGTCACCGCCGCGACCCGCCCGACGTGTCCCGGTCGGGACGGGTCCGGCGACCACACCCGCAGCAGCACCACGGCCAGCACGTCGGCGTCCGGGACCGCACCCACGGACCAGGAGTCGACGCCTTCACGCGGGTTGTCCCGCTCCACCCACCAACCGCTCGGCTCGCGCCGGGTGACGCGCTTGACGGCCAGCACCTCCCCGGGCAGGCGTACGACGGCCAGCCGGCCGACCCGGGGCCGCGCGCCGTGCAGCACCACGAGCCGGTCGCCCTCGTGCAGCGTCGGCTCCATCGACCGCCCGTGCACGCGGGCCAGGCCGAGCCGTCGGCCGCTGCCGGAGGGCGTGGACCGGTCGGGCATGGGTAACGTCCTTTCCGACGACGGGGCCCCGTTCGCACCACCCACGGGCAGGCCCCGGCGCCGGAGTAGTGTCGCAGGTGGTGTCCCGGCACGACCGCACCAGCACGACCAGACCGCACCAGAGAAAGGACCACCGCATGCTCGCGCGACTCTTCGCACGCACCGTTGACGTCCACGCCCACTGCGACCTCCCGTGTGGGGTCTACGACCCCGCCCAGGCCCGCATCGAGGCCGAGTCGGTCAAGGCGATCATCGCCAAGGTGGCCGACAGCGACGACCCCGACTTCCGCACCCGCGCCGTGCTCATCAAGGAGCAGCGCTCCGAGCTCGTGAAGCACCACCTGTGGGTGCTGTGGACCGACTACTTCAAGCCGCCGCACTTCGAGAAGTACCCGCAGCTGCACACCCTGTTCAACGAGGCCACCAAGCTGGCCGGCGCCTCGGGCACCAAGGGCACGATGGACGCCGACGCAGCCGACCAGCTGCTCGCCAAGATCGCGGAGATCTCCGAGATCTTCTGGGAGACCAAGAAGGCCTGAGCAGCAGCACCACGGGCAGCCGCGTCGATGCGGTCACCCGGGGGCAGGTCATGAAAGACTCCGGGACGACGTCTCGGTAAGGTACGGCTCCGATGGGGTCGGGCGCACCCGCGTCCGGCCCCATCGTGACGATGGGAGGGTAGGACGTGGTGGACATCCACCCCGACGTGCAGCTCAGGATCCCGGCGGACAGCGCCTTCCTGGCAGTGCTGCGCACGGCCACCGCCGGCCTCGCCGCCCGGCTCGACTTCACCCTCGACGACATCGAGGATCTGCGGATCGCCGTGGACGAGGCCTGCGCGATGGTGCTCCCCCAGGCCCGCACCGGCAGCGACCTGACCTGCTCCTTCGAGCTCGGCGAACGCAGCCTGGTCGTGGCGGTCACCGCGGAGTGCGACGAGCCGCGGCAGCCGAGCCGTGACGGGTTCGCCTGGACGGTGCTGGCCGCGCTGACCAGCACGGTCTCGGCCGAGGTCGACGGCGACCGGCTCACCATCCGGCTCTCCCGCAGCACCACCGACGTCGAGTGAGCAGGTCGATGACCACGTCCGGTGGCGAGGACCTGGCCCGGGTGCGCGCACGGAGCGCGGCGCTGTTCGCCCAGCTGGCCGATCCCGACGTCTCCGAGGCCGAACGGTCCTCGTTGCGCGACCAGCTGGTTCGTCTGCACCTGCCGCTGGTCGAGCACTTCGCCCGGCGCTTCCTGAACCGCGGCGAGCCCTTCGACGACCTGCTCCAGGTCGGCACCATCGGCCTGATCAAGGCCGTGGACCGGTTCGACATCGAGCGCGGCGTGGAGTTCTCCACGTACGCCACCCCGACCATCGTGGGCGAGATCAAGCGACACTTCCGCGACCGCGGCTGGGCGATCCGGGTGCCTCGGCGACTCCAGGAGCTGCGGATCACGATCACCGCGGCGACCGCGGAGCTCACCCAGCAGCTCGGCCGCTCCCCCACGGTCAGCGAGCTGGCACGCAAGGTCGGCGTCTCCGACGAGGAGATCATCGAGGGCCTGGAGTCGGCGAACGCCTACTCCACGCTCTCCCTGGACGCGCCGGACTCCAGCGACGACAGCGCGCTGAGCATGATCGACGTGATCGGCTCAGACGACGAGGCGCTCGAGCACGTGGAGAACCGCGAGACGATCAAGCCATTGCTGGAGTCGCTCGACCCGCGGGAGAAGCACATCTTGATGCTGCGCTTCTTCAAGGGGATGACCCAGTCCCAGATCGCCGCCGAGATCGGTATCTCGCAGATGCACGTCTCGCGGCTCCTCGCCCGCACGCTCGCCCAGCTGCGTGAGCAGCTCGCGGAGCCGACCAGCGGGGTCTGAGCGAGACTGCCGGCCTCAGCGCTCGGCGTCGTCGAGCGCCGCGATCGAGGCCGGGTGCAGCAGCCCGGCGAGCACCACGAGGGCGAGGACGGCCAGCAGCACCGAGAGCGGCGTCGAGCTGCCGCCCCGGAAGCTCCAGGCCACGCCGAGCTGGATGAGCTGCGCGAGCACGATCGGAGCACGCGCCCAGGAGCTGCCCCGGGTGACCGCCCAGGCGCAGAAGGCGAGGCCGGCGGCGTACCCCAGGAAGAAGACCGAGGTCGAGAGCCCCATCGTCAGCCGGTCGCCGGACAGCGCCACCAGCTCGGCGACCCCGTAGACGGCCAGCAGCAGCGCCTCGACCGCGGCCACCGCGGCCGCGACCAGCAGGGCCGTGGGCATGCGCCCTCCCCCGGTGCCGGACGGAGGGGAGGCGGGCGTAGGGTGCTCGGTCACGGCTCGATCGTACGCACCCGGCGTGTCGCGGCGGAACTTCGCCGCCACCGGTCCCGGGTGCCCGGAACGCCCCGTGACCTGCGGCTTTGTCATTCCGGACCGGGCCTCCCCCGGCGGGTTGTGACGGAACTGACCACCCGAAAGGGTTGATCTGTCCTCGATCTCTTGCCACTCTGGAGACTGTCACCGGCCAGCAGGTCTGTCGGACCTGCTCGGGACCATCCACCGACACCCGCCAGCAGACCAAGGGGCGGGACGGTTCTCGACAAGGCGTTTAAAACGACCGAACGCTGTCAACGAGAGTGTTAAGGGGCAGGTCCGACTTCACCCAGCCGGCCGCTCACGAACTGACGACAAGGAGTCAACCGCCATGGATTGGCGCCACCGTTCTGCGTGCCTCGAAGAGGATCCAGAACTGTTCTTTCCGATCGGCAACACCGGTCCGGCCATCCTCCAGATCGAGGAGGCCAAGCAGGTGTGCCGTCGATGCGAGGTGCGCGAGCAGTGTCTCGCGTGGGCGCTCGAGGCGGGGCAGGACCACGGAGTGTGGGGGGGCATGAGCGAGGACGAGCGTCGTGCGCTGAAGCGCCGCAACGCCCGTGCCAAGGTCCGCACCGCCTGAGCAGTCCCATCGCCGCGCTCACGCCAGCGGCACGTCCAAGGTCACCCGGGTCCCCGCTGTGGGAGCCGGGTCGATCTGTATCCGGCCCCCGAGCTCGGACTCCACCAGCGTCCTGACGATCGAGAGTCCCAGGCTGGCCGAGCTGTCGAGGTCGAAGTCCACCGGCACTCCGGCTCCGTCGTCCTGGACCGTCACGACCAGCCGTCCGGGGGTACGCCGGGCCGCCACCAGCAGCTGCCCGGACCCGCCGTGGAAACCGTGCTCGACCGCGTTCTGCAGCAGCTCGGTCAGCACCATCGCCAGCGGCGTCGCGATCTCGGCCGGGACGACGCCGAAGCTTCCCTCGCGGCGCGAGGAGACCGCCGCCCCGGGTGAGCTGACCTCGGTGACCATCAACCGGAGCCGGTCGGCGACCTGGTCGAACTCCACCCGCTCGTCCAGGGTCTGGCTCAACGTGTCGTGCACGACGGCGATCGTGCCGACCCGGCGGACCGCCTCCTCCAGCGCGGCCCGGCCCTCGGGTGCCTCGATGCGCCGGGCCTGGAGCCGCAGCAGCGCCGCCACCGTCTGCAGGTTGTTCTTCACGCGGTGGTGGATCTCGCGGATCGTCGCGTCCTTGGTGACCAGCTCCCGGTCGCGGCTGCGCAGGTCGGTCACGTCGCGGACCAGCACCAGCGCACCGATGTGCTCGCCGGTGGGCCGCAGCGGGATCGCCCGCAGGATCAGCACCGTCTCGCCGTCGCCCACCTCGGCGTCGCGCGGCAACCGTCCGGAGAGGACCGCGCTCAGCGTCTCCTCGTCGGGTCGCCGGCGCGGCGGCAGCAGCCGGCGGGTGGTCTCGGGGAGGTCCAGGCCGGTCAGGTCGGTCTGCAGCCCCAGCCGGCGGTACACCGACATCGCGTTGGGACTGGCATAGGTCACCGTCCCGGTCGCGTCGACCCGGACGAAGCCGTCCCCGACCCGCGGGGAGTCGGCGTGGTCGGAGCGCTGGCCCGGGTAGGGGAAGAACCCATGGGCGATCATCTGGGTGAGGTCGGTGGCGGCCTGCAGGTAGGAGAGCTCCAGCCGGCTGGGCGTGCGCACCCCGAGCAGGTTGGTGTTGCGGGCGATCACGCCGAGGATCCGGTCCTCACGGCGTACCGGGATCGCCTCGACCCGCACCGGCACCTCGTCGCGCCATTCCGGGTCCCCCTCGCGGGCCACCCGCTGCTGGTCGTGCGCGGCGTCGAGCAGCGGCCGCCGCCCGCGGGGCACGAACGCCCCGACCAGGTCGTCGACGTAGGCGGTCGGCCCCGTGGTCGGCCGCATCTGCGCCACCGCCCAGTAGCCGCTCCCGGCCCGGTCGGGCAGCCACAGCACCAGGTCGGCGAAGGAGAGGTCGGCGATGATCTGCCAGTCGGCGAGCAGCAGGTGCAGCCACGACACGTCGTCCTCGGCGAGGTCGGTGTGGGCGCGGACGAGCTCGTTCATGGACGGCACCGGACCAGCGTAGGCGCGCAAACCCGCCGCCCCGGAGACCGCCCCGCAATGGCAGGATGGCGCTCATGGAGTCGGCGTTCTGGGACCGCGTCGTGGCGGAAGGCCACAAGGTGCCCGTCGACCGCTCCCTGACCGACCTGACCACCGAGCTCACCACGATGCTGGGCGACCCCGACCCGCACCGCCGCGACGCCCTCGCCTTCGAGGTGCTGGCGACCTGGGTGGCGGAGGGGGTCTACGACCACCTGCTCGAGGGGCTGGGCGACGGGATGGCCTCCGGTCTCCTGGTCGGCATCGGCCAGCGCGACACCGACACGGTGTTCCGCCGCAGCTTCTCGGCCCTGGTGCTCGCCCAGTGCCTCGGCCGCGACAACGAGCAGCACCTGCTCCCCCCGGACACGGTGCTGCGCTGGGGCGACCGGCTGGCCGGCTGGCTGGTCCGTGAGCAGGACCTCCGCGGGTTCGTCGAGGGCAAGGGCTGGGCGCACGCGATCGCCCACGGCGCGGACGCGTTGGGCGCGCTCGCCGGCTCCGAGGCGGTGGGTCGCCTGGAGCTGACGGTGCTCCTCGACGTCATCGCCGACCGGCTGCTGCTCGACTCCGACCAGCGGTTCCTGCACGGCGAGGACGACCGGCTGGCGATGGCGACGCTCGAGGTGCTCCGGCGCGACCTGCTGGGGATGGAGGTGCTCGAGCCGTGGGTGGCCCGGCTGAGCGGGGCCGCCCGGTTCGACGTCGACTCGCCGGGCGACCCCTACCGCGTCGCCGGCGACGTCCGGGCCTACCTGCGCGCGCTCTACCTGCAGCTGTCGCTGGCCCCGCGCCCGCCTGCCGTCCGGGCCGACCTGCTGCTGGTGCTGATCGAGCAGCTCAGGCTGGTCGACCCCTACCTGCGGTCCTGACCCGGTCCTGAGCGGTCCTTGCGCGCACCTTGCGCGGCCCTCGCACGGCCCTGGCACGGTCCTTGCGCAAACGCACGTTGATCGCGCCGCTCGTCGTCACCGGACCGCCGCTCGTCGCGCGAAAGCCCCCGCTCGTCGACGGACCCGACCGTTCATCGAGACCGCCGCAGCCTCATGGGTCCGGGATGTGGGCGCGCTACTAACGTCGCGGCGGCACACAACCTGGAGGTGACCCCTGCCATGTCCCACTCCCCTGCCCGTCCCGGTCACGACGCCGGGACCAGACCCCTCTGGATCACGGTCGCCGTCCTGCTCGCGGTCGGCATCGTCGTCCCGCTGCTGGTCTGGACCTACGACACCGAGGAACCCCGCCTGTGGGGCTTCCCGTTCTTCTACTGGTTCCAGTTCCTGCTGATCCCGATCGTCTCGGCACTGACCTACGTCGCGTTCAAGCTCAGCGAGACCGCGACGGCTCGTGACCGGGTCTCCCGCGGCCTGCCCCGGCACTCGGCGGACTCGCCGGCCGCCCGCAAGGAGGAGGGCCGGTGAACGACATCTCCCCGGTCACGCTGGCCGTCTTCCTGTTCTTCTTCGTGCTGGTCACCGTGATGGGCTTCGCGGCGGCGCGCTGGCGGCGCGCGGACTCCCTGGACAACCTCGACGAGTGGGGCCTGGGCGGTCGCGGCTTCGGCACGTTCATCACCTGGTTCCTCGTCGGCGGCGACATCTACACCGCCTACACGTTCGTGGCGGTCCCCGCACTGCTCTACGCCGGCAACATGATCGGCTTCTTCGCGGTGCCCTACACGATCGTGCTCTACCCGATCATCTTCGTGTTCCTGCCCCGGCTGTGGTCGGTCTCGCACCGGCACGGCTACGTGACGCCGGCCGACTTCATCCACGGTCGCTTCGACTCCAAGGCGCTCGCGCTGGCGGTCGCGGTCACCGGCATCCTCGCCACGATGCCCTACATCGCCCTCCAGCTCGTCGGCATCCAGGTGGTGCTCGAGGTGATGGGCATCGGCGGCACCAGCGACTCGTGGTTCGTCAAGGACCTGCCGCTGTTCATCGCGTTCGCGGTGCTGGCCGCCTACACCTACGCCTCCGGGCTGCGCGCGCCGGCGCTGATCGCGTTCGTCAAGGACGCACTGATCTACCTGGTGATCCTGGTCGCGGTCTTCTACCTGCCGACCCAGCTCGGCGGCTGGGACGGCATCTTCTCCGCCGCCAAGGACAAGTTCGACGCCGCGAACGCCGCCTCCGTCGCGGCCGGCAAGCCGCCGAGCGCCGGGATCATCCCGGCCGCGCCGCTGCACATGGCCTACTTCTCGCTGGCCCTCGGCTCCGCGCTGGCACTGTTCATGTACCCGCACTCGCTGACCGGCGTGCTCGCGGCCCGCAACCGCTCGGTGATCCGGCGCAACGCCGCGCTGCTGCCGGCGTACTCCTTCCTGCTGGGCCTGCTCGCCCTGCTGGGCTTCGCGGCCATCGCGGCCAACGTCCAGACCGACAACGCCCAGCTGGCGGTGCCGGAGATGATGCGCACGATGTTCCCGGACTGGTTCACCGGCGTGGCCTTCGCCGCGATCGCCATCGGCGCGCTGGTGCCGGCGGCGATCATGTCGATCGCAGCGGCGAACCTGTGGACGCGCAACATCTACAAGGCGTTCATCAAGCCCGACGCCACGCCGGCGCAGGAGGCCAAGCAGAGCAAGCTGATCTCGCTGGTCGTGAAGTTCGGCGCGCTGATCTTCGTGCTCGGGCTGCCGAACGAGTTCGCGATCAACCTGCAGCTGCTGGGCGGTGTCTGGATCCTGCAGACCTTCCCCGCGCTGGTGGGCGGCCTGTACACCCGCTGGTTCCACCGGTGGGCCCTGCTCGGCGGCTGGGCCGTCGGGATGGTCTACGGCACCTGGACGGCGTACCAGCAGCCGACCGCGGCCGACCCGAACGCCCACTTCGGCAGCTCGCTGGCGACGATCCCGTTCACGGAGACCAAGGCCTACATCGCACTCACGGCCTTCGTCATCAACCTGCTCGTCGTGGTCGTGCTGACGCTCGTGATGCGTGCCGCCAAGGTGCCCGAGGGCACCGACCACACCCGGCCCGAGGACTACCACGCCGACGCCGGGGACCCCGGGGTGGAGGAGCTCGCCATCGGCGACCTCGCCACCGACACCCCCACCCGGTAGCCCGGTCGAGCGGGCGGGCTACCAACGGGTAGCCTGCCCGCTATGACCGACGCGAGCCCCGCCGCGGGCCTCTCCACGGGTCCCGAC
Source organism: Nocardioides mesophilus (assembly GCF_014395785.1). GTDB lineage: Bacteria > Actinomycetota > Actinomycetes > Propionibacteriales > Nocardioidaceae > Nocardioides_B > Nocardioides_B mesophilus. Next base: position 3,228,300 of record NZ_CP060713.1, on the reverse strand, counting down.
AGCGCCAGCACCGAGGCAGCCGACCGGCCCTCCGGCCAGTCCCAGCCGGGCCCCCACCAGGCGCCCGACCAGGCGCACGGCGGCGCCCAGGCCGTGGCGGTGGCGGCCGCCCACGGCGTCGAGACGATGTTCACCCTGTCCGGCGCGCACGTCTTCCCGATGTACGACGGAGCGGTGCATCCCGTGCACGGGGGGCCCCCGGTGCGGATCCTCGACGTCCGCCACGAGCAGACCGCCGTCTTCGCCGCCGAGGCGATGGGCAAGCTCACCCGCGTGCCCGGCCTCGCGGTCCTGACCGCCGGCCCCGGCGTCACCAACGGGGTCAGCGCGATCACCCAGGCCCAGTTCAGCGGCTCGCCGCTCGTCGTCGTCGGTGGCCGGGCCCCGGCCAACCGGTGGGGCATGGGCAGCCTCCAGGAGCTCGACCACCCCCCGCTGCTGGCCCCGGTGACCAAGCTCGCCCGCACCGTCCACCGGGTCGGGGAGATCGCCGACTCGATGGACGAGGCGTTCCGGGTGGCCGGCTCCCCGCACCGGGGACCGACGTTCCTCGACGTGCCGATGGACCAGTTCTTCGACAACGCCGGCTACGAGCAGCCAGGTCGCCCGGCCCGGCAGCGGATCGCCCCGGACCCGGAGGCACTCGCCGAGGTCGGCGACCTGCTCGCCGCCGCGCAGCGACCGGTGCTGGTGCTCGGCACCGACGTCTGGGCCGACGGCGCCGAGGAGGCGGCCCTGCGCTTCGTGGAGCAGACCGGCATCCCGGTGGTCACCAACGGGATGGGCCGCGGGATCATCCCCGGCGGCCACCCGCTGCTGGTGACCAAGGCCCGCCGGCGCGCGCTCGGCACCAGCGACCTGGTCGTGGTCGTCGGCACCCCCCTGGACTTCCGGCTCGGCTACGGCGTGTTCGGCGGCAAGGACGGCAGCCCCACGGCGCAGGTCGTGCACCTGGCCGACTCCCCCGCCCAGGTCTCCGGCCACGCCGAGCTCACCGCCTCCGCCTCCGGCGACCTGACCCAGGTGATCGACGGCGTCCAGGCCGCGCTCGAGCAGCAGCTGCGCCGCCCGGACTGGAGCGCCTGGGTCGCCGACCTGCAGGCCGACGTGGCACGGGCGGCCGAGGCCGACGCCGCCCTGCTCGCAGCGACCGCCGACCCGATCCACCCGGCGCGGATCTACGGCGAGCTGGTGCCCCGGCTGGCGGAGGACTCCGTGGTGATCGGCGACGGCGGCGACTTCGTCTCCTTCGCCGGCAAGTACGTCGAGCCGCAGCGGCCCGGCGGCTGGCTGGACCCCGGGCCCTACGGCTGCCTGGGCGCCGGCCTCGGGGCGGCCATCGCCGCCCGGATCGCGCGCCCGTCGGCGCAGGTGGTCCTGCTGCTCGGCGACGGCGCGGCCGGGATGTCGCTGATGGACGTGGACACGCTGGTGCGGCACGACCTGCCGGTCGTGATGGTCTGCGGCAACAACTCCGCCTGGGGGCTGGAGAAGCAGCCGATGCAGATGATCTACGGCTACGACGTGGCGGCCGACCTGGCGCCGCGGACCCGCTACGACGAGGTGGTGCGGGCCCTGGGCGGCGGCGGCGAGACCGTCACCGACCCGAGGCAGATCGGCCCGGCCCTGGACCGGGCGTTCGCCGCGGGCACGCCGTACCTCGTCAACGTGATCACCGACGTCGACGCCGCCTACCCGCGGAACACCTTCGGGGTCTGAGCGTGCTGGTCCGCGCGGCGCGGCCCGCCGAGCTGCAGGAGGTCGGCCGGCTGACCCTGGAGGCCTACGCGCACAGCGGCTACATCGTCGAGGAGGATTTCTACGCCGCGCACCTGCTCGATGCCGCGGCCCGCGCCGCGGACGCCGAGCTGTACGTCGCCGTGCTGGACGACCGGCTCGCCGGGACCGTGACGTACTGCCCCGAGGGCTCGCCGTTCCGGGAGGTCGCCGGCCCGGGCGAGGGAGAGTTCCGGATGCTGGCCGTCTCCCCGGCGGCCCGACGGCGCGGGGTCGCCGAGGCGCTGGTGCGGCACTGCCTCGACCGGGCCTCGACGCTGGGCTGCGAGGCGGTGGCGATCAGCAGCCTGCCGGTCCAGGTCGAGGCGCACGCGCTCTACACCCGGCTCGGCTTCGTCCGCGCCCCGGAGCGGGACTGGGCGCCGCGTCCGGGCATCGACCTGCTCGGCTTCCGGCTGGTGCTCTGAGCAAGGCCGGCCCACGGACCGGCCCGCGGTCAGCCGAGCCGGTCCAGGAACCGGTCCCGGTCCACCACGACCCGGGTGACCTCGCCGTGACCGAGCACCTTCTCGGTGCTGGCGTCGTGGGCCGCGACCGCGAAGCGGACCAGCCGCCCGTCGACGTAGGCGACGGTGGCCTGAACCCGCACCACGGCACCGACCGGGCTCGCCCCGACGTGCTCGATCTGGACGCGGGTGCCGACGCTGCTGCTGCCGGCCGGCAGCGTCGGCGCGAGCGCCGCACAGGTGGCCGCCTCCATCCAGGCCAGCAGCCGCGGCGTCGCCAGCACCGGCAGGTCGCCCGAGGCCAGCGCCTCCGCGGTGTCGGCGGCGGTCACGGTGCGCTCGAGCGTGGCGCTCGCGCCGGTCTGCGTCTGGGTCATGTCCCCATCCTGCCGGTCCGGCTGCGCGCGCCCACGCACGCCCCGGGTGACCGGGGAGCGGGCCGATTGGCGGGATCCGGGCCCGGTTTGCGAGAATGGCCGCTGGTCCCGGCCGCCTGGCCCGGACCCGTAGCGTTTCAGCGTCGAGGAGGACACCCATGGGCAAGACAGGCCGCAAGCGCCGCGCCCGCAAGAAGAAGGCCGCCAACCACGGCAAGCGCCCCAACGCCTGACCCGGCGTTCTTGCGCAGCAGCGCAGAGACGAAGGACCCCGAACCGTTGCCGGTCGGGGTCCTTCAAGCATCTCGGGGGTGCTACTCGCTGAGCTCCACCGAGGTCGTGGTGATCTCCACCTGCACCTGTCGGATCCGCAGCAGCACCTTGTCGCGCAGGCCCTCCGGGGCGTGCTCGGAGCAGGACCGGGCGACCAGCGCCTTCACGGTCCGCTCGAGGTCGTACTTCTGCAGGCAGGGGCCGCACTCGTCGAGGTGGTGCTGGATCTGCGCCGAGTCGGCGTCCGCGAGCTCGTGGTCGATGAAGAAGAAGACCCGGTCCAGGACCTCGGAGCAGTCCTTGTCGTGAGGATTTCCGCAGCTCATGAGGTGGCTCCCTTCCCGCCGGCGGCGGTGCCCGCGGTCCCGGCGGCACTCATGCCTCGACCGGTCGCGTAGTCGGCGAGCAGCTCCCGCAGCTGGCGACGCCCGCGGTGCAGCCGCGACATCACCGTGCCGATCGGGGTGTCCATGATCTCGGCGATCTCCTTGTAGGGGAACCCCTCGACGTCGGCGAGGTACACCGCGAGCCGGAAGTCCTCCGGCAGCTGCTGGAGCGCGTCCTTGACGTCGCTGTCGGGCAACCGCTCGAGCGCCTCGGTCTCCGCGGACTTCAGGCCCGAGGAGGTGTGCGACTCGGCGCGGGCGAGCTGCCAGTCCTCGACGTCCTCGCTCATCGACTGCTGCGGCTGCCGCTGCTTCTTGCGGTAGCTGTTGATGAACGTGTTGGTCAGGATGCGGTACAGCCACGCCTTGAGGTTGGTGCCGGGGCGGAACTGGTGGAACGCGGAGTACGCCTTCGCGAACGTCTCCTGAACGAGGTCCTCGGCGTCCTGCGGGTTGCGGGTCATCCGCATCGCGGCGGAGTACAGCTGGTCGAGGTACGGCAGGGCGTCGTTCTCGAAGCGGGCGGAGCGCTCCGCCTCGGTCTCGGTGGCCGGGTCCGGCGCGGTCTGGTCTGTCATCGCCTCCCAGCCTACCGGCAGGGCTGGATACGACGTCGCCGCGCGACGGTCCTCGCCGCGGTCGCAGGTCATCGTTCCCACCAGACGGCTCCTTCCAAAGCGTTGGTCACATCTGTCGCAGCGCCTTTGTGGCGTCGCGATCGACTGGTGGGCAGAACGCCTCAGGGGGTGATTCGATTCCCGGAGACCTCACGGACGATCCACTCCAGCGTGGCCTCCACGATGATCGCCAGCGCCTCCTCCTGGCCCACCGGTCCGCGCTTGGCGACGGCGAAGCCGTGGTCGGCACCGGGAACGACCGTGAGGTCGACGTCGGCCGGGAACTCCTCGGGTCGCCCGAACGGGTCCCGCTCCCCCTGGATCACCAGGGTCGGCAGCCGCACCGCCTCGAGCTCGTCGACGCGGGAGCGTTCGGGCCGCCCGGGCGGGTGCAGCGGGAAGGCCAGCGCGAGGTACGCCGCGGCGCCGATCTCCGGGGCGGTCCGGGCCGCGGAGCGGGCGCCGGCGCTGCGACCGCCGCTCACCAGCGGGGTGCGGGCGCGCAGCTGCCGGGCGGCCGCCACCAGGCACTGGTCCAGCACCTCCGGGCGCGGGGCGAGCTTGCGACCGGCCACCCGCCAGGGCTGCTCCAGCCGGACCACGCTGATGCCCTGCGCGGGCAGCGCCTCCGCGAGCGCGACCAGGTCCCGGGACTCGGTGCCGCCGCCGGCCCCGTGGCCGAGCAGCAGCGTGGCGATCGGGCTGCGGGCCCGGTCCCGCAGCAGCCGCGCGTCGCCGTGGGGCGTGGGGACGACGGAGACCGCGGTCATGAGGCCGGCCCGGGCGGCTCCGTGGCGAGCGCCTCGAGGAGCTCGGGACCGTTGTTGCGCACGCTGTTGACCTCGGTGGAGACCGGGTAGGCCTCGAGCCGGCCCGGGGCCGCCGGCACCAGCAGGCTCTTCAGCTGCTCAGGGTCGGAGACGGTCGGGTCCAGCCAGTCGGCGTACCTCTCGGGCTCCACCAGCATCGGCATCCGGTCGTGGATGTGGCCCACCACGTCCTCGGCCCGGGTCGTGATCACGGTGCACGTCCACCGGAACCGTTCCGGGTCGTCCTCCGCACGAGTGGGATCCCGCCAGATCTCGTAGAGCCCGGCCATGGCCATCACGCCGCCGTCGGCCGGGTGGATGAAGAACGGCTGCTTCAGCGGCTTGCCGGACTTGGTCTTCTGCTCCGTGGCGTACCACTCGTAGTAGCCGTCGGCCGGGAGCAGGCAGCGGCGCGAGGCGAACGCGCGGCGGTAGGCGGGCTTCTCGTGCACCGTCTCCATGCGCGCGTTGATCATCTTGTTGCCGATCGCCGGATCCTTCGCCCAGAACGGCACCAGGCCCCAGGTCAGCACCCGCAGCTGCCGCTCGGCAGGCACCGGGCCCTCGGGCTCCTGGTCACCCTTCGCCGGCGGCCGCTGCACCACGGCGTAGACCGGCTTGGTCGGCGCGACGTTGTAGTCCGGGGCGAGAGCTTCCTTCACCTCGACCTTGTCGATCTCGAACTCCTCGACGAGGTCCTCGGGGCGTCGGCTGGACGCGTAGCGGCCGCACATGCCGCTCAGGTTATCGACTCGCGGGGCCGGACCGGGGAGGACGACGTCGTACGGCGTCGCGCCGGGTCAGCGCGCGAGCTCGTCCAGCAGCCGGGTCGCCGAGTCCGGCGAGACCGGCAGGCCCTCGATCCACACGCGAACGTCGCTCGGGCCGAGGTCGAGGTCGGCCAGGAACTCGCGCAGCAGCGCCACGGACTGGCCCAGGTCGGCACTGCGCGCCACCACCGCGACCGCCCGGTTCTGGCCGAGCCGGCCGATGGTCTGTCCGCCGGAGTAGACCGCACGGGTCGCCTCGGCGACCTGCACCATCCGGAGCGCCCGGGTGAAGTGGTGGTCGGCGAACGCGTCCTGCCGGCGCGGCAGCACCTCGACGACCACGAGCGCGTGGCTGAGCCGCACCGACACGTCGGTGAGCTCGGCGTCCCGGTACAGCTCGGCCAGCCGGGTGCGCACGTGCGCCAGGCTGGTCAGGCCGGTCAGCGGGTCCTCGCAGGACAGGTCGTGGAGGTACTCCAGCGTCGCCTCGCTCCAGGCGACCGCCAGCGCCTCCGTCGGCTCGAAGCCGGGAACGGTGCCGCGCACCAGCCGGTAGGTCGTGCGCAGCCCGGACAGTGCCTCTCCCAGGGAGGCACCGTCGCGGGCCACGTCACGACCGACCACGGTGCAGGCCGCCAGGACGTCCCTGTCCGCTGCCAGGGACTCCGCCACCACCTCGAAGCGGAGCGGCAGCGCCTGCCGCGTCACCTCGGGCAGCTCGGGACCCTCCACGGCCGGCAGCACGTCGGCACGACGTCGCGCGAACGAGGCGAAGAGCGGCACCGCTGGCCACCTCCGTCCCGGTCGGCGCACGCCCTGTCGACGCGCGTCCCGCGGCCTTACGGAAAGGGAACGGCGGTGCCGGAGGCTCATGACGCCGTTCAAGCGACTTTTTACCCTCGACCTACTCAAAGACTCTGAAAGTCCCCCAATCGGCCGTCCCCGAGAATTTCCCAGACTTCCAGCGAGACCCCGCAGAGAGCCCTAACGTGGTGATCAGGACAGAACGGCCAGGTCACGTCCGGTTCGGGCGTCATGAGTCGCGCTGTCGCCCGTCTCCTCCCCGTAAGGCCTATGACCGACATCCTGAGCGAGATCGACACGCCCAGCGACGCCGAGCTGATCTCGCGCGTACGCGGCGGGGACGTCGCTGCCTACGGCGACCTCTTCGCCCGGCACGTCGAGGCCGCGAACCGGCTCGCCCGGCAGCTCGTCCGGGGCCCCGACGCCGACGACCTGGTGTCCGAGGCGTTCGCCAAGGTGCTCTCGGTCCTCCAGGGCGGCGGCGGCCCCGACGTGGCCTTCCGCGCCTACCTGCTCACCGCCGTACGCCGGCTCCACGTGGACAAGGTGCGGGCGTCCTCGCGGCTGCAGACCTCCGACGACATGACCGCCTTCGACCCGGGGGTGCCGTTCCAGGACACCGCCGTCGCCGCCTTCGAGAGCGGCGCGGCGGCCAAGGCGTTCGCGAGCCTGCCGGAGCGGTGGCAGATGGTGCTGTGGCACCTCGAGGTCGAGGGGCAGAAGCCGGCCGAGATCGCCGCGCTGCTCGGGATGAGCGCGAACTCGGTCTCCGCGCTGGCCTACCGGGCCCGCGAGGGCCTGCGGCAGGCGTTCTTGACGATGCACCTGCACGACATCTCCGAGACCGAGTGCCGCTGGACCAACGAGCACCTCGGCGCCTACATCCGCAAGGGGCTCGCCAAGCGCGACGGTGCCAAGGTCCAGACCCACCTCGACGGCTGCCGCCGGTGCACGGCGATGTACCTCGAGCTGACCGAGGTGAACTCCAACCTCCGCGCCCTGATCGCTCCCCTGCTGCTCGGCACCGCCGCCACCGGCTACCTGGCCTCCGCCGGCTCCGCGGCCGGGTCCGCCGGTGTCATGGCCGTCGTCGGTCGGGTGCGGGACGCCCTCGCCGCCAACGCCGGCGTCGCCACCGCCGGTGCGGTGGCCGCCACCGTCGCCGCGGCAGCCGCCGCCGGGATCGTGATCGTGCAGAGCGGCAGCTCCGAGCGGGTGAGCGCCGCGGACGAGCCGATCAGCGCGACGTCGACGCTGCCCCGCACCGGGACGACCGGGGACCCGGTGCCGGACGCCGTGGCCAGCACCTCCGCCGGCGACCCAGGAACGCTCGTCGGGGAGCCGGTGAGCTCGCCTGCAGCCGTTCCCGCGGTCTTCCCGCTGCCCTCCGGGAGCAGCACCCCCACCGCCACCCCGGACGCCGCGCCGAGCGATGTCCCGGTCCTTGCGCCGTTGGGCGAGCCGGCCGGGGAGACCGCTGCCACCGCGGACCCGGGCGCCGCACCGTCTGGGTCCGCCGCACCCTCCGCCGGCGAGTCGGCGCTGCCCAGCCAGGACCCCTCCCCGAGCGAGTCGGCGCTCCCCAGCCAGGACCCCTCCCCGAGCGAGTCGGCGCTCCCCAGCCAGGACCCCTCCCCGAGCGAGTCGGCGCTCCCCAGCGTGGAGCCCAGCCCGTCGCAGACACCGACCGAGCCGGTCCCGGTGACCACGAACCTCTCGGCGGCCGGGGCGTCGCTCTCCGACGGCCACGTGCGGTTCACGCTGCAGGGCAGCCCGGAGCTGCCGCCCACCGTCACGGTCTCCCTCAGCGCCGACCCCGACGGAATCCTCTTCGGCGGCGGCGGCACCTGCTCGCCGCTGACCGGCGATCCCACCAAGGTGCTGTGCCAGACCGCCAACCCGCTGGTCACGGCACCCTTCACGCGGGCGACCACCACCGCCACGGGTGCCAGCTTCGACGTCGACCTGCCGCTGGTCATCCCCCCGGGCCAGCCGGACACCACGATCACCCTGACCCTCGTCGCACCCGCGGGCTACCAGGATCCCGATCTAGGGGACGACTCGCTCGTCCTGGGCTACGTCGCCCCGGTCACGCCGCCGCCCACGCCCACCGCGGACGTCGCGCTGACGCTCGGCGAGCTGACCGACCGGCACCAGGTCTCCGCGGACGGCACCGACTCCTACGTCGTCCGGACGGCCGTCTCCGGGTGGCCGGCCGACGGCGGTCCCCTCACGGTGACGCTCTCGGAGGCGGCGGCGCTGGCCGCCCCGGTCGCCGGCTGCACCCTCTCGGACTCGGGCACGGTGCTCACCTGTGAGCAGGTGAGTGGTGACCTGGTCCTGGACCTGCGCGTGGTCTCCGCCTCCGACCTGCCCACCTCGTTCTCGGCCACGGTCTCCTCTCCGGCGGGCTACCTCGACCCGAGCGCCGACAACACCGACGACGTCCTGCTCACGCCGACGCCCGAGGTGGCGGTGCGGCTCTCGATGAGCGACGACCTGGACGGCAAGTCCGGCAAGGGCAGCGTCACCGCGACCGTGGACGCCCCGGCCGGCGTCGAGGTGCGGCTGACGGCGAGCTTCGACGCCGCGGACCTCGAGGTGACCCCGACCTCGACCGGCTGCACCGTCACGGCCGGTCTGATCACCTGCACGGTGACCGGAGGTGGCAGCGTCGACCTCGACGTGGCGCTGGTCGACCGGCCGAACGCCTCCGGCTCGGCCACCCTGTCCCTCGCCGCCACCCCGGTCGGGGCCGTCGACCTCGACCCGAGCGACAACTCCGGCTCGGTCAGCGTCCAGCGCAAGGGGTGAGCCGACCGGCCCCGGGGTGTCACAGCACCGGGGACCGGGTAGAAAGAGGCCATGACGCCGATCCGACTCGTTGCCCGACCCATGCTCGCCTCGATGTTCGTCGTGGGGGGTGTCGGCGCGCTGCGCAACAGCAAGGCCGTCGCCGCCCGCTCCAAGCCCGTGACCGACCGGGTCACCCGCGCGCTCAACCGGTTCGCCCCCCAGGTGCCGGTCCCGAGCGACGAGGTCACGCTGGTCCGGATCAACGGCGCCGCCCAGGTGGTCAGCGCGCTGGCGCTGGCGACCGGCCGCACCCCACGCCTCGCCTCGACCGTCCTGGCGCTCACGCTCTTGCCCACGACCGCCGCCGGTCACCGGTTCTGGGAGGAGGAGGACGCCGCGACGCGACAGAACCAGCGGCTGCACTTCTTCAAGAACCTCTCGATGCTGGGCGGCCTGATGCTGGCCGCCGTCGACACCGAGGGCCGGCCGGGCGTCGCCTGGCGCACCAAGCACGCGGTGACCGACGTACGCCGCGAGGCCAAGCACCTGCGCAAGGAAGCCAAGCTGGCCGCGAAGTCGATCGGCTGACCGTGTCGTCCGGCCGGGCCGGTGCGCCGCTGCACCGGCCCGCGGACGGCTACCCTCGTCGTCGATGACTCTCCACGAAACCGCGACCGACCTCTGGCCGGCACCGCACCCGGACCGACCGGTCTCCGCCACCGTGTCGTTGCCGGGCTCGAAGTCCCTGACGAACCGTGCGCTGGTGCTCGCCGCACTGGCCGACGGTCCCGGCGTCGTCCGACGCGCGCTGCGCTCCCGCGACACCGAGCTGATGGCGACCGCGCTGCGCGACCTCGGCGCCGAGGTGGACACCTCGTCCGACGACTGGAGCGTCGTCCCGGGGCCGGTGCACGCGCCGGCGATGGTGGACTGCGGTCTCGCCGGCACGGTGATGCGGTTCGTGCCACCGCTGGCGGCCCTCGGGGACGGGCCGGTGATCTTCGACGGTGACCCGCACGCCCGCACCCGGCCGATGCACGAGGTCATCGACGGGCTGCGGCAGATCGGCGTGCGGGTCGAGGACGAGGGACGCGACGCCCTCCCGTTCACCGTCCTGGGCGAGGGAGGCGTGCGCGGCGGGGTCGTCACCATCGACGCCTCGGCCTCCAGCCAGTTCGTCTCCGCACTGCTGCTCTCGGCACCGCGCTACGAGCAGGGCATCGACGTGCGCCACGTCGGCAAGCCCGTCCCGTCCCTGCCCCACATCGAGATGACCGTGGAGCAGCTGCGGCTGCGCGGGGTCACCGTCCTGACCGACGAGCCGAACCGGTGGCAGGTGCTGCCCGGCCCGGTGCGTGGCGTGGACGTGAGGGTCGAGCCGGACCTGTCCAACGCAGCACCGTTCCTGGCTGCGGCCCTCGTCACCGGCGGCTCGGTCACCGTGCGCGACTGGCCGCAGCACACCACCCAGGCCGGCGACGGGCTCCGCGAGATCCTCGCGCTGATGGGGGCGGAGGTGACGCTCTCCGAGGCCGGGCTGAGCGTCACGGGGACCGGGAAGATCCAGGGCATCGACTACGACCTGCACGACGTGGGCGAGCTGACCCCCGCGGTGGCCGCCCTCTGCGCGCTCGCGGAGTCGCCCTCGCACCTGCGCGGGGTGGCCCACATCCGCGGCCACGAGACCGACCGTCTCGCGGCGCTGGCCACCGAGCTGAGCGCTCTGGGCAGCGACGTCGAGGAGACCGCGGACGGCCTCGACGTGCGTCCGGCGGTGCTGACCGGCGGCGTCTTCCACACCTACGCCGACCACCGGATGGCGCACGCAGCGGTGATCCTGGGCCTCGGCGTCCAGGGCGTCGAGGTGCAGAACGTCGCCACGACCGCGAAGACCTTCCCCGGGTTCGCCGAGGCCTGGTCGGGGCTGTTCTAGTGGCGCGTCACGAGGACTGGGAGCACGAGAAGTACGACCGGCCGCGTCGCCACACCCGCCCCCGCACCAAGGACCGTCCCTCGTACGACGACGCCGTCCCCGGCAGCGTGGTCACCGTGGACCGCGGCCGCTACACCTGCCTGGTCGAGGACCGCGTCGTGACCGCGATGAAGTCGCGCCCGCTGGGCCGCAAGGGCGTCGTGGTCGGGGACCGGGTCCGCCTGGTCGGCGACGTCAGCGGCGACGACGGCTCGCTGGCACGCATCGTCTCGGTCGACGAGCGGGTCACGGTGCTGCGCCGCACCGCCGACGACGACGACCCGGTCGAGCGGGTGATCGTGGCCAACGCCGACCAGCTCGTGGTGGTCACCGCGCTGGCGGACCCCGAGCCGCGACGCCGGCTCATAGACCGGGCGCTCGTGGCGGCGTACGACGCCGGGCTCGATCCGCTGCTGTGCCTGACCAAGGCCGACCTCGCCGATCCGGCCGAGCTGCTCGCGGCCTACCGCCCGCTGGGCGTGGACGCCATCGTGACCACCCGTGGCGGCGACCTCGACGAGCTGCGGGGCCGGCTGGCCGGCCGGGTGAGCGTCCTGGTGGGCAGCAGCGGGGTCGGCAAGTCGACGTTGGTCAACGCCCTGGTGCCCGGAACCGACCGGGCCATCGGGCACGTCAACGCCGTCACCGGCCGCGGCCGGCACACCTCGACCTCGGCGCTGATGCTCGCGCTGCCGCCCCACGGCGACCGGGCCGGCTGGATCGTGGACACCCCCGGCATCCGCTCCTTCGGCCTCGCCCACGTGGAGTCGCGGCACCTGATCCGGGCCTTCCCGGACCTCGAGGAGCTGACCGGCTCGTGCCCGCGCGGCTGCACGCACGGGTTCACCGAACCCGAGTGCGGCCTCGACGACGCGGTCGCCGCCGGACACACCGAGGCGGTCCGGGTGGAGTCCTTCCGGCGGCTGCTCGAGAGCCGTGAACGCGCCGAGGACGACTGAGGCCCTAGCCTGACCCCTATGTCGACCTCCTTCACCGACGATCTCCGGCTCGCGCACGTCCTGGCCGACGACGCGGACTCCCTCACCACGAGCCGGTACAAGGCGCAGGACCTGCACGTGATGACCAAGCCCGACCTCACCCCGGTGACCGACGCAGACAAGTCGGTGGAGGACGGCATCCGCCGCACGCTGTCGCGGGCCCGCCCGCGCGACGCGGTCATCGGCGAGGAGCACGGCTCGACCGGCCACAGCCAGCGCCGCTGGGTGGTCGACCCGATCGACGGCACCAAGAACTTCGTCCGCGGGGTGCCGGTGTGGGCGACGCTGATCTCGCTCATGGTCGACGACGAGGTGGTCGTCGGCTGCGTCAGCGCGCCGCTGCTCAACCGCCGCTGGTGGGCCTCTCAGGGCGGCGGCGCCTGGACCGGACGCTCGCTGCTGAACGCCTCGCAGTGCCGGGTGTCCGACGTGGCCCGTCTCGACGACGCCTCGCTGTCCTACGCCTCGCTCGGCGGCTGGGAAGACCGCGGCCGGCTCGAGGACTTCATGGCGCTCTCGCGCCGCTGCTGGCGGACCCGGGCGTACGGCGACTTCTGGTCCTACATGCTGCTCGCCGAGGGTGCCGTGGACCTCGCCGCGGAGCCGGAGCTGCAGATCTACGACATGGCGGCCCTCGACGTGATCGTCCGCGAGGCCGGGGGCATGTTCACCTCGCTCGACGGCACCCCCGGACCGCTCGGCGGCAACGCGCTGGCCAGCAACGGCCGGCTGCACGAGCAGGCGCTGGCCTTCCTCGGCTCGGTCTCCGACGACGACGGCGACCCGGACGCCGCCCCCCGCCAGCACGGGTCGGTCCACGAGCTCAGCGCGCGGCGACGTCCTCCGAAGCCAGAGGGGGCTCCGGGCTCGGACGGCGAGTGAACAGCCGCACGAGCGCGGGCGCGAGCAGCAGCGCCGCCAGGTCGAACCAGCCGTAGCCTCCGGCCGCCCCCGAAGGCGGGTTGCCGATCGCGATCCAGCCGGTGAAGTCCCGCGCGGCCCACTCCCAGGTGCCCAGCGCCGTGCCGAGCAGCTCCAGCCAGCTGACCACGACGAAGGCTCCGACGTAGACCTCCTTGGAGGGCCCGAAGGCGAGGAAGAGCGCCAGGCACAGGAACCAGAGCGCACCCAGCACGTCCGGCCGCTCGGCGAGCACCAGTCCGTGCACCGCCCAGCCGCCGCCCACGACGAGCACCGCCCACCCGGCCGCTCGCAGCCGCCGCCGTACGAACGCGGCGTGCCCGAGCGCGAACGCCGAGAGGTAGACCAGCCCGTGGCCGGGCGGGACGAAGGCCGGCACGTTGTCGAACCGGTAGGCGTAGACGTGCAGGGTCGGGCTGAAGACGTACTCCACGACGGTGGCGAACACCACCACCACCAGCGTCTGCGCCCGCACCAGCGGCGTGACCCGGGCCAGCGCCACCGCCAGCACCCCCCAGGTCAGCAGCCCCAGGCCGCGCTGCTGCCACAGGCCACCGTCGCCCCCGGCCCGGTCCAGCCACAGCACCACCGACAGCCAGCCCATCATCAGCAGGCTGGCCCCGGCTCCGAGGCGGTCCACCGGCGTCGTCATCGGCCGCTCACCACGACATCGTCGCAGCCCCGGTGGGATTCCTCGTCCGCCGAGGCCAGAAGTTGGCTAGCCTGCCGACAAGGCTCCGACGACGCGGGAGGTCACCACCGTGCGCATCAAAGAGGTTCTCGCCGGCAAGGCGAAGCAGGACGTGGTCACCATCAGCCCGGACGCCACGGTGCGGGAGCTGCTCGCCCGGCTCGCCGAGCACAACGTCGGCGCCCTGATCGTCAGCTCCGACGGGCACAGCGTGGGCGGCATCGTGTCCGAGCGTGACGTGGTGCGTCACCTGCACGCCGACGAGGACGTGCTGGACGCCCCGGTCACCAGGATCATGACCAGCGAGGTCCACACCTGCGGCCTGGACGAGACGCTGAACTCGCTCATGCAGGTGATGACCGAGGGCCGGTTCCGGCACGTCCCGGTGGTGGTCGAGGGACGGCTGTCCGGGATCGTCAGCATCGGCGACGTGGTCAAGCACCGCATGCGCGAGCTGGAGTTCGAGCGGGACCAGCTCGACCACTACGTGCACGGCGCCTGACGCGCGGCCCCCGGCCTCAGGCGAACGGGCGGCTGGCGCGCACCTGGTCGGCTCCGGACACCGAGCTGCGCTCACGGTCGTGCCGGCCGTGCCAGTCCAGGCACAGCACGGTGGCATCGTCACTGAGCGAGTGGCCGGTCGCCTCGAGCACGCTGTCGGCCAGCGCCCGCACCGCCTCCCGGGGATGCAGCGAACGGGTGGCCCCGATCGCCGCCGGGATGTCGACGGTGTCGGCGTTGCGCTCGAGCATGCCGTCGGTGACCAGGACCAGCCGGTCGCCGGGCTCGAGGACCAGCTCGCTGGTCCGGTACGCCGTCTCGTCGAACATGCCGAGCGGAGGGTCGATCGGCAGGTCCAGCATGGTGACGGCCGAGTCACGCCACAGGTAGGGGGCGACGTGGCCGGCGTTGACCAGCGTCAGCAGCCCGGCGTGCAGGTCCAGGCATCCGACCAGTCCGGTCACGAAGTCGTCGGTCCCCGTGGCCCTCGCGTGGTCGGCGAGGGCGCCGTTGGCCGAGGTGACGCGCTCCAGGAGCGTCGCCCCCGCCCTTCGGGTCCCCCGCAGCGCTCCCACGCACAGCGACGCGGTCAGCGCCGCGCCGACCCCGTGCCCCATCGCGTCGGTCATCGACACGTCCAGGACGTCGCGGGCCAGGTTGTAGTCGTAGGTGTCGCCGCCGATGGTCGCGGCCGGCTCCAGCCAGGCGGCCAGCGTGAAGGCACCCGCTTCACAGGTCCGCGGACCCGGGAGGAGCTTCTGCTGGATCTCGGCGGACAGGCTGAACTCACGGCTGCGCTGACCCCACTCGAACAGGTCGCTGTGCCGACGGTTGGCGATCACCACGAAGGCGAGCAGGTGGGCGAACCCGGCGATCTCCGCGACGGCGTCGCCGTCAGGCTCCCCGGGAAGCCGCAGCTCGAGCACACCGATGGACTCACCCCGCTCGGTGACCGGCGCGAGCACCGTCCATGCCGGTTCCGGGCCGGGCTCACGGGCGTCCTGACCACCGGGCGCGAGCACGTGGACCCTCTGGGTGCGGACCGTCTGCTCCATCGGCCCGCCGTCGAAGGGGATCACGGTGGCGGACTCCTCGGCGATCCGGCGCTCACCGTGCTGCAGCGCCCGGCCCTCGGCGACGGCACTCCCGGGCACCAGGAGCGGGACGTGGGCCAGCCGGACGAGGGCACGCCCGGAGAGGTCGGCGACGAGGAAGGACACCGTGAGCGCGCCGAGGGCCCGCCCCAGCTCCCGGGTCACTGCCTCCACGGCCTCCACCGGGGAGGCAGCCTCGGCGGCGTCCAGCACGGGGCCGACGTCGCCAAGTCTTGCGGCCGTCTCCATCTCAGGGAGCATAGGGGAACCGGCACCGCAGCGGCTCGGCGCCCGGCGGTCCGCCTCAGCCCAGCGCCACCAGCACGGCTGCCAGCGCCGGCACCACGACGACGGCCAGGGTGACCGGCAGCAACGACCGGGCCGGCGGGATCTCCTCCCCGGCCCTGATGATGCGCTCGTTCTCCCGGCACCGGCGGTAGCCCGCGACCCCCACCGCGGAACCGGTCAGCACCAGCACGAGCCCCAGCCCGATCCGCAGCGCGGCGTGGCCGGTGGTGAGGAACTGCAGCGCGCCCAGCCCCGCGATCTGCAGGGCGAGTCCGGTGCGCAGGTAGGCCAGGAACGTCCGCTCGTTGGCGAGCAGGAAACGGTAGTCGGTCCGGGGCGCTTCACTCACGCCGCGAGTATCCCAGTCCCGGGCTGGGGACCGGTGTCGGCGCTGGCTAGGGTGGCCGGGACCGCGCACCGACTCCAGAGAGGCCGCTCATGAGCACCCCGCAGAAGCCCGAGATCGACTTCCCCTCCTCCCCGCCGCCGGCCGACCTCGAGGTCACCGAGGTCACCGAGGGCGAGGGCGCCGAGGCGGTCGCCGGCAAGACCGTGCTGGTGCACTACGTCGGGGTGGCGCACTCGACCGGCGAGGAGTTCGACGCCTCCTACAACCGCGGCGAGCCGCTGTCGTTCCGGCTCGGCGTCGGCCAGGTCATCTCCGGGTGGGACCAGGGCGTGCAGGGCATGAAGGTCGGCGGACGCCGGCAGCTGGTGATCCCGCCGCACCTCGGGTACGGCGACCGCGGCGCCGGCGGCGTGATCAAGCCGGGCGAGACGCTGATCTTCGTCGTCGACCTCGTCGACGTGCGCTGACCGCGGCTGCGTCGCGCGGCACGGGTCAGCCGACGCGGACGGCGCTGCCGCCGAGGCTGACCACGTCGCCCTTGACCAGCTGCCGCCCCCGGCGCGTCTCGACCTCGCCGTTGACGCGGACCTGCTCCTGCACCAGGAGCGGCTTGGCGTCCGCCCCGTTGTCGACGAGGTCGGCCAGCTTCAGGAACTGACCGAGCCGGATCGACCCGTCGCGGATCGGGACCTCACGCACCGCTGCACTGCTCATGCGTGCCATTGTCGCTGATCTGTCGACCGATGCTCACAGCGTCTGGCTGACGGCATGGATGACGACGCCGACCAGACCACCCACGATCGTGCCGTTGATCCGGATGAACTGCAGGTCCCGACCGACGTGCAGCTCGATCTTCCGGGCGGCCTCCTTGCCGTCCCAGCGGTCGATGGTGTGGGTGATCACGGCCGTCAGCTCGTCGCCGTACCGCCCGATCGCGAAGACCGCCATGTCGGCGGCGTAGGCGTCCAGGCGCTTGCGCAGCGCGTCCTCCTCGAGCACCCGCCGGCCGAAGCCGACGAGCTCCTCGCGACCCCGGCGGCGCAGCGGCCCGGCGGGGTCCTCGAGGGCGCCCAGCAGCGCGGTGCGGAAGGCGTTCCACAGCGACGTCGCGGTGACCAGGATCTGCGGGTGGCCGAGCACCCGGTCCTTCAACCTCTCGGTCCGCGCCTGGGTGTCGGGATCGTGCAGCAGGTCCTGGGCGAGCCGTTCCAGCAGGTCGTCGAAGGCCAGCCGCGCATGGTGGCGGGGGTCGTCGCGGATGTCGGCGACCCAGGCCACCAGCTCGACGTGCAGCCGGTGGGTGACCCGGTCGTTGAGCGCCGGCGGCGACCACCAGGGGGCCCGCTCGCCGACGATCTCGGTGAAGGTCACCTCGTTGTCGGCCAGCCAGCGGTGCGCCTCCTCGAGCACGAGGTCCACGAGCCCGTGGTGGGCGCCGTCGCGGACCACCTCCTCGAGCAGGCTGCCGGCGACCGGGCTGACCGGCTCCTGGAGGAACCGGGGCAGCAGGGCCTCCTCGACCAGCACCCGCATGTCCTCGTCGCGGACCTTGGACAGACCCAGGTGCAGCACGGCGGCGACCTCGTCCACCACGCGAGCCGCGTTGCGCTCCTCGGTCAGCCACGTCGCCACCCGGCGGCTGAGCTGCGCGACCTGGAGCCGCTCGCGGATCACTCCCTCCTGGAGGAAGTTCTCGCCGACGAACTCCTCGAGGCTGCGTCCCAGCATCTCCTTGCGCCGCGGGATCAGCGCGGTGTGCGGGACCGGCAGGCCGAGCGGGTGCTTGAACAGCGCCGTGACCGCGAACCAGTCCGCGATCGCACCGACCATCGAGGCCTCCGCGCCGGCGTTGACGTAGCCCAGGAATCCGGAGCTGTCGAACGTGAGCAGGTAGACCACGGCCGCGAACAGCAGCAGACCCACCGCCAGCGACCGCATGCGGCGCAGACCCTGACGTCGCTGCTCGTCCAGGGCCGGGTCGGCGGTCATCGTCGGCACGCTCATCGCGACGAACGTACCCGACCCGGCGGCCCTGGACCCGTGCCGGGCGGGGCGTCGCCGGAGCGTCGCCGGGGTCAGCGGGTCGGGGGTGCGGCCACCGCGTGGTCCCCGACCAGCAGCGTCGGTGAGATGCCCGGCACGACCGACACCGCCACCGGGGTCCCGATCGGATAGCGCACGGCATGGGTCTGCCAGGACCGCAGCGTCCGGCCCGAGCCGAGCCGGACGGTGTGCAGGACGAAGGCGCCGTGGTAGTCGACGTCCACCACCCGCGCGTCGGACCCCGGGTCGGGACGCAGCGCCACCTCGTGGGGGCGCAGCACGACGTCGACGTCGACGTCGGCGTCCGCCCAGCCCGGGACGGTGGAGACCACCCCGATCTCACAGGTGAGCAGCGCGTGGTGCACCTGCGCGGGCAGGAAGTCGGCGTCGCCCATGAACGAGGCGACGAACCGGGTCGCCGGGGACTCGAAGACCCGCTGCGGGGTGTCGGCCTGCTCGATGAGGCCGGCGCACATCACCACCACCCGGTCGCCGGTCGAGAGCGCCTCGGTCTGGTCGTGGGTGACCAGCATCGCGGTCGTCTTCGTCTCCCGGAGCGCCGCCACGGTGTCGGCCCGCACCTGGGCGCGCAGCGTCTCGTCGAGGCTGCTGAACGGCTCGTCGAGCAGCACCACGGCTGGGCGCGGTGCGAGCGCGCGGGCCAGCGCCACCCGCTGCTGCTCGCCGCCGGAGAGCTCGTGGGGGTAGCGCTTGGCCAAGTGCCCGAGCCGGACCAGCTCGAGCACCTCACCGATCCGCCGCTGCTGCTCGGCGCGGGAGAGCCGGGCGAGGCCGAAGGCGACGTTGCGGGCCACGCTCAGGTGCGGGAACAGGGCGTGGTCCTGGAAGACCAGTCCGACGCGCCGCCGCTCCGGGGGCCGCCACGTGCGGCGGTCGGCCACGGTCTCGCCGTCGATCCGGATCGCCCCGGCGTCAGGCCGGTCCAGGCCGGCCACGAGGCGCAGCGTGGTCGACTTGCCGCAGCCGGACGGGCCGATCAGCGTCAGCAGCTCGCCCGGTGCCACGCTGAGCGACAGGTCACGGGCGGCCGTGACGGCGCCGTACCGCTTCGAGACGTCGTCGAGGACGAGCGCGTCGCCGTTCACCGCTCACCCACCGTCGCCGGCCCCGGAGTGCGGGGCGGGCCCAGCGGGTCCACCGCCTCCAGCGGGTCGACCAGCCCCACGGTGCTCACGGGCACCGTCCGCCGGCCGGCGCCCGAGGAGCGGTCCGCGGAGCGCACCTGCCGGAACAGCACGAACACCGGCAGCGTCGCGGCCAGCACGATCACCAGCGCCGGGAGCGCCGCCTTCTCCCAGAAGTTCTCGTTGGCCAGCTGGTACACCCACACGGACACCGTAGTGAACCCGAAGGGCCGCAGCAGCAGCACGATCGGCAGCTCCTTGATGCCGTCGATCATCACCAGCACCAGCGCGACCGCGACCCCGGGGCGGACCAGCGGCAGGTGGACGCTGCGCAGCACCCGCATCGGTCCTGCTCCCAGGCTCATCGCCGAGAGCGTCATGCTCGGCTGGACCTTCGCGAAGCTGGCGTCGACGGCCTGGTACGCCGGAGCCAGGAACCGCACCAGGAAGGCGTACAGGATGCCCAGCACCGAGCCGGTGACCAGCAGCCCGGTGCCGCCGGGCACGCCGGCCGCCTCCAGCGCGTCGTCGAGCCAGGCGAACGCCAGCAGCACGCCGATGCCGATGACCGCGCCGGGCACCGCGTAGCCGAAGGTGGTGAGCTGGGCCGCGGCCCGCACCACGCGGCCGCCGCCGAGCCGGACCGCGTGGCTCATCATCAGCGACAGCAGCACGCAGCCGGCCGCGGCGATGGCGGCGACGGCGAGGCTGTTGGCGAGGTACTCCCCGAACCGCGGGTCGACGAACGCCGCGGGGTCCTTGCGCGCCTCGCCGGCCGCCCAGCCGACCAGCCGGACCACCGGCACGAAGAAGCCGGCCGCCAGCGCCAGCAGGCAGGTCAGCAGCGCCACCACTCCGCGCCAACCGGTGAGCCGCTCACCCGGCAGTCCCCCGCTCCGGCCGGCGCGCTGGTGGTAGCGCGCCCGGCCGCGCATCAGCCGCTCCCCGGCGAGCACGGCGACGGCGAACATCAGCACGAGCACCGACAGCTGGGTGGCGGAGTGGAAGTCGGCGGTGCCCTTCCAGACCAGGTAGACGCCGACCGAGACCGTGCGGACACCGAAGTACTGCACGGTCGCGAAGTCGGTCAGCACCTCCATCATCACCAGCGCGAGCCCCGCCGCCAGGGAGGGCCGGGCCAGCGGCAGCAGCACCCGCCAGAAGATCCGGGTCCGCGACGCCCCGAGCGAGCGGGCGGCGTCGTACGTCGAGGACGACTGCTCCACCAGGGCCGCGCGCGCCATCAGGTAGACGTAGGGGTAGAGCGAGAGCGACATCACCACCACGGCGCCGGGGAGTGAGCGCACGTCGGGGCTCCACACCCCCTCACCGAGGACCGCGCGCAACCCCTGCTGCACCGGTCCGGCGGCGTCGAAGGTCGAGAGGAAGACGAAGCCGAGGATGTACGCCGGCATCGCCAGCGGCAGCACGAGCAGCCACACCAGCACGTTGCGCAGCGGGAACCGGTAGGCGGTGACCAGCCAAGCCAGCCCCCGCCGACCACCAGCGTGCCCACGCCGACGCCCAGCATCAGTCCGAGCGTGGTGAGCACCATCGAGCCGAGGCCGCGGGGCAGCCGCAGCTCCCCGGCCCCGAGCAGCCCGTCCAGGACGACCGCCACCACGGGGCTGGTCACCAGGAAGGCGACCAGCAGCACGAACAGCGACCAGGCCGGACGGCCGGCAGCCGTCCGGCCCGGTCGGCGCAGCCGTGCCCGTGGCGGGCCGACCTCCGGAGCGAGCGCTCGGCTCACTCGTAGCCGACCTCGGCGAGCAGGTCGACGGCCTCCGTGTTCAGCTGCCCGTAGGCCTCGGCGTTGATGGGCATCTTCTTGAAGTCGCCGAACGAGGCGACCAGGTCGTCGGGCTGCACCGACGGGTTCACCGGGAACTCGTGGTTGTCGCCGACGAACTCCTCCTGGCCGTCGGAGGCCAGCCACTCGAGCAGCCGCTGCGCCTTCTCCGGCGCGTCGGAGGACTTCACGATGCCGGCGCCGGAGAGGTTCACGTGGGTGCCGGCGCCGTCCTGGCTGGCCCAGAACAGCTTGACGTCCAGGTCCGGGTTGTCGGCCAGCTCGCGCGCGTAGTAGTAGTGGTTGACCAGCGCCACGTCGCAGGTGCCGGCGTCGAGCGCCTCGAGGAGCAGGATGTCGTTGCTCATGATGTCGACGTCGTTGTCCATCCAGCCCTGGACGATCTCCTGGGCGCGCTCCCGCCCGTGCAGGTCGATGAGGCTGGCGACCAGCGACTGGGTGTAGGCCTCGGTGGAGTCCCGCATGCAGAGCCGGCCCTTCCACTTCGGGTCGCCGAGGCCGGCGTAGGTGTCCTGGGTGTCGAACTCGGCAGGGTCGACGGCGTCCGGGTTGTAGGCGACGGTCCGGGCGCGCAGCGCCAGGCCGAACCAGCGGTTCTCCGGGTCCTGGTACTCCGCCGGCACCGAAGCCTCCAGCACCTCGGAGTCCACCGGGGCCAGCTCGCCCTGGTGGGCGGCGTTCCACAGGTTGCCCGCGTCCACGGTCACGAACAGGTCGGCCGGCGTCTCGTCGCCCTCCGCCTTGAGCCGCTCGAGCAGCTCGGAGTCGTCGCCGTAGATGAAGTCGACCTTCAGCCCGGTGTCCTTCTCGAAGTCGACGAACGCCTGCTCCAGGTCGTAGTGCCGCGCCGAGTAGACCTGCAGGTCACCAGGGGCGTCACCGCCCAGGCCGAGGAAGCCGCAGCCGGACACGGTGGCGGCCAGCGCGGCGACCACAGCCGTCCAGGCGACCAGCGGACGGGTGGACCTGCGCATGCGGACGTTCCTCTCACCAGGCGATCTCTGTCGTCGACTTAGGTGAGCCTAACCTATGGCTGCGACCCTGGCCGGGCCTGGCTCCCCGCCCGGTCACCCCGACGGCGCGCACGGCGTGGCACGATGCCGCCCATGACCCGGACCGTCATCACCTTCGGAACCTTCGACGTCTTCCACGTCGGTCACCTGCGGGTGATCCAGCGCGCGGCCGCCCTCGGCGACCGTCTCGTCGTCGGGGTCTCGGCCGACGCGCTCAACGAACGCAAGAAGGGCCGGGCGCCGGTGTTCTCGCAGGCCGAGCGGCTGGAGATCGTTGCCTCGCTCAAGCCGGTCGACGAGGTGTTCGTCGAGGAGTCGCTGGAGCAGAAGCGCGAGTACATCCTCGCCTACAGCGCCGACGTGCTGGTGATGGGCGACGACTGGGCCGGGCGCTTCGACGAGTTCGAGGACATCTGCGAGGTGCACTACCTGCCCCGGACGCCGGCGATCTCCACCACCGCCCTCATCGAGAAGATCAGCAACGCCGGCGAGTGAGCCGGGCCGGCGCTCACGCCTGCGAGACGTCGTCGAGCACCCGGTCCAGGACCAGCCGCAGCTCGCCGCTGGTGGCCGTCCCCGCCCGCACCGCCCGCACCAACCGCTCCGCCAGCACGGCGAGCTTGACGTTGCGGTTGCTCGACCACCACTGCAGCAACGCGAACGCCGCGTCCGGGTCGAGGCCGTAGGCCGTCATCAGGACCCCCTTGGCCTGCTCGATCGTCGCCCGCCGCTCGGCGCTCGCGGCCACCGCCGCGTCCGCCGCCGCCTTGAGCTGGTCGGCGAGCAGCGCCGACAGGTCGACCAGGTAGCCGGTCACTCCGGTCACCCGGTCGGGGTCGCGGTGCGGCGCCACCACGATCAGCACCAGTCGCGGCGCTCCGTCCCGGTCGCCGAGGCGGTGCTGGGCGGCCGACAGCGTGCCCCCGGCGAGGCCGCGCCGGAGCACGGACGCGACCGCGTCGCGGTCCTCCGGGTGCACCGCCTCCAGGAGCAGAGCCTCCGACGGGGTCCCGGCACCGGGCTCGCGACCCAGCAGGTCGAAGACCTCGGGGGTCCATGACCAGGTCTCGTCCGCGAGGTCGAACGAGAATGCCGCCACGTGTGCGGGCACCGACGGCACCCGCGACAGTTCGCTGTCGCCCACGGCGATGAAGAGCCTTCCTCCCGAGCAGCCCGGAGGGCATGCGCAGCACCAGTCGCCATGGGCTCGACGAATGAGGTGCGGAGAAGATAGCCCACGACCGACCGCCGCCGGCGCGCGGCCACCCGGCGAGTAGCATCGGAGACCTGACGAGGAGAGGACCACGCCCATGTCGAGTGCGTCCGGCGGCACGCCTCCCGCAGTGCGGGTCCGCAAGCACCTGATGGTGCCGGGGCAGCCGCGTCCGCAGAACCGGGAGCCGATGAGCATCGGCGGCGTCCAGCGGTGGGTCCTCTCGACACTGGCCGCCACCACGATCCTGCACCTCGCGGTCGGGCTGATCTTCGCGGCGGCGTACTCCGAGCGCCTCGACGCCAAGATCGGGCTGCTCGTGATCAGCGCCGCCTTCGGGGTGCTCGCCATGGTCGCCGCGCTGGTCATCCACCGGCGGCAGCCGCTCAGCCCCTGGCTGCTGATCGGGTTGGTCCCGACCGCGGCCGGGGCCTGGATCGTGCTCTGAGCCGCTCCCCGACGACGACGTCTGCTGGGCGTCGGCCGCCGCCGGGTAGCTGGTTTCGACCCGGACGGGTGCTGGGTATGTTCGAGCCCGGAGCGGCTGGACTGCTCCCCCGCCTTGCTGAAACAGATCGGCGAGACCGCCTCGGCGACCGGTTCCTCCGGATGGTCGCCCCGCCGCGAGAGCGTCGTGATCCAGCGTGAGCGTCGAATCTGTTCCCCGCGTCCCCGAGCCCGCGACCGCCCCGGTGTCCGTCCCCTCGTCGCTGGCCTCGGAGACCGCTGCCCTGCTCGAGCGGGTGGCCGCCGCCACCGACGACGCCGAGCGTTCCCGGCTGCTCGACGAGGTGGTCGTGCTCAACCTCGGCATCGCGCGCAGCATCGCGCTCCGGTACCGCAACCGCGGCATCTCGTTGGAGGACCTCGAGCAGGTCGCGCGCCTCGGGTTGGTCAAGGCGGCCCGTGGCTTCGACGTCGCCCGGCGTCACGACTTCCTCGCCTACGCCGTGCCGACCATCCGGGGCGAGGTCCGCAAGCACTTCCGCGACAGCGGGTGGACGGTGCGGCCGCCGCGCCGGATCCAGGAGCTGCAGGGCCGGATCATGGGCGCCGCCACCGAGCTCACCCAGACCCTCGGCCGCTCGCCACGTCCCTCCGACCTGGCCCGGCACCTCGACCTGCCCGTGGAGGAGATCGAGGAGGCGCTCGCGGCGGACGGCTGCTTCAGCCCCACCAGCCTGGACCGGCCGGTGGGGGGCGAGGACAGCGCGACGCTCGGCGAGCTGCTCCCGGGTCTCGACGACGACGACCACGCCTCGGTCGACGCCCGCGTCATCCTGGGGCCCGCCGTCCGCCGGCTCGGCGAGCGCGACCGGCGCATCCTCTACCTGCGCTACTTCAACGGCTGGACGCAGGAGGAGATCGCCCGCGACATCGGCGTCACCCAGATGCACGTCTCGCGACTGCTCACCAGGATCATGACCGATCTCCGGGCATCGGTGCTCGGCTCTTCGACCGTCGAGTAGATTCGGGACGTACGGGGGGACAGCGCGTCGAGGGAGGGTGTGGGGTGGAGGATTCGTCGCGCGTCGCGGCGTACTTCGCACTGGTGAGTCGGGACCTGATGGGCCGGCCCGACGCTGAGCTCACCCTGGACCGGGTGGCCGAGCGGGCCGTCGAGGTCATAGCCCCCTGCGACTTCGTCGGCATCACCCTCCGCCGCAAGCGGGGGCGGGCCGAGACCGTCGCCAGCACCTCCCCGGTGGCGGTGGCCTGCGACGAGCTGCAGTACGAACTCGACGAGGGGCCGTGCCTCAGCGCGATCGCCGAGGAGGAGGCCTACCTGATCCGCCAGGTGGCGACCGACCCGCGCTGGCCCAACTGGGGCCCGCGCGCCGCCGAGCGTGGCATCGGCTCCATCCTCAGCGTGCGCCTGGCCGACGACAGCGGGACCCTCGGGGCGCTGAACATGTACTCCACCACCGTGGACGCCTACGACGACGACTCGGTGGACCTCGCGCTGGTGTTCGCCTCGCACGCCGCCACCGCGATCAGCGCGACGAGGCTGGTCGACGGGTTGCAGACGGCGCTGCAGAGCCGGCACCTCATCGGCGTCGCGCAGGGGATGCTGATGGCGAAGTACGACATGACGCTCGAGACCGCCTTCGAGGTGCTCCGGCGCTACTCCAGCCACACCAACACCAAGCTGCGCGAGGTCGCTCGGCACGTGGTGGACCTGAGGGACCTGCCGGCGGACTACTCCGCCCACGACGGGCTCACCGCGGGCCTCGCCGCGCCGAGCCCCGACGTCTGACGCGGGTCAGGACCGCGCCGGCATGAGACCTTTCCTGTTGCTCGCGACCCGTGCCGAGGACGAGGCGGCGGACAACGAGTACGCCGCCTTCCTGCAGGTCACCGGCCTCACCGAGGCCGAGCTGGTGCGCGTCCGCCTGGAGCAGCGCGGCATCGGACAGCTCGACCTCGACGGTTTCAGCGGCGTGCTGCTCGGCGGCAGCCCGTTCACGTCCAGCGACGCTCCGGCCCGCAAGTCCACGGTGCAGCGGCGGGTGGAGCAGGACCTGGCGGCGGTCCTCGACCTGGTGGTCGCCCAGGACCGTCCGTTCTTCGGCGCCTGCTACGGCATCGGCTCCCTCGGGCAGCACCAGGGGGCCGTGGTCGACGGCCGGTACGCCGAGCCGGTGGGCACCGTCCCGGTCTCGCTCAGCGACCACGCCCGGACCGACCCGGTGTTCGGGGTGCTGCCGCCGCGCTTCGACGCGTTCGTCGGGCACAAGGAGGCGATCAGCGACGTCCCACCCCACGTGGTCGTGCTGGCCTCGTCGCCGCTGTGCCCCGTGCAGGCGTTCCGGGTGGGCCGCAACGTCTACGCCACCCAGTTCCACCCCGAGCTCGACGCCGACGGCCTCTGCCTGCGCATCGAGACCTACAAGCACCTCGGCTACTTCGCCCCGGAGGAGGCCGCCGGCCTCAAGGCGATGGCCCGCGCCAGCGCCGTCGTCGAACCGCCCCAGGTGCTGCGGCGGTTCGTCGACGTGCACGGGCGCGGTCTCGGGGTTGCTGCCCCGGCTCCTGCCGCCACACGCCCCTAGACGGTCATCCGCGGCAGCCCCGGCGACCACGTCTCCGGCATGTTTCGTCCCCCCGCGTCGCGGCAAGAATCGCCCCGGAGGCCACGCCGCAGCAGGGCACTGGCCAGGGTCATGAAGCGGCCCGCCACAGCGACGTACGAGGCATCAGGACGTGCAGAGACGACCAGAACCAGCCCAGGGGGCCCAGCAGGCACGATCGACAGTGCCGCGGATCGGCCGCTACACCTACACCGTGGACACCGACTCGTGGTGGTGGTCCGACACCCTCTACGAGATCCACGGGTTCCGGCCCGGCGAGGTGCTTCCGAGCACCGACGTGATGCTGGCCCATCGGCACCCCGACGACGCCGAGAGCTTCCGCGCCATGATTGGTGCGGTGCTCAGCACCGGTCAGGCGTCGAGCTGCTACCACCGGATGATCGACGCGCACCGGCGTGAGCTCACGGTGCTGACCGTCGGCCACGGCATTCCGCGCGGCGAGGTCGTGCGCGAGGTGCACGGCTACCTCGTGGACCTGACCGAGATCCGGCGCCGAGACTCGCTCGACGCGGTTCAGGACGCGGTCGGCCGGGCGACGGAGCATCGCGCGGTGATCGAGCAGGCGAAGGGCATCCTCATGGCGGTCCGCAACGTCACCCCGCAGGAGGCGTTCGAGCTGCTCTCCTCGCACTCCCAGCGCGTGAACGTCAAGCTGCGCGACCTGGCCCAGGAGCTGGTCGACGAGATGCAGACCGGCGGGCACACGCACGCGCTCCTCGACGAGCTGGCGCCGCACTCCGACGGTGGAGCGACGGGTCGGCCGGCGGCCGGGGACTGAGGCAGTCGGCTCGGGACGACCTCCGCCACCGGGGCCGGACCCGGGAATGCCGGAGGTGGCGGCCGGACAGGCCGGCCGCCACCTCAACGCATCATGCGCGGGCGCTCACCCGTGGGTGAGCCGACCGACGATCCCGCGGTGCACCTCGCTGGCGCGCTGCTGCTCGCCGGCGAAGGAGCTGACCACGACGAGCGCGCCGGTCAGCGCGGGCACGGCCCACTGCAGGATCTTCAGCTGGCGCTGGGCGTCCGCGACAGCCTTGGGGGTGCCGGCCGTGGGCTCGGTCCCCGACGCCGCCTGGACGTGGGTGTTCTCCGAGACCTTGCGACCGAGCATCCGGCTGTAGGCGGTCGTACCGAGTGCGGCCGCGGTCAGCGCGGTCTTGGCCAGCGCCATCGAGGCCACGCCCTGCTGGCCGGCGACCCGGGACTTGTTGCCGAAGAGCTCGCCGGTCGCGCCGACGAGGTGCAGGCCGATCGCCGCGGCGTTCACCGGCGTCCAGCGGTCCCAGCCGGTGTTGGCGACCGCCCCGGTGGCGTGCTCCCCCTGGGCCTGCGCTGCCGCGGGGTTCAGTGCGACCGCGTTGGCCAGCGTGCCTCCGAACCAGGCCGACAGGCCGACGTCGTGCAACGAGCGGGACAGGGTGTTGCGTGCCATGCGTGGATCTCCTCATGCTCGGGGGGTGGTGCCCACGAGGTACCCAGCCACCCGAGCCGCACACCCTGCCCCCGGTGTCGCCTTCGGACCGTGCTCCACGAGACGCCACGGTCCGGCATGACGGCGCCCCGGAGCGGGTACGAGGGACCCAGACGATCGCGCGGGCGTGCACGCAGCCCGAGAGCCACCCCGAGGAGACCAGATGCGCCTGCCACATGCGCGGGGACCGATGAGCGCGGCCGTGGTGGGGGCGTTGAGGGACGACCTGTCCGCGGACGGGCTCGCCGACCTCTGGCGTCATGCGCACCCTGCCGCGGACCCGCGCACCGACGACGACCTGCATCTCGCCCTGTGGGTGGTCTACGAGCTGCACTACCGCGGCTTCGACGGCGTCGACCCGGCGCGAGAGTGGGATCCCGAGCTGCTCCGGGCCCGGCTGATGCTCGAGGAGCGCTTCGAGGAAGCGTTGCGCGCCGACGCCGCGCCGGTGGTGGCGCAGGTGCTCGGTGAGCTCGGCGACGCCGACCCGGCGACCCAGGTCGAGCGGGTGATCGCCTCGGTCGACGGCCCGGACGTGTCCCGCTTCGTCCAGCGGGAGGCAACCGCCGACCAGGTGCTGGAGCTGATGGCCCAGCGCAGCCTCTACACCCTCAAGGAGTCCGACCCGACCTCGTTCGTGCTGCCCCGTCTCGACGGGGCCGCGAAGGCCGCACTCGCGGAGCTCCAGTACGACGAGTACGGCGGCGGCAGGGCCGACCGGTTGCACGCCACCCTGTTCGCCCGGGGGCTCGAGGCCTGCGGGCTCGACCCGACGTACGGCGCCTACCTGGACCAGGCGCCGGGTCACGTGCTGGCCGGCAACAACGCCATGAGCCTGCTCTGCCTGAACCGCCGGCTCCGCGGGGCCGCCCTGGGCCACCTGGCCGCGTTCGAGGCGACCAGCTCCCTGCCGTGCCGCAAGCTGGCCTCCGGGATCCGCCGGCTGGAGCTGCCGGACGAGCTCTGGGAGTACTTCGACGAGCACGTCGAGGCGGACGCGGTGCACGAGCAGGTGGCGCTGCGCAGCATCTGCGGTGCCGCCGTCGACGCCGAGCCGGCACTGCGCGCTGACGTGCTGCTGGGCGCCGCGGTCTACCTCCAGACCGAGGCCACCACCGGCACCCGGACCCTGGACGCGTGGCAGCAGGGCCGTAGCTGCCTGGTCTCGGCCGGCGAGGCGGTTCCCGCATGAGGACCGATGGCGAGGTCGAGCTCACCCCGTGTCCCCATGGCCCGCTGCTGGTGCGGGGGGCCACCGTGGTCCGGGACCGCGACGGCCGGGCGCACCCGGTCACCCGACCGGTGGTCGCGGTCTGCCTGTGCGAGAAGTCGCAGCGCCTGCCGTGGTGCGACGGCACCCACAAGGTGATCCCACGCTGATCCCCGGGCGCTGACCGCCGCACCCAGCCGTCCCGCCCGACCGGCCCGCGACCGCGGGAGCCGGCCCCCATGTGAGGAACCGCCGACGTGACGCCACCCCCGCGGGAGTCCACCACTCCCCTGCTCGAGCAGCGGATCGGCGCGCTCTCGATCCAGTACGACGAGCGGGTGCTGCGCCCCCGTCCCTGGACGGCCGCCCAGTCCGAGTGGGCCGCGGTCCTCGGCGAGGAGGTCCCACCCGGCCCGCTCCTCGAGCTCTGCTCGGGAGCCGGTCACATCGGTCTGCTCGCGGCCCGGCTCACCGGCCGGGACGCCGTGCTCGTGGACGCCAGCGCCGCCGCGTGCGAGCTCGCGACGCTCAACGCGGCCCGCAACGGGCTGGAGGAGCGGGTGCAGATCCGGCAGGGCGACCTCGCCTCGGCCCTCGGGGTGGACGAGACGTTCCCGCTGGTGCTGGCCGACCCGCCGTACCTGCGCTCCGCGGACACCTCGCGCTACCCCGAGGACCCGCGCAGCGCCGTGGACGGTGGTCGTGACGGGCTGGAGATCGCCCGGTCCTGCCTCCGGGTCGCCGGCGCGCACCTCGACGTGCGCGGGGCGGTGGTCCTGCAGCTGCGCGACCAGGAGCAGGCCGAGGAGCTGGGCGACGACGCGGGACCGGCGGGGCTGCGCGTCGTCGAGATCCGCACGGTCGCCGAGCACGGCGCCCTGGTCCGTCTCGCGAAGATCTGAGCGGACCGGCGGCCCCATCGGTCGAACCACGCGTGACGGCCGGGGCGGTGACCTGGTTCAGGTCACCGGCCCCGGCCGGAGAGCTCGGGCTCAGCCCTGGACGCGGACCGGGCGAGGCGCCGGACCACGGGTGCCGGTGCGACGAGCCGGATCCGGGTGTCCCGAGCGGCGTCGGTCGCCCTGGCGCGCCTGCCGCGGCAAACCCGCGGTGCCGGCCGGCGCCGGCGTCTCACTCTGGGTGAGGGCCCCGCGCAGGTCCCCGTGGATGCGGGAGAGCAGTCGCGACACGTGCATCTGGGTCACCCCGATGTCGTCGGCGATCTCCTGCTGGGTGAACTGCTCGAAGTAGCGCAGCCGGACGATGTGCCGGTCGCGCTCGCTCAAGCGGTGGATCACGCGGGCCAGCATCGCCCGCGCCTCGGCGGCCTCCTGCCCCAGGTCGTCGTCGCCGATCAGGTCGCCGAGGCTGGCGGTGCCGTCCTCGACGTTGAGCGGCTGGTCGAGCGACGCAGGTCGGAACGCCCCCTCGGTCGCGAGCGCGTCGACGATCTCGTGCACGTCCTCTCCGAGGTGCGTGGCCAGGTCCGAGGGGCGCGGGGAGCGGCCCAGCGTCTGGTAGAGCTCCTGCCGGGCTGCGGCGATCCTGGCCTGCATCTCCTGGATCCGGCGCGGCGGGCGCACGGTCCAGCCGTGGTCGCGGAAGTGCTTCTTGAGCTCGCCCCGGATCGTGGGGACCGCGTAGGACAGGAAGTCGGAGTGCTGCTCGAGGTCGAACTTGCGCGCCGCGCGGACCAGGGCGAGGTAGGCGACCTGCTCGAGGTCGGCCTCGTCGATGCCGCGGTTGCGGTAGCGATGGGCGATGGCTCGTGCGACGCCCATGTTCAGGCGCACGACGTCGTCGAGCAGCTGGTGGCGTACGGCGGGATCGGTGGTGGTGCAGGCCGCTTCGAGCGCGGCGGTGGTGCCGTCGGCACGCTCCTGGCGTGACGGACGGGAAGGCTGGGCGGTGGAAAGGGCGGACGGCCTGGAGTGGCTCATCGGGTACTCCCGAGACTCCGAGTAGCGGTGTCGCCGACTGTTTCAGCGAAGAACGAGATGTGGCGCGGTGCGCGTGATGCTCGTGAAGGTGAGAAGATGCCGGCCTGTTCCAGCATGGAGCGTGGCTGTCGATGAAGCCCGCTTCCCAGCACGCTACGCCTGCTGGGCGACGATGGCCAGCCGACGGCGGGGCCGGCCTCGGACGGCCGGTGCCGGCAGTGCCGTCCGAGGCCCGACCGGATCAGGCGAGGACGGCGTCCACCGTCTTCTTCAGTGCGCTGGGCTGCGAGGGACGGCGCGGAGCCTTCTTGCGCTTCTCCTGCATCTCCTCACCGATCTCCTGCAGCTGCTTGCGACCGAGGCCCTTGCGCACCTGCGGGAACCACTCCTGCTCCTCCTCGTCCATGTGGTGCCGGACGTTCTCGATGAGGACGGTCGTCTTGGCGGTGAACCGCTCGTCGTCGGGCTTCATGACGGACAGCTCCGTGACGAGCACGTCCGCGACGTGGTGCTCCTCGTAGGACTCCAGCACGTCGTCCTCGAGGTCGGGAAGCAGCGCGCGGACCCGCGGGTACATCACCTCGTTCTCGATGTAGGTGTGCACGGTCAGGAGCTCGATCATCTTGTCGACGAGCTTCGCCTTGGCGGCGTGGGCGTTCTCGCCGGCCTTCTCGAAGTCGGCGAAGACCCGGCGGATCTCCTGGTGGTCGTTCTTCAGCAGCACGATGGCGTCAGTCGACACGATTCTCCTCGTTGGGCGTCAGGGACAGCTACCGGCTGGTACCCCGTCGCGACCCGCGACAGTCCGCGATCGCGGGTCGTCTCATGCGGGGTGGGTGACATTTGCCCAAAGGCGCGTACAGTCGAAGAGTCGATGGTTTGTTGGTCATCTAGAACTGGTGGGCATCCGCGACGGAAATCCAGACGGGCGAGGACCGGGGCATCCCCGGAGATCCGCCCGAGAAACCGCGGTGCCCCATGCGTGATCGTCTCGACCACCTCACCTCCCCCTCCTCGTCCGGCTCGCAGACGTCGTCCGCCGCCCGCCTGCTGAGGGCGCGCGGGGAGGTCCCCGTCCCGTTGCTGCGGGTCTCCGTCGACAACTCCGGCCCCGAGTCCGTCGTCCGGGTCAGCGGGGAGATGGACCTGTCGAACAGCCAGCTGCTGCACGACGCCGTCCCCGACGAGAGCCCCGTCTCGCGGCCCGACGCGATCGTGGACCTCACCGACCTGACCTTCTGCGACGCCACCGGCATCACCGCCCTCCTCGCGGTCCGACGCCGGTTGGAGCAGGGACGTCGAGCGGTCTCCGTGCGTGGCCTGCAGCCACCCGTGGTCCGGTTGATGCGCGTGGCCGGCGTCGACGGCGAGCTCGACCTCGACGCCCCCGCCGTCTCAGCCTGAGTCCCGCCCCAGTCGGGCGAGCCCGAGTCGTACCAGCACCGCGCCCCCCTCGGCGAACACCGCCAGGTCAGCCGGCCCGGTCGGGAAGACCAGGTCGGTGAGCACCCGCTCCCCGTCGCCGGCGAAGACCTCCACCGAGGCCCGGTCCAGGAACACCTGCAGCCGCAGCGCCCCCTCGCGCAGCGGCAGCGGTGCCCGGTGTCGCGCGGTGAACCGGTCCGAGAACGTCGGGGCGCCGCTGTCGCCGCGGTCGACGTACACCCAGCCCCGACCCTCCGGGTCCCGCTCGTAGCCGATCTCGGTGCGCCCGCCGCGGCCGTGGTCCAGCACCAGTCCGCACCGGCGGGCCGCCTCCGGGCGCAGCTCGACCTCCAGCGCCACCGCCTCGTCGAGGCCGGTCACCACCCGCGTCGTGCCCGGACCCAGGCGTACGTCGTCCAGCACGACCCGGCTCCTGGAGCCGACCAGGGCCTGCACCGCCCGCACCGGTGCCTGCACGAGACGCACCTCACCGTCGATGCTGCGGAGGTCGCAACGCCGCGGCAGCGACATCGACCCGCGGAAGGGGCTCGAGGGAACCGCGTGGGCGTAGTCCCAGTTGCTCATCCAGCCGAGCAGCACCCGCTCCTGGTCCGGCGTGTCGTTCCAGCTCACCGCGGCGTACAGGTCGGCGCCGTGGTCGAGCCAGTCCCAGCCGGTCGCCCGGAAGGAGGTGCCGTCGAACTCCCCACGAAGTAGAGCGTCCCGGACCCACCGGCCACTGCGCCCGGGTTGACGCTGACCACCAGCACCCAGCGCACCCGGGTCGGGTCGCCGTCGACCGGGAGGGGGAAGAGGTCGGGGCACTCCCACAACGCACCGGGGACGACGACCGCGGTGAAGTCGCTGAGGTGCTCCCAGGAGACCAGGTCCGGGGAACGGTGGATCCGTACGGTCGCCTGCTCGGCGAGGACGGTGACCATCAGCCAGCAGCCGCGGCCGGCGTCCCAGGACACCTTGGGGTCGCGGAACTCGTGGGAGCCGATGTCGAGGACCGGGTTGCCGCCATAGCGCCGCCAGGTCCGCCCGCGGTCGACGCTGGAGGCCAGTGACTGCGCCTGGCGCCCGGTCACCGGGTGCATGCTGGTGTAGACCGCTACGAGCGCGGGCGATCCGGGCGAGCCGAGGCCCGAGGTGTTCTCGCGGTCGAGCACGACGCTGCCGGAGTAGACGTGCTCGTCGGCCGTCGCGGTGAGCGCCGGCGAGAGCTCCTCCCAGTCCAGCAGGTCGCGGCTGACCGCGTGCCCCCAGGACATGTTGCCCCAGTCGTTGCCGGACGGGTTGTGCTGGAAGAACAGGTGGTACTCCCCGTCGTACCAGATGAGCCCGTTCGGGTCGTTCATCCAGTGGCGCCGCGGAGTGAAGTGGAACGACGGCCGGTACGCCTCGTCAGCCGCCTGCTCCGCCACGACGCGGAAGCGTACTCACCGCGGGCGGCGTCCTCGCCACCGCATCAGCGGCGGGCCCGGGACGCCCAGGCCACCCCCGCGCCGCCGGCCACCGCGGCGTCGCGCAGGGCCGCCGACCGGCCGGGCCGACCGGTCACCGCGTAGCCCACCGCGGACAGCGCGTGGAGCGCGTCGGAGACCGCACCGAGCACGAAGACCGTGCGGGTCGGCCGCGCCGTCGTGACCAGGGCCTGCGCGACGTGGCGGACGCCGAGGACGCGCAGCACCGGGATGCTCCACGCCGGAAGCCGGCGCCCGGGGTCGACCACCTCGCGGGCCACGCCGGGACGGATCAGCAGCAACAGTCCCCACCCGAGTCGCAGGGCGAGGAGCAGACGGGTCGTGGCGGTGCCGCCGGCCGCGACGGACCGGGGCTGAGGTTTGGAAGTCACGACATCATGGAATCCAATAATGTGCGCGAGCGCAAATAACTGGGGAAAGCACGACGACGACGAGGACACCAGAGGGAGACGGCATGAGCACCACAGACACCCGTACGACGGACGGCCGGACCGGGGGGACGGCGTCCCGGCGCCAGGTGGTCGCGATCACCGGCGCCAGCGGCGGCATCGGCCGCGCGACCGCCCGCGCCTTCGCCTCCCGAGGCGCCAGCGTGGCGCTGATCGCACGCGGCGAGGTCGGCCTGAAGGAGGCCGCCAAGGACGTGGAGGACCTCGGCGGCCGGGCCCTGGCGGTTCCCACCGACGTCAGCGACTACGACCAGGTCGCCGCGGCCGTGGACCGCATCGAGACCGAGCTCGGGCCGATCGACGTGTGGGTCAACGACGCGTTCACCTCGGTGTTCGCCCCGTTCAGCAAGATCACCCCCGACGAGTTCAAGAAGGTCACCGAGACGACCTACCTCGGGTTCGTCTACGGCACCAAGGCGGTGCTGGAGCGGATGCTGCCGCGCAACCGCGGGACGATCGTGCACGTCGGCTCGACGCTGGCCTATCGCGGCATCCCGCTGCAGACGGCGTACTGCGGCGCCAAGCACGCCACGCAGGGCTTCCACGAGGCCCTGCGCTGCGAGCTGCTGCACGAGAAGAGCAACGTGCACGTGACCATGGTGCAGATGCCGGCGGTGAACACCCCCCAGTTCGACTGGGTGCTCTCGAAGCTGCCGCACAAGGCGCAGCCGGTGCCGCCGATCTACCAGCCGGAGGTCGCCGCCAAGGCCGTCGTGTACGCCGCGGACCACCCGCGCCGCCGCGAGTACTGGGTCGGCGGCACGACCGCGGCCACCCTGCTGGCCAACGCGGTGGCGCCCGGCCTGCTGGACCGCTACCTCGCTCGCACCGGCTTCGGCTCCCAGCAGACCGACCAGCCCCGTGACCCCGACCGCCCGACCAACCTGTGGGACCCGGCGGACGGCGTCGACGGCCACGACTACGGCGCCCACGGGCGCTTCGACGACCGGGCCACGGGAACCAGCGTGCAGCTGTGGGCCTCCCAGCACCACGGTCTCGTGGGCGCGGCGGCAGTGGGCGGCCTGGCGGTCGCGGCCCGACTGCTCCGACGCTGAGGCGGCGGACGTGCGCATCGAGGACTACGCCCTCATCGGCGACACCCAGACCGCAGCACTGGTCGGGAAGAACGGCTCGATCGACTGGCTGTGCCTGCCCCGCTTCGACTCCGGGGCCTGCTTCGCCGCCCTGCTCGGCGAGCCCGACAACGGCCGCTGGCTGCTCGCCCCCGCCGACGAGGTGCGCGACGTGCAGCGCCGGTACCGTCCGGGAACCCTGGTGCTGGAGACCGAGTTCACCACCGAGCACGGCACCGTCCGGGTCGTGGACTGCATGCCGATCCGCGAGGGCGAGCCGAACCTGGTGCGCCGCGTCGAGGGCGTCTCCGGCCGGGTCCGGATGCGCAGCGAGCTCGTCGTGCGCCTCGACTACGGGCACATCGTGCCGTGGCTGCGCCGCGACGGCCGCCGGGTGCAGGCGTTCGCCGGACCGGACACGCTGACGCTCGACACCGACGCCGACATCGACGGCGAGGACCAGGGCGACCCGACGTGCGAGTTCGAGGTGGGCCCGGGCGAGGCGGTGGACTTCCGGCTGGCCTGGACCCGTCCCCGAGAGGCGGCCCCGGAGCACCTGGACGTGGGCGCCACCATCGAGCGCACCACGCAGGAGTGGGAGGAGTGGGCGTCCCGGTGCACCTACCACGGGCCCCACCGGGAGCTCGTGCGCCGCTCGCTCATCGTGCTCAAGGCGCTGACCTACCGGCCCACCGGCGGCATCGTCGCAGCGCCCACCACGTCGCTTCCCGAGCAGGTGGGCGGGGTCCGCAACTGGGACTACCGCTACTGCTGGATCCGCGACGCGACCTTCACGCTGCTCGCCCTGATCGACGGCGGGTACACCGAGGAGGCCGAGGAGTGGCGGGAGTGGCTGCTGCGGGCGCTGGCCGGGCGACCTGACCAGATGCAGATCATGTACGGCGTCGAAGGCGAGCGCCGGCTCACCGAGATAGAGCTCGACTGGCTGTCCGGCTACGAGGACTCACGACCGGTGCGCGCCGGCAACGCGGCCTCGGGCCAGTTCCAGCTCGACGTGTACGGCGAGCTGATGGACGCCCTCCACCAGGCCCGCACGCACGGCGTACCTCCCGACGAGCACGCGTGGGAGGTGCAGCGCTCCTTGGTGGAGTTCCTGGAGGCGCACTGGCACGAGCCGGACAACGGCATCTGGGAGATCCGCGGCGGTCCCCGGCACTTCACGTTCTCCAAGGTGATGGCCTGGGCGGCGATGGACCGCGCCGTCAAGGCGGTCGAGCAGTTCGGCCTCGAGGGGCCGGTGGACCGCTGGCGCGAGGTCCGGCAGCAGATCTTCGACGAGGTCTGCGAGAAGGGGTACGACGCCGGACGCAACACCTTCACGCAGTACTACGGCTCCCAGGCCCTCGACGCCTCGCTGCTGCTGATCAGCGAGGTCGGCTTCCTGCCGCCCGACGATCCGCGCATGCTGGGCACGGTCGAGACGATCGAGAAGGAGCTGTGCCCGGACGGCTTCGTCGCGCGGTACTCGATGACGGAGGACTCCCAGGAGCTCGACGGACTCCCGCCGGGCGAGGGCTCGTTCCTGGCCTGCACGTTCTGGCTGGCCGACTGCTACCTCGCCCAGGGGCGGCGCAAGGACGCCGAGGAGCTGTTCGAGCGGCTCGTCGCCCTGACCAACGACGTCGGCCTGCTCTCCGAGGAGTACGACGCGAAGGAGGACCGCCTGGTCGGCAACTTCCCGCAGGCGCTCTCGCACATCGCCCTGGTCAACACCGCGCTCAACCTCGAGACCGGCACCGGTCCGTCGAAGAGCCGCCGGCACACCGGGGAGGAGGGCCGCCCCACCCGCTGACCCTGGTGACGGGCGACCGGGGCCGACCTGGTCGTCCGCACCGGGCTGCGGCTCAGGGCTGGACCACCACCGCCTCGAGGCCCAGGTGCTCCTCGCCGACCGCCGCGGTGAACGCTGCCAGCGAAACGGCCAGCGCCGCGCGCTGCTCTTCGTCGAGGCGTTGAAGGATCTGCTCGACCCGGGAGCGGCGGTGGTCCATCACCGTCTGCACCAGCCGGCGCCCCTCCTCGGTGGCAGTGAGCATGACGTGCCGCCGGTCCGCGGGGTCCGGGTTCCGGTCCAGCAGCCCGGCCCGGACCAGCCGGTCACAGGTGCGGGTCGCGTTGGAGGGGTGCACGCCCAGGTCCTCGGCCACCGCCGAGACGTTGAGTGGCGCGACCGACGCCAGGATCAGCACCCGGAGCTGCGGCATCGTCACCACGGTCTCGACCTTCGCCAGGGACTCGGCGATCAGCACTCCCATCGCCCGGGTCCCGGCCATCACCGCCTCGACCTCCTCGGGCCGCAGCCCGCCGTCCTGACCCGCCTGGTCCGTCACCGGTGTCTCCGCTCACATTTATATTGCGTCTGCGCAATTATTGCGCCTCAATATGGGTATGACCACTGCTATGGAAGAACTACTGCCTCACGCCGTCTCCGCTGCGGTCGACGACGTCCGGCACGGTCGGTTCGGACGGACGCTGTCCGCCCTCACCGGCGCCGGAGCCATCGTCGCAGGCGTGGAGATCTACTTCGAGCACGATAAGGCCAGTTTCGGGAACCGGCTGATGTGGCTGCCGGTCGGACTGGCCCCGCTGGGAGCCGCGGCCGGCGTCGCCGGCCTCGTCAGCGAGCGGGCTTCCCACACCCTGCTGCCCCTCACCTCCGCGGCCATCGTGGCCAACGGCCTGCAGGGCACCTACCTGCATGCGCGGGGGGTGTCCCAGAAACCGGGCGGGTGGCGCAACGCGCGCTACAACCTCGAGATGGGTCCCCCGCTGCTGGCTCCGTTGATGATGACGATGCTCGGCGGGATGGGCCTGCTCGCCTCGGTCCTCAGGAGGGGCCGGTGAGCGGCGGGGACCGGCAGTCAGGGGTCGTCCCGGGCGGCGAACCCAGCCGGTTCCCCGGTTTCGACGTCCTGGACCAGGCGCCGGCGTGGGACCGCGTCACGACCGGGGTGGTGCTGGCCAGGCTCGGCCCGATGCCGCCGCTGCGCCACTTCACCCCCGAGCAGGAGGCGGTGGCCCGCCCGCTGCTCGACCTGATCCTCGACCAGCACGACGAGCCGCGCGTGCCGGTCTTCGAGATGATCGACCAGCGGTTGGCGGAGCTGTCGACGGACGGTTGGCGCTACGAGGACCTGCCGCCGGACCCCGAGGCCTGGTCGGCCAGCGTCGAGGCCCTCGACGCGGACGCCCGGACGACGACCGGTCGGGGGTACGCCGACTGCACGCATGAGGAGCAGCAGAGGCTGCTCCAGTCGGTGCTCGACCGTTCGGACCAGCCCTGGCACGGGATGCGGGCCGACCGGGTCTGGTCGCTGTGGTCCCGCTACGCCTGCACCGCGTTCTACTCCCACCCGTG
This sequence comes from Nocardioides mesophilus, assembly GCF_014395785.1. Classification (GTDB taxonomy): domain Bacteria; phylum Actinomycetota; class Actinomycetes; order Propionibacteriales; family Nocardioidaceae; genus Nocardioides_B; species Nocardioides_B mesophilus. The sequence continues at coordinate 3,189,655 of NZ_CP060713.1, read as the reverse complement.
GGCCTGGAACGAGATCGGCTTCTCCGGCCCGGCCTATCCCGCGGCTACAAGAACCGCGGGGTCGGCCGCCGCGAGCCGTTCGAGACCGCGATGAGCAGCCCTCCCGCGCACGGGCAGGCACCGGAAGGGGCCGACGAGTGATGCGGCCGCTGCTCACCGACGGGTCGGCGGACTCGGTCCGCGCGCGCAACTCGTCCGCCTGGCTGCTGCCCAGCGGGCAGCAGCGCACCGACCACCGGCTGCGCGAGCAGATGCGCCGCTTCGAGGACACCGACGAGCTCGACGCGGTCGTCATCGGCGCCGGTGCCGGCGGGGCGACCCTGACCCAACGGCTGGCACGCGCGGGCTGGCGGGTCGCCGCTCTGGACGCCGGGCCGTTCTGGGACCCCGACCAGGACTGGGTCTCCGACGAGGCGGGCTCCCACCACCTGTACTGGACCGAGCCCCGGGTCATCGCCGGCGACGACCCGGTGCCGCTCGGGTCGAACAACTCCGGCCGCGGGGTCGGCGGCTCGATGGTGCACTTCGCCGGCTACACGCCGCGGTTCCACCCCAGCGACTTCTCCACGTTCAGCGACGACGGCGTGGGTGCGGACTGGCCGTTCGGCTACGACGACCTGAGGCCCTACTACGAGCTGATCGAGGGCGAGCTGCCGGTGGCCGGCGAGCACTGGCCCTGGGGGGATCCCCACGACTACCCGCACTCCCCGCACCCGGTCGGCGGCAACGGCGAGATCTTCCAGCGCGGCGCGCTCGCGGCCGGCGTCGAGACCCGGGTCGGACCGGTGGCGATCGCCAACGGCAGGTTCGGCCACCGCTCGCACTGCATCTACCGCGGGTTCTGCCTGCAGGGGTGCAAGGTCAACGCGAAGGCCTCACCCCTGATCACGCACGTCCCCGACGCCCTGGCCCACGGGGCGGAGATCCGCCCCGACTGCATGGTCACCCGGATCGAGATCGACGAGCGCACCGGTCGGGCGACCGGGGTGCACTACCGACGCGAGGGCTTGGAGCGGTTCCAGCGGGCCGCCCACGTCGTCGTGGCGGGCTACTCGATCGAGACGCCGCGGCTGCTGCTGCACTCCACCTCGCGCCGCTTCCCCGACGGCCTGTGCAACGACCACGACCTGGTCGGCCGCTACCTCATGGTCCAGGGCGCGCCACAGACCGGCGGACGGTTCCCCGACGAGGTCCGGATGTACAAGGCGCCGCCCCCGGAGGTCTCCTCGGAGCAGTTCTACGAGACCGACCCGACCAAGCCCTACCGGCGCGGCTTCTCCATCCAGACGGTGTCACCGCTGCCCGTGACCTGGTCCGAGCACTTCGCCGGCCAGAAGATGTGGGGCGGGCCGCTGCGCGAGCAGATGCGCGACTACGTCCACTGGGCTTGTCTGGGGGCACTGTGCGAGTTCCTCGCCCTCCCCGACAACCGGGTGACGCTGGCCGACGAGGTCGACCGCCACGGGATGCCGGTGGCGAAGTTCAGCTACAGCCAGTGCGACAACGACCGCGCCCTGATGCAGGAGGCGCAGCAGGTCATGGAGGGGATCCTGCAGGCCGCCGGCGCCGAGGAGGTCAAGACCTTCAAGCGCTACGCGCACCTCGTCGGTGGCGCCCGGATGGGCGCCGACGAGACCACCGGCGTCGTCGACGGCGACTGCCGCTCCTTCGCGGTGCCCAACCTGCTGATCACCGACGGCAGCGTGCTGCCCACCCAGGGATCGGCCAACCCGGCCCTCACCATCATGTCCGTCGCCGCCCGGGCCGCCGACCGACTGGTCCGCGGCGAGGGACGACCGACCACCTGACCAGGAACGATGAAGGGAGAGAGATGAGCCAGACAGTTGCCGACCACGTCCTCGAGCGCCTCCGCGACTGGGACGTCACGCACGTCTTCGGCTACGCCGGGGACGGGATCAACGGGTTGCTCGCCGCGTGGGGTCGCGCCGACAACCAGCCGATGTTCGTCCAGTCCCGCCACGAGGAGATGTCGGCCTTCGAGGCCGTGGGCTACGCCAAGTTCTCCGGCAAGGTGGGCGTCTGCGCGGCGACCTCCGGACCCGGCGCCGTCCATCTCCTCAACGGTCTCTACGACGCCAAGCTCGACCACGTGCCGGTGGTGGCGATCATCGGCCAGACCGCCCGCTCGGCGATGGGCGGCTCCTACCAGCAGGAGGTGGACCTGCTCTCGCTGTTCAAGGACGTGGCCGGGGCCTACGTCCAGATGGTGACCGTCCCCGAGCAGCTGCCCAACGTCCTCGACCGGGCGATCCGGGTCGCGCAGTCCGAGCGCTGCCCCACCGCGGTCATCCTCCCCAGCGACGTGCAGGAGCTCGAGTACACGCCACCCACCCATGCCTTCAAGATGGTGCCGTCCTCGATCGGCACCTCCTGGCCGCAGGTGGCTCCCCAGGACGACGCCGTACGGCGGGCCGCGGAGATCCTCAACGCCGGCAGCAAGGTCGCGATCCTGGCCGGCCAGGGCGCGCGCGGAGCCGCTGCGGAGGTCCTGGAGGTCGCCGAGCTCCTCGGCGCCGGCATCGCCAAACCCCTGCTGGGCAAGGACGTCCTCCCCGACGACCTGCCGTTCGTGACCGGACCGATCGGGTTGCTGGGCAGCCGGCCGAGCTACGAGCTGATGCGCGACTGCGACACCTTGCTGATCGTCGGGTCGAACTTCCCCTACACCCAGTTCCTCCCCGAGTTCGGGCAGGCCCGGGCGGTGCAGATCGACATCGACGGCAAGTTCATCGGCATGCGGTACCCCACCGAGCTGAACATCGTCGCCGACGCCCGGGCCACCCTGAGCGCGCTGCTGCCGCTGCTGCAGCGCAAGGACGACCGGTCCTGGCGCGAGTCGGTCGAGAAGAACGTGGCGCGGTGGTGGGAGACCATGGAGCGCGAGGCGATGGTGGCCGCCGAGCCCGTCAACCCGATGCGGCTCTTCCACGAGCTGTCGAGCCGGCTGCCGTCGGACGCGATCGTCGCCGCCGACTCCGGCTCCTCGGCGAACTGGTACGCCCGCCAGCTGAAGTTCACGTCCGGGGTCCGCGGATCGCTGTCCGGCACGCTGGCCACGATGGGCCCCGGCGTCCCCTACGGCATCGGCGCCAAGTTCGCCCACCCCGACCGCCCGGCGATCGTGTTCGCCGGTGACGGCGCGATGCAGATGAACGGCCTCGCCGAGCTCATCACCGTCAAGCGCTACTGGCAGGGCTGGCAGGACCCACGGCTGGTGGTCGCCGTGCTGCACAACAACGACCTCAACCAGGTGACCTGGGAGATGCGGGCGATGGGCGGCGCCCCGAAGTTCGAGGAGTCGCAGCGGCTGCCCGACGTCGACTACGCCGCCTTCGCGGCCTCGCTCGGCCTGCGGGCCGAGACGCTGACCGACCCCGAGGAGCTCGGGTCGGCCTGGGACAGGGCCCTGGCGGCGGACCGGCCGACGCTGCTCGACGTACACACCGACGCGAGCGTGCCGCCGGTGCCTCCGCACGCCACGTTCGAGCAGATGAAGGATGCCGCGCTCGCCCTCGCCAGGGGCGACGCCGACCGCTGGGACGTCATCAAGGAGGGCATCAAGGTGAAGGCCCAGGAGTTCGTGCCGGGGTCCCGGTGAGCCGCCGCGTCGACGGCCTGACCGTCCGGGTCCTCACCGTCCCCACCGACCAGCCGGAGGCCGACGGCACGGCCCGGTGGGACTCGACCACGATGGTGCTGGTCCAGGTCCACAGCGGCTCGGCGACCGGCACCGGCTGGACCTACGGTCCGGCGGCGTGTGCCGAGGTGGTGCGCGACCAGCTCACCCCCGAGCTCGTCGGCCGCGACCCGATGGCCGTGCCGGCTGCCTGGGCGGCGATGGTCCGGGCGGTGCGCAACAGCACCCGGGCCGGGGTGGCCGGCTATGCGGTCAGCGCCGTCGACGTCGCGCTGTGGGACCTCAAGGCCCGTCTGCTGGGGCTGCCGATGGTCGCCCTGTTCGGCGCCGCCCACGAGCAGGTGCCCGTCTACGGGAGCGGCGGCTTCACGACGTACGACGACGACCGCACCGTCGAGCAGCTCACCGGCTGGGTCCACGAGCAGGGCATCCCGCGGGTGAAGATCAAGGTCGGCGAGAGTGACGGGACCTGCCCGGAGCGGGACCGGCACCGCATCGAGCTGGCCCGCCGGAGCATCGGGCCCGCCGCGGAGCTGTTCATCGACGCCAACGGCGCCTGGTCGGTCAAGCAGGCGGTCCGGATGCTCCGCGACGTCGCCGACGCGGACGTCCACTGGCTCGAGGAGCCGGTCAGCTCCGACGACCTCGCCGGCCTGGCCCGGGTGCGGGCCCGCGTCGACGCCGACGTCACGGCGGGTGAGTACGGCACCGACGTGCAGTACTTCACCCGGATGTGCGCCGCCGGCGCCGTCGACTGCCTGCAGGCCGATGCCACCCGCGCCGGCGGCTACACCGCGTGGTTCCGGGCCGCCGCCGTCGCGGCCGGGCACGGCCTGGAGCTCTCCGCGCACTGCGCCCCGAACCTGCACGCCCCGGCTGCCGCCGCCACCCCGAACGTGCGCCACCTCGAGTGGTTCCACGACCACGTCCGGATCGAGTCGATGCTCTTCGACGGGGCCCTCGACCCCGCCGGCGGTACCGTCTCCCCCCGCCTGGACCGCCCGGGACACGGCTTGGAATGCCGGCCGGAGGTGGTGGGCACCTACGAGGTGGCCGCCACGACCTCCGGTCCGGCGACCTCTTCCCCTTCTCCTCCTTCTCCTCCTTCGAAAGATCGGTGATCCGACATGCTCATGGCCGCGTGGTGGGGCTTCGTCGCCGGTGCGGCGCTGCTGGTCGGCGCCGCTCTGGCGACCCTGCTGAAGATCCCCATCAAGGTGGTGGGGCTGACGATGGCCTTCGGGTCCGGCGTGCTGATCAGCGCGCTGGCGTTCGAGCTGACCAGCGAGGCCTTCGACCGGGGAGGCGGCACCGCGGTGCTCGCCGGACTCGCCGCCGGGTCGCTGGTCTTCTGGATCGGAGACTGGTGGGTGGACCAGCGCGGCGGGCACCGTCGCAAGAACCCCACCGGCACCGGCGGCGGCTCGAGCAGCAACGGCGCGGGCGCCGGAGCCCTGGTGCTCGGCTCGCTGCTGGACGGCATCCCGGAGTCCGCGGCGATCGGCGTCAGCCTGATCGGTGGGGGCAGCGTCGGCGTCGCGGTGGTCGCCGCGGTCTTCCTCTCCAACGTGCCCGAGGGCCTCTCGGCCTCGGCCGGCATGAAGGCGGCCGGCCACTCGCACCGCTACATCTTCGGCGTCTGGGCGCTCGTGACCGCGATGTCGGCGCTCGCGGCCGCGCTCGGGTTCGGGCTGCTCGCCGGTGCATCGCCCCTCGTGATCGCGATCATCCAGGCGTTCGCCGCAGGCGCGATCCTGACGATGCTGGCCGACACCATGCTTCCCGAGTCGGTCGAGCACGCCGGCTCGCTCGTCGGCATGGTCACGGTGGTCGGCTTCGCCGCGGCCTTCCTGCTCTCCATGGCGTGATAGGCACCTCCGGCCGCGACGATGCGCGTGCATACCGAGGGACCCGACCGGGTAGCCGGACAGGTGAAGGACCCTCGTCCTCCGAGCGGGACGACGTACAGGAAGGAGCTCGAGATGCCGAAGAAGGAAGACCTCCCCTCGACCCTGCAGCGGTCGCCGGAGAAGGCCCAGCGCACCTGGTCCGAGGCCCACGACTCCGCGGTGGACTCCTACGGAGAGGGCGAGCGCGCCCACCGCACCGCCTTCTCGGCCCTGAAGCACGGCTTCGAGAAGGTCGGGGACCACTGGGAGCCCAAGGAGCAGCGCGGCCCCTCCGACGAGCAGGCCTCGAAGTCCGGGGCCCCGGCGCGTCGGGGCGGCGGCGGGACGGCGGAGGGTGTCGACGCGAACGCGTCCAAGAGCCACCTCTACGAGGTCGCCAAGAAGCTCGACATCCCCGGCCGCTCACGCATGGACAAGGACGACCTGGTGGAGGCGATCAAGAAGGAGAACGGCCGCCGCACCCGGGAGAGCCGCTCCTCCTGACGCTCGGCCCGGCGGGGTCACAGCGCGAGGGCCATGTACTTCGTCTCCAGGTACTCCTCCACGCCCTCGTCGCCGCCCTCCCGGCCGAGGCCGGACTGCTTGACCCCGCCGAACGGCCCGGCCGGGTTGCTGACCAGGCCCTGGTTGATGCCGACCATGCCGGTCTCCAGCCCCTCCGCGACGCGCACCGCCCGCGAAACGTCCCGGGTGAACACATAGCCGACCAGGCCGAACTCGGTGTCGTTGGCGATCCGGAGCGCTTCGGCCTCGTCGGCGAACGTGGTGACGGCGGCGACGGGTCCGAACACCTCCTCGCGGTGGATCCGCGCGGAGGTGGGTACGTCGACCAGCACGGTCGGCTCGTAGAAGAAGCCGGTGCGTGACGGCGCCGTACCCCCGACCAGGGTGCCGGCCCCCGCCCCCACCGCGTCCCGGACCAGCTCCGCGACCTTGCTGCGCTGGCGGGCGTCGATCAGCGGTCCCACCTCCACCCCGGCGTCGGTGCCCCGGCCCAGCGTGAGCGAGCCCATCCGCCCGGCGAGCGCGGCGGTGAAGTCCGCAGCGACGTCGCGGTGCACCAGGACGCGGTTGACCGCGACGCAGGACTGCCCCATGTTGCGCATCTTGGCCACCATCGTGCCCTCGACGGCGGCCTCGAGGTCGGCGTCGTCGAAGACGAGGAGCGCGGCGTTGCCGCCGAGCTCCATCGAGGTGCGCAGCACGTTGTCCGCCGCCTGGCGCAGCAGCACCTTGCCGACGGGGGTGGACCCGGTGAAGGAGACCTTGCGCAGCCGCGGGTCTGCCATCACCGGCGCCACCAGCGCGGGGGCCTCGGTGGTGGTCACCACGTTGAGCACGCCCCGTGGGAGGCCGGCCTCGGTCAGCACCCGGGCCAGCGCCATGCTCGCCAGCGGCGTCAGCTCCGAGGGCTTGAGCACCATGGTGCAGCCGGCCGCGATCGCAGCACCCACCTTGCGGGTGCCCATCGCCAGCGGGAAGTTCCACGGCGTGATCAGCAGGCACGGTCCGACCGGCTGCCGGTGCGTGATCAACCGCTGCCCGCCGGCGGGCGCCTGGCGGTAGGTCCCGCCGACGTGCGCGGCCTGCTCGGCGAACCAGCGCAGGAACTCGGCGGCATAGGCCACCTCGCCGCGGGACTCCGCGAGCGGCTTGCCCATCTCGAGCGTGATCAGCAGCGCCATCTCCTCCGCGCGGGCGGTGAGCAGCTCGAACGCGGCACGCAGCACCTCCGCCCGCTGCCGGGGCGGGCTGGCGGCCCAGTCGCTCTGCGCCGCGCAGGCGGCGTCCAGCGCGGCCAGGCCGTCCGCCGGGCCGGCGTCGGCGACCGAGGCCAGCACCCGCTCGGTGGCGGGGTCCAGGACCTCCAGGGTGCGGCCGCTGCCGGCCTCCACCCATGACCCGCCGATGTAGGCGCCGGTGCCGGCCTCTGCCAGCACGGAGCTCTCGGCGGCCGCAAGCGCGTCCCTCCTCGCCGCGCCCGCGCTCCGGTCCTCGGTCAGCCCGGTCACCACGCACCCACCAGGACCTGCTCGACCTCGGCCTGGGAGAACTGCCGTGGATGGTTGCTGCTGACCGCATCGGCCAGCGCGCCGCGCGCCACGGCGGCCACCGCGTCCTGCTGCAGGCCGAGCTCGCGCAGCGGCAGCCGCGCCTGCACCCGGTCGGCCAGCTCGCGCACCGCGCGCACCGCGGCCCGGGCGTTCTCCTCCGCGCTCGACGCGGACGAGCCCACTCCCATCGCCGTGGCGACGACCGCGTAGGGGCCGGTCGCCGCCGGCACCGAACGGCTCATCACCTCGTCGAGCACCGAAGTGAGGGCGAGCCCGTGCGGTGCCCCGCAGTGGTTGGTCACCGCGTGCGCGATCCCGTGCACGAGCCCGAGCCCGCTGAGGGAGAGCGCGAGCCCGGCCAGGTGGGAGCCGACCAGCAGCCGGGACCGGGCCTCGAGGTCGGATCCGTCCTCCACCGCGGCCACCAGGCTGTCGGCGACCAGCGTCACCGCCTGGGTGGCGTAGGCCACCGAGAACGGGTTCGCTCCCCGCGAGGCCAGCGACTCGATGCCGTGGACCAGTGCGTCCATGCCGGTGGCGGCGGTCGCCAGCGCGGGTAGGCCGAGGGTCAGCTCGGGGTCCAGGATGACCTGCCGGGGCCGCACCGACCCGTGGCCGAGGTAGACCTTGCAGCGGGCGGTCCGGTCCTCGATGACGCCGAAGCCGTTGGTCTCCGCCCCGGTGCCCGCCGTCGTCGGGACGGCCACGATCGGCCGGCCCGGTGACTGCGGGACGGCGCGGTAGTCGTAGTCGGCGGCGACCCCGGGGTTGGCCGCCAGCAGGGCGATGCCCTTGGCGGCGTCGAGCGCGGACCCGCCTCCGACCGCGACCACGGCGGCCTCGCCGAACTGCCGCACCTGCTCGGCGGCCTGGTCGATGGAGTCCGTCGAGGGGTTCGGCTCGACGCCGTCGAAGAGGTCTGTCTCGATGCCCGCCTCGCGCAGCAGGTCCAGCACGCGGTCCACGATCCCGGTCGCCCGCAGACCTCTGTCGGTGACCACGAACGCGCGGCGCTGGCCGACCGCTGCCAGGGCCTGCGGCAGCCTGGCCACGGCGCCGGCCCCCAGCTCCACATGGGCGTTCGGCTCCAGGCTGAGGTTGAGGTCCGCCAGTCTGGTGAGCACCCGCGAGCGCGCGTCCATCTCAGGCTCCCTTCGGCAGTCGCAGCTCGAGCCCGGCGAGGTCCTCGTAGAGCCGCACCGGGATCATCTCGCCGGCCAGGTCGCCGTACTTCGCCTTGCCGCGCCGGTAGATCTGCTCGACGAGCGCGGACAGCTCGACGGGTACGCCGACGTCGCGGGAGAGGTCCACGGCCAGGCCCAGGTCCTTGCAGGCCAGCACCATGGCGAAGGACTCGTCGTAGTCCCCGCGCTCGAGGATCCCGAGCACGTCGTTCTCGAGGAAGTTGGACTGCGCCGGGCTGGCGATCAGCGACTGCCGCAGCACCTCCAGGTCGACGCCCGCCTTCACGCCCATCGTCAGCACCTCCGCCGAGGCGACCAGGTGGCAGAACCAGAGCAGGTTGACCATCAGCTTGACGGTGTAGCCGGCCCCGTGACCTCCGACGTGGAAGATCCGCTCCGGGTCTCCCATGACCTCCAGCAGCGGGCGGCAGCGCTGCAGCACCGCTGCCTCACCGCCGACGAAGATCTGCAGGGTGCCGTCGGTGGCGCCCTTCGCCATCCCGCTCACCGGCGCGTCCAGCCGGTGCACGCCGCGGCGCTCGAGGACCACCCCGACGTTGCGGGCCGCCTCCGGCGTGGACGTGGACATGTCCAGCCAGACCGACCCGGCCGGCAGCGCCTCGGCCACCCCGGTGGCGAGCAGCACCGCCTCGACCTGGCGGGGCCCGGGCAGCATCGTCACCAGGACGTCGACCTGGGCGGCCAGCCGGGCCGGCGAGTCCGCCCAGGTGGCGCCGAGCGCGAGCTGCTGCTCGGCGGCGTCCCGGTGCAGGTCGTGCACCGTGACGGCGATCCCGGCACGGAGCAGGTTGAGGGACATCGGGCCGCCCATGTGCCCGAGTCCGATGAAGCCAACGTTCACGTGAAGCACCTTCCGGGGGCTGCGTCGGGGGATGTGCGGGAGGAGCAGGGGTTCAGGACAGGTCGAACCAGGTGGTCTTGAGACCGGTGTACTCGTCGAGGGCGTGCAGCGACTTGTCGCGACCGGCCCCCGAGGCCTTGAAGCCGCCGAACGGCGCGAAGACGTCGGTGGCGTCGAAGGTGTTGACCCACACGGTGCCCGCCCGCAGCTGCCGTGCGACGCGGTGGCCGGTCGCCAGGTCACTGGTCCACACCGAGGCGGCCAGGCCGTAGCTGGTCTGGTTGGCCAGCCGCAGGCCCTCCTCGAGACCGTCGAACTCGACGACCGAGAGCACCGGGCCGAAGATCTCCTCCTGCGCGACGCGGGAGTCGTTGGAGACCTTGTCGAGCACGGCGGGTTCGACGTAGTAGCCGCCGGTCCCGGTGGCCACGCGCGCACCCCCGATCACCTCCGCCCCCTCGTCACGACCGATGTCGAGGTAGGCCAGCACGCGGTCGAGCTGCCGCTGGTCGACGATCGGGCCCATGGTGGTCGCCGGGTCCAGCGGGTCCCCCACCACGAAGCTGCGCGCCACCTCCAGGACCTGGGGCATGAGCTCCTCGCGGACCGCGCGGTCCACGACCAGGCGTGAGCCGGCGTTGCAGGTCTGACCGGCGTTGTAGCAGATGCCCCAGGCCACCGCCTCGGCCGCTGCGGTCAGGTTCGAGGCGTCGGCGAGCACCAGCTGCGGGGACTTCCCGCCGGCCTCGAGCTGGACCTGCTTGCCGTTGGACTCCGCGGCGTAGCCGAGGAACATCCGGCCGACCTCACCGGACCCGGTGAACGCGATCTTGTCCACGTCCGGGTGCCGGCCCAGCGCCGCCCCGGCCTCCGGCCCGAGGCCGGTGACGACGTTCAGCACCCCGTCCGGGATACCTGCCTCGACGGCCAGCCGGGCCAGCAGCAGCGCGGACAGCGACGACTGCTCGGCGGGCTTGAGCACCACGCTGTTGCCGGTCGCCAGCGCCGGCGCCAGCTTCCAGCTGGTGATGATCAGCGGGTAGTTCCAGGGCACCACCGCGCCCACCACGCCGAGAGGTTCGCGGGTGATGGTGACCAGCGACCCCTCGCCGCTCGGAGCCACCTCGTCGTAGGTCTTGTCGAGCGCCTCGGCGTACCACTGGATGCAGTACGCGGCGGACGCGACGTCCACCCGGACGGACTCGTTGACCGGCTTGCCGACGTCGAGGGTCTCGAGCAGTGCGAGCTCCTCGGTGTGCTCGCGGATCAGCTCGGCCCAGCGCAGCAGCACCTGCTTGCGGGCCCGCGGAGCAAGGCTCCGCCAACGGCCGTCGTCGAAGGCTGCCCGAGCGGCCCGCACGGCCCGGTCCACGTCGTCGGCCCCGCCGCGGGCGACGCGGGCCAGGACGCTGCCGTCGCGCGGGGTGCGCGACTCGAACGTCTCCCCCGACGTGGCGTCGCGGTAGCCGCCGTCGACGAACATCCGGCTCTCGATGCTCAGGTTGTCGGCGGCCTTGGTCCACTCGTCCCGGGTGCGTCCCAGCAGCTCCGCGCTCACACTCTCCACCTCTTCACGGCTTCCTCGTCGAGCTCGACACCGAGCCCGGGTGCGTCGGGCACGTTGACGTAGCCCTCGTCGTCGATCCACACCGGCTCGGCGAGCATGAAGTCGCGTCGCTCGATGGTCCAGCCGGTCGGGTCGTAGGGGAACTCGAAGTACGGCGCGGCGCCGACGCCGACCGCGACGTGCAGGTTGGCCAGCACCCCGATCCCGTTGGTCCAGCTGTGCGGCGTGAACTGCCGGTTGCGGTGCTGTGCGAGCTCCGCCGCCGTCCGGGTCCGGTGCATGCCGATCGCCAGCACGCAGTCCATCTGGTAGATGTCGAGCACGTCGTGCTCGAGGTAGGTCAGCACGTCGCTGAACGACGGCAGCATCTCGCCGCCGGCGATCCGGAGTCCGGCGCCGCGCCGGAGCTCCTTGAGCCCGTGCAGGTCGGTGTAGGGCAGTGGCTCCTCGACCCAGAAGACGCCGAGCTCCTCGAGCCGCGCCACCGTGCGCCCGACCGACTTCACGTCCAGCGCGGGATCGACGTCGCCGGCCATCCGCCAGCTCTGGTTGAGGTCCACCATGATCGCGAACTCGTCGCCGAGGGCCTCGCGCACTCCGCGCACCGAGGCGATGCCGCGCTCGATGCCGGTGCGGTCGATCCGGATCTTCATCGCCCGGAAACCCTGCTCGTGCCCGGCGAGCGCGGACTCCACGCGTTCCTCCGGGTTCTTCAGCTCACCGGTGGACATGTACGCCGGCATCCGGGTCCCCACGTTGCCGAACAAGGTCGACACCGGGACCCCGGTGACCTTCCCGACGATGTCCCACAGGGCGACCTCCAGAGGCCAGAACCGACCGGCGTGGAAGTTGATCGTCTCGATCGCCCGGATGTGCCGCATGATCCGCATCGGGTCGGTGCCGATGAACAGGTGCTGGAAGGCCTCGAAGCCGTCCATCGTGTCGCCCGAGCCGATGCCCACGACTCCCTCGTCGGTCTCGACGCGCACGACCGTGGCGTCGAAGTGGCGACGCGGGACCGGGTCCCAGGCCGCCCGGAACGGTGGGTCCAGGTCGAGGCGCAGCCTGTCCAGGACGATGTCGGTGATCTTCATGTCGCTCAGTCCGCTGCGTAGAAGGGGTTCCGGGGGTGGGCGCGGGCGGCAAGCACGTCGTCGAGGTCGGGGTGCCCGGACGCTCCCGCGGCCAGCGCGGTCCTGACCGCCTCGCGGTTGTTGCGGTAGACGAGGTCGGCGTCGGCGGCGGCGGGGTTCACCCACACCGCGGCGATCAGCGCGAGCTCGTCGACCTGGTCTGCGGGAACCACCCCGTCGGCGACGGCGTCGGCGACTCCGGCGGCGATGCCCGCCTGGGCGGGACCCCAGTGCAGCAGCCCGTGCGCGTCCGCCTCGATCGTGGCCTTGTTGACGAAGAGCGTCAGCGGCTTGACCGGCAGCCCCGGCCTGAGGATGGCCACGAACGGCTGGTGGCCGACGGTGGGACCGGCCAGGGCCGTGGCCCAGGCGGTGCCGACAGCCCCCTCCCGAGGGCCGAGCACGGTGTTGACGTGCGCCGCCTCCGCCCCCTTCCCGATGAAGCTCTCGCCCAGCTGGACGTCGCTCACAGCAGGCCCTCGTCCTCGAGCCACTTCTGGGCGACGTCCTCCGCGTCCAGACCGTCCACGTCGACCTCGGCGTTGAGCTTCTGCATGGTCTCGGTGTCGAGCTTGGCGGTGAGCGGCGCCAGGATGTCGGCGATCTCGGGGTGCTCGTCGAGCGTCGCCTGCTTCATCGTGGGCGCACCCTGGTAGACGGGGAAGAACTTCTTGTCGTCCTCGAGCACGGTCAGGTCCAGGTTGGCGATCCGGCCGTCCGTGGCGAACACCTCGCCGAAGTTGCAGGTGTCGCCCTTGTCGGTCTCGGTGTAGATCACCCCGGTGTCCAGGGTCTTGACCTGGTCGTCGGGGACGTCCATCCCGTAGGCGTCGAGCAGGCCACTCAGGCCGTCGTCACGGGCGGCGAACTCGCTCTCCACGCAGATGGTCGCCTCCCCCGGGTCGCTGGCGGCCAGGGCGGCCAGGTCGGACAGCGTGGCGAGACCCTTCTCGTCGGCGTACTCGGAGCGGACCGCCAGGGCGTAGGTGTTGTTGAACTCCGCGTGGTCCAGCCAGGCGATGTCGTTCTTCTCCGCGTCAGCCTTCTTGACCGCGTCGAACTGCTCCTCGGGGTCACCGATCGGCTTGGTCTCCTTGAGGTAGGTGATCCACGCGGTGCCGGTGTACTCCCAGTACATGTCCAGGTCGCCGGACTCCAGGGCGGTGCGGGTGTTCACCGAGCCGGTGATCCGCTTGGCTTCCGCGTCGGCGCCGTTCTTCTCCAGCAGCATCGCGGTCATGTTCGCGAGGATGTCCTGCTCGCTGAAGTCCTTCGCGCCGACGACGTACGACGCACCGGACAGCGAACCCTCCCCGCCTCCGGAGTCTCCGCCGCATCCGGCGAGCGAGGTCGCCATCAGCGCGGTGAGGGCAAGGGGCAGCAGCTTGGCGTGCTTCATGGGTGTCTCCAGTCGTGAGCAGGATGTGAGGGAGGTGGATCAGAGCCCGTGCGGGCGAAGGAAGTTCTCGAGCATGCCGGCCAACCAGTCCAGGCTGAACGCGATGACGGCCGTGAGGACCGCCCCGGTCACGAGGATGGGCGTGCGGACGGTCTTGATGCCGGCGACGATGATGTCCCCGAGTCCTCCGGCGTTGATGAAGGTAGCCACCGTGGCCACCCCGACGCAGATGATGATGGTGGTGCGCAGTCCGGCCAGCATGACCGGCACCGCCAGCGGGATCTCGATCTTGCGGAGCACCTGCCCGGGGGTCAGCCCCATGCCGCGGGCCGCCTCGACCAGGTTGCGGTCGACCTGCTGGATGCCGACGATCGTGTTGCGCAGCACGGGAAGCACGGCACTCACGACCAGGGCGGCGATGGCGATCCGCTCCCCGACCGAGAACAGCATCGCCAGGATGACCAGCACCCCGAGGGCCGGGGCCGCCTGCCCGATGTTGGCCAGCCCCAGCGCGAACGGGGTGAGCCACTGCATCCCCCGCCGGGTCAGCAGGATGCCCAGCGGGATCGCGATCAGGATCACCAGCACCGAGGCGATCGCGGTCAGCTGCAGGTGCTGCAGCGTCGCGTCGATGATCGCCGGCCGGTTGAGCACCCGCGTCTCGATGCTGTCCAGGTCCTGGGCCTGCACCCAGCCGTAGAGTCCGAGCACGACCCCGACCAGCAGCGCCGGCGTCATCAGGTGGTTCAGCAGCGCCCGTCGCGACCAGCGCTCGGCCGGTCGGACCTCGTAGGCGGTGTCGAGGGCGTCAAGCGACATGACTGCCTCCCTGCCCGGCCCGCGCCCACAGCTCGCAGACCCTGTCGAACCCGAGACTGCCGATCACCGAGCCGCTGTCGTCGCGTACGTCGACGTGGCTGCTGCCGCTGCGCAGCATGGCGTCGATGGCGTCCCGGATGCTCGCGGAGACGTCGACCGTGGCGTCCGCCGCCGGACCGGACGGGTCCAGGCTCACCAGTCGCAGCGCGTCCGCGACCGTGGTCAGACCCATGCGCCGGATCGCGGCCGCGGAGCCGACGAAGCTGGCCACGTAGTCGTCGGCAGGCGCTGACAGGATCCGCTCGGGAGTGTCGAACTGCGCGATCGCCGACCGGTCCCGGAGCACCGCGATCCGGTCGCCGAGCCGGACCGCCTCGTCGAAGTCGTGGGTGACGAAGATGATGGTCTTGCGGATCTCCTTCTGCAGCCGCAGGAACTCGTTCTGCAGGTGCTCGCGGGTGATCGGGTCGGTGGCGCCGAACGGCTCGTCCATCAGCATCACCGGGGGGTCCGCGGCGAGGGCCCGGGCCACCCCCACCCGCTGCTGCTGGCCACCGGAGAGCTGCCGGGGGTAACGCTCCCGGTAGACGGATGGATCGAGCCCGACGAGGTCGAGAAGCTCCGCGACGCGCTCGCGGGTCCGGGTCTTGGACCAGCCCAGCAGCCGAGGCACCAGCTCGATGTTCTCGCCGATGGTCATGTGCGGGAACAGCCCGATCTGCTGGATGACGTACCCGATGCTGCGCCGCAGCTCGTTGGGGTCGAGCTTCAGCACGTCCTGTCCGTCGATGAGGATCTGGCCGCTGGTCGGCTCGATCAGCCGGTTGATCATCTTCATCGTGGTGGTCTTGCCGCAGCCGGACGGCCCGAGGAACATCACCATCTCACCGGGCGCGATGTCCATGGAGACCCGCTCGACCGCGGGTGCGGGCTGGCCGGGGTACTGCTTGGTCAGCTCGACGAGCTGGATGCTGACGCCGTGCGAGGCGCGGGCCGCGGCGCCGGCGGGTCGCCCGGTCGCCAGGTCGGTGGACGGGGTGTGGTCAGGCACGGAGACCCCTCGAGGTGGTGAAGCGGCGGATGAGGATGAACACGGCGTCGAAGGCCAGGGCGAGCAGGACGACACCGAGCGTCCCGGCAACCGCCATGTTGAGCGAGTTCGTCGCGCCGAGCCGGGAGAGCCCGGCGAAGATCTCGTTGCCCAACCCCGGTCCCGCGACGTAGGCGGCGATGGTGGCGATCGCGAAGAGCATCTGAGCGGAGACCCGGATGCCGGTGATGATGACCGGCCACGCCATCGGCATCTGGATCCGCCACATCGCGGTGGTCCGCGACAGGCCCATCCCAGCGGCGGCCTCCAGGATCGCGCTGTCCACCCCGCGGAGCCCGGCGACGGTGTTGCGCACGATCGGCAACAGCGAGTAGAGCACCAGCGCGACCACCGAGGGCACCCAGCCGAGCCCGAAGACGGGGATCAGCAGCGCCAGCAGCGCCAGCGAGGGGATGGTGAGCAGACCGCCGGCCGTGGCGATCGCCAGCCCCGACCAGCGTGGGCTCTGCCAGGTGAGCACCCCCACCGCGACGCCGATGACCGAGGCGATCGCCAGCGCCACGACCACCACCACGAGGTGGGCCCACGCCAGCGACAGCAGGTCGTCCCAGTTGAACTCGAGGTACTCCCGGAAGCTCATCCCGCTCCTCCTTCCCCCGTGCCGTCCTGCGGTCCGTCATCCGCCGTCTCGCCGGGTGTCCGTCCTGTCGCTCGAGGGCGGGTTCGTCTGTGACGTGGATTACAGCGACCGTAGAACTGCGCTACATTGTGAGCAATACATGTTGCTCAAATTGCAACAGTTCCCTGTTGCACTCTACGTGAGAAACGTCCCTGAACGAGGTGCCGCATGCCGCCTGCGACCGTCCCGGCTGGTCTCCGACGCGACCTGGACATCCTCGACGCCCTCGCCCAGCACGCGGGCGGCTTCAACGGAGCACTGGGTGTCTCGCGGGTGGCCGACCTGGTGGGACGCGAGAAGTCCCAGGTCTCCCGGGCGCTGGCTGCGCTGGCCAAGGAAGGGCTGGTGGAGCGCGACCCCGAGACGCTCGGCTACCGGCTGGGTTGGCGGATCTACGCGCTCGCAGCCCGGACGTTCGAGTCCCGGCTGGTGACCGTGGCGACGCCGTACCTGCGCGCGGTGGTCTCGAAGGTGCAGGAGACCACGGTGCTGTGCGTGCTGCGCGGCAACGACCTCCTCACGGTCGCCAGCGAGGCTCCGGCGCACGCATTCCGCGGCGTCGGCTGGGAGGGCGTCACGGTGCCGGCGGCGGCGACCTCAGCAGGAAGGGTGCTGGTCTCGGACTGGGAGGAGCCGGCGATCCGCGCCTGGTTCACCCCGGCGCAGCTCGCGGTCGCGGGCGCGCACCCCAAGGTGACGACGCCCGAGGAGCTTCTCGAGGAGCTGACACGGATCCGCGCGAACGGCTACGCCACGGTCGACGAGGAGTTCGAGCACGGCGTGGTCGGCTGCTCCGCCCCGGTGCGCGACTTCAACGGCCGCATCGTCGCCGCCATCAACATCACCGGACCCAAGGGGCGGCTCGGTGACCGCCTCGACATGGCCGGCCGCTACATCGCCGGTGCCGCCCAGCAGCTGACCGAGCGACTCGTCGCCGAGGACGGCCGGTCCTGACCGGTCCCGTCCGGGTCCCGGCACGCTGGGCCGGGGTCACCTGACCACGCGCCCCGCGGCCCGCGCCGCCATGTCCTCGGCCAGGTGCCTGCCCCATTCACGCGCGCGGTCCAGCTCGCCGGGGAGCAGCGGACCCGGGGCGTCGGAGACGTAGAAGCTCATCCTCCCCGCCGGGGAGTAGCCGTGGTGGCGCGCCAGCCGCTCTGCCTTGTGGGCGGCCGAGCCGGGCAGGTGCCGGATCTTGTCGACGCGGGTGTCGAACGCCGCGACCAGCTCCGAGTGCGGCCCGTCGTGCAGGTGCTCGAGCCACTCGCGCACCCCGCGCTCCGCGGCGCCGTGGGTCGCGCCCTGCTCGATCGCCGACGCCCGGGTCGACGGCCGGCTCAAGGAGAACGCGTGGGTGGGCGCCCCGACCACGATCAGGTCGAGCAGGCCGTTGATCTCGGCCGGCGCCCGCGCCATGTCGTACAGCTCGACGTTGGCCCGCGTGCTCAGCCCCTCGGCCACCGCCCGCGCGACCTCCTCGGTGTTGCCGAACATCGACTCGTAGACGACCCAGGCCCTCATGACTTCCTCTCCTCACGCATGTACGACGGACGCGGCAGGGTCCGCGTCCGCACCGTCCGACCCCGCCGTGGACGGCAGCGGCACGACCATCACCGGGCACTCGCTGACCCGCAGCAACGTGCGCGTGACCGATCCGGGCGAGAGAGCCAGCAGACCGGTGCGTCCGTGCCGGCCCAGCACGAGCAGGTCCGCGATCCGAGACACCTCGTGCAGGGCGACCGCCGGACGCTGGTAGCGCGGCTGCACGACCCATTCGACGTCACGCCCCGGCTGGTGGTCGTGCATCCACCGGGTCAGCGACACCTGGGCGCTCCGGCTCCAGGTGCGGGCCAGGGCCTTCGTGTCCAGGACGGCGTCGTACTGGCTGAAGGGCCGCCAGGCATGCACCACGTCGAGGCGCGCATGCCGCGACCTGGCCTCCGCGAGCGCGGCCCGGACCACCGTCCAGGCCCCGTCGGCGTCCTCGGCGCCGGCGCCGTTGATGCCCACCACCACCAGCCCGTGCTGAGGACCCTGGTGCCACGCCGGAGGGACGGCGATCGTCGGGACCGGCGACAGAGCCGCCACCGCCGAGGTCGTGGAGCCGGTCGCCAGGTGCCGGGCGGCGGACCCGCGTCGCCCGAGCACCACGCAGGTCGCGTCGTGCGCGTGCGCGAGAAGGGCGGTGTGGACCGGCGCGCTCTCCTGCAGGCACTCGAGGTCCGGTGCCGCGTAGCCCAGCTCGCGGGCCGTCTGCACAGCACGCTCGACGATGCCCTGTGCCACCTCGGCCACGTGGTGCTCCGGAACCATCTGCGCCAGTGGTGCCACGAGTGCCACCTGCTGGCGCGCGTGCACGATCCGCAGGCGGGCGTCCCGCCGGTGCGCCTCCGCGACGGCGTACCGCAGCGCCCGCTCGCCGTCCTCGGTGCCGTCCACGCCGACCAGCACGACAGGACGTGCCCGGCCCGGTCGGGTGCCGGCTGCCTGGTCCATCACCGACCTCCCCGCTGCCTCGCCTGCACCCTTCAGCCTGGTGCCGGGCGGCGCCCCGGGTCAGGGAACGAGGTCGCCCTGCCGGGGGACTTTGGTCAGCCCTGGTTGAGGTGCTTCGCGGCGAACACCGCGGCCTGGGTGCGGCGCTCGAAGCCGAGCTTGGCGAGCATCGCGCTGACGTAGTTCTTCACCGTCTTCTCGGCGAGGTACATCGACTCGGCGATCTGCCGGTTCGTCATCCCCTCCCCGATCAGCTCGAGGATCCGGCGCTCCTGCGCGGTCAGCGGCGCCAGCACCGGGTCCTCCTCGGGGCCCTTGCGCAGCCGGTCGAGCACCTGCTCCGTGACCGCCGGGTCCAGCGTGGACTGGCCGGCCGCGACCCGCCGTACGGTGTCGACGAGGTCGTTGCCGCGGACCTGCTTGAGGACGTAGCCGGCGGCGCCGGCCATGATCGCGGAGAACAGTGCCTCGTCGTCGTCGAACGAGGTGAGGATCAGTGCGGCGATCTCCGGGTTCTGCGAGCGGATCTCCCGGCAGACGTCGATCCCGGAACCGTCCGGCAGCCGACCGTCGAGCACCGCCACGTCCGGACGCAGCGCCGGGATCCGACGGGTCGCCTCCATGGCCAGGCCGGACTCACCGACCACCTCGATGTCGCCGTGGTTCTCCAGCAGCTCCTTGAGCCCCCGTCGCACGATCTCGTGGTCGTCGAGCAGGAAGACCCGGATCTTGCGCGTCTCTGCAGGGGCAGTCATGGCACGACAGTAGTCCTCGACCGGCCCGTCCGGGCAGGTCCGAGGGCCCGCCGTCCAGGACCCAGGTCCCGAACCCGGGCCAATCCCCCGAAGTCGATCACAGCGCCGCCGAGTCGGCGCATCTGCAGCCCACCCAGCTGCCGAGTCGGCGCATCTGCAGCCCACCCAGCTACCGAGTCGGCGCATCTGCAGCCCATGCTCCGAGGCGAAGCGGCTGGGCGCGCGGACTGTTCATCACCGACCGTCCGTCACCGCTGCAGATGCGCCGACTCGACGGGGTCCAGCGCTGCAGATGCGCCGACTCGGCGGGGTGGGGTTGGGCGGGGTGGGGTGTCGTGGGTCAGGCGCGGGGGACGCTCCACCGCAGCACGGTCCCCTCTCCCGGCCGGGAGTCGACCACGCAGCTGCCGCCGAGCTCGGCGGCGCGCTCCTCGAGGTTGCTCAGCCCGCCGCGCACCGCCTCCGCCGACATGCCCCGGCCGCTGTCCCGGACGGTGAGCACGATGTCGTCGCCGACCGAGAGCAGCACGTCCACGTCGCGCGTGCCGGCGTGCCGCGAGACGTTGGTGAGCGCCTCGTGGAGCACCGCCACGAGGTGGACGGTGGTGTCCTGGTCGACCAGGCTGGAGACCGGCCCCTGGAAGTGCAGGTGCGGGCGCAGCTTCAGGGATCGTGCGGCCCGGTCGGCCACGCCGCTCAGGGCGGTCCGCACATCCACCGACTCCGGTGAGGCGCTCAGCGCGAAGATCGACCGGCGGATGTCCTTGATCGTCGCGTCGATGTCGTCGACCGCACCGTTGATGCGCCCGGCCAGCTCGGGACGCTCGATCATCCGAGAGGTGTTCTCCAGGCTCAGACCGATCGCGAAGAGCCGCTGGATCACCAGGTCGTGCAGGTCGCGGCCGATCCTGTCCCGGTCCTCGAACACGCTGAGCCGTTCCCGGTCCTGGCGGGCGCGTCCCACCTGCAGGGCGAGCGCCGCCTGCGCCGCGAACCGGCGGGGCAGCTCGACGTCGAGCTCGGTGAAGCCGTCGGCGTGCTCCGGGCTCCAGGCGAGGGAGAGCACCCCCTCCACCCCGGCCGTGGTCCGCATCGGCACCAGCACCACCGGCCCGATCGAGGGCCACTCGGTGCGGGCGTCCGGAGACGCCCGGGGATCGTCGTTGATGTTCTCGACGATCACCGGCTCCCCGGTGGAGACCACGACGCCGGCCAGCGTCTCGGTGACGTGGACCCGCGAGAGGGTGCTCGCCTCGGGAGCCTCGCCGGAGGTGACCCTGATCTCCAGCTCGTCCTCGGACCGCCGCAGCACCACCGCGGCCGAGTCGGCGTGGGAGATCTCGCGAGCCCGGTCGGCCACCCCTTGGAGCGCCTCGTCCTGGGACACCTCACCGAGCAGCAGGGCGGTGATCTCCGCCGAGGCCGCCAGCCACCGCTCGCGGCGCGCGGACTCCTCGTAGAGCCGTGCGTTCTCGATCACCACTCCGGCCGCCGCAGCCAGCGCGATCACGACAGCCTCGTCGGTGTCGCTGAAGTCGCCGCCGCCGAACTTCTCGGTGAGGTAGAGGTTGCCGAACACCTTGTCCCGGATCCGGATCGGCACCCCGAGGAAGGACCGCATCATCGGGTGGTGCTCGGGGAAGCCGACCGCCAGGGGATGCCGGGTGAGGTCGTGCAGCCGCATCGGCTCCGGCCGGTCGATCAGCAGCCCGAGCACACCGAGACCTTCCGGCTGCTCGCCGATGGCGCGGCGTTGATCCTCGCTCATCCCGTGCGTGACGAAGTCGCTCAGCCGGTGGTCGGCCCGCGACCGGAGCACCGCCAGGGCGCCGTACCGGGCCCCGGCGAGGTCGCAGGCGACACGCACCGTCGCCTCCAGGACGCTGTCGACGTCGAGGTCGGCGGCGATGCGCAGGGTGGCGTCGAGGAGCAGCCGGAGCCGGTGCTGGGTGTCCATCACCTCGTCGACGCGCTGCAGCAGCTCGCGCAGCAGGTCCTCGAGCTCGGCGCCGGCGAGCGGCGCCAGGGCTGCGGACGGCCGGATACCGGAGCCGCCGCCGGGCCCCGGGCCAAGCGGTGACTCGGAGTTCTGCCCGTGCGGAGACACGCCCTCAGGATCCATGTCCTGCCCTCCGCGTCCCGTCACTTGTGGGGCCAGCCTAGGCCGAGATCGTCGTCCGCGCCCGCGAACGGCGCAGGGACCTTCGACCCCCGGAGCACTGACCGATGCCGGTGCAGCCGGACGGAGTGCCGTCGCACGCTGGTCGCACACGCAGGCAAACGGTCGCCCGTGAGCACGAGGAGTGAGAGCAGTGATGGACCAGGCAACGATCGTCGTCGGGATCGACGGGTCGCTGGCAGCCGCCGAGGCGCTGAGATGGGCCGCCTGGCAGAGCCAGCTCACCGGCGCTCCTCTCGTCGCCGTTCACGCCTACACAGGTGACAGCGGGCCGGCCTCGGCACGGGCCGACTTCCACCAGGCCGAGGAGGCGTCCGTCCGGGCCCAGGCGACCGCCTGGCTCCGCCAGGCGCTGGCCAGCGCAGACGCAGTTCCCTACCGGACGCGGCTCGAGATCGAGGAAGGCCCGGTGCGCGAGGTGCTCGCCCGCCACTGCGCCGAGGCGCAGCTGCTGGTGCTCGGTCAGCCGTCCCGTTCCCCGGGCCGCGACGCGGCCCAGCCTGCCGACGGCCGTGCGTCGGACTGTCCGGTGGTGACCGTCCCGTCCCGCGGCGAAGACGGAACGGTCCAGCGCCACTCCGGTGTCGCCGCGGTCGTGTGAGAGCCCCGCGGGACCTTCGCCCCGGCCCGCCGGTACCAGAGCCCCTGGGGCCTCGCCGCCTCCGGGACCAGGCTCGGATCAGGGGAGGCGTGGTGACCAGGTCGTGAACGAGGAGCCAGCATGAGCATGTCAACGAGGACCCCGCAGGAGCAGCGGGCCGAGACCGCGGCCAGTCGGGTGGTCGTCGGCGTCGACCCCGACGGCCGGAGCACCAGCGCCGTCAGCTGGGCGGCGCGGGAGGCCGACCACCCCGGCGGCAGCCTCACGCTGGTCACCGCCTACCCCACCCTGAACACCCTCTCCGTCCGGCCCGAGGCCGCCTCGCCGGCGCGGATCGAGGCGCAGGCCCAGAGGGACATCGAACACCTGCTGCGCGGCCTGGAGATCGGC
Source organism: Nocardioides mesophilus (assembly GCF_014395785.1). Classification (GTDB taxonomy): domain Bacteria; phylum Actinomycetota; class Actinomycetes; order Propionibacteriales; family Nocardioidaceae; genus Nocardioides_B; species Nocardioides_B mesophilus. Next base: position 3,166,918 of record NZ_CP060713.1, on the reverse strand, counting down.
CGCGCCGAGACCAAGATCGTGGTCGACGCCGGAACCGCCACCCAGCTGCTGCTCGACACCGCGGCGACCGCGGACCTGCTGGTCATCGGCCGTCGCGCGCTCAGCAAGGCCCACCGCCTGACGGCGACCAGCACCTCGGTGGCCGTCGCCGGCCGGTCCCCCGTCCCGACGGTCGTGGTGCCCGAGCACTGGGTCCAGCTGGTCAAGCGGACCGCCCCGATCGTGGTCGGCGTGGAGATGCCGGAGCTGCCGCCGCCCGGGCGGCCCAAGGGCGACACCCTCAGCGTCGGGACCGACGAGGCGGTGCTGGAGTTCGCGGCCGCGCGCGCGGACCGGCTCGGAGTCGCCCTGGTGGTCGTGTCGGCCTGGGACGTCCCGTCGCTCTACGCCTGGTCCCCGGACGACATCACCGAGTGCCGCACCCGCTACGACGAGCAGCTCGAGGCGCTGGTCACGCCGTGGCGGGAGCGCTACCCCGAGCTCGAGATCACCGTGGAGGCGGTGGCCGAGACCCCCACGGACGCCGTGGTGGACGCGAGCCACGTCGCCCAGCTGGCCGTGGTCGGGCGGCACACGTCGCCTCGTCACCTCGGCGGCTTCCATGTCGGTTCCACGGCACGGGCCGTGCTGCACCACGCCGAGGTCCCGATCGCCGTGGTGCCGGCGCTGTCCAGGGCGGGAGGCCGGCGCCACGGCCACCCCGAGGACGTCTGGACACCGACGTACTGACTGCTGCAGGCGATGCAGCAGATGCAGCCGATGCAGCGCAGGCCGCAGCGGCCGAGAAGGTCGAAGAGGTGGGTTACATGCTCGACGGTCGATGGGCACCAGGGCATCTCAACGAGCTGTCCGCGCAGGAGTGCTGGGACCTGCTGGCGACACACGAAGTGGGTCGGGTGGGCTTCTGCGACGGGAGGGGAGCGGTGATGCTGCCGGTCAACTACACGGTGCACGACCGATCTGTCCTGTTCCGCACCTCGCCCGACGGCCTGCTCGGCCAGCACCTGCGATGGGGCTACGCCGCCTTCGAGGTCGACGAGTTCGACGACTACACGCAGTCGGGCTGGAGCGTCCTCGTCCGGGGCCCCTCCCGGGCCGCCGACCCCGGGGAGCTGCCCGAGACCGACGAGGCACGTCCGGTGCCCTGGGCAGCCGGCGACCGCTCGCTGGTCCTGCGCGTGACCCCGGACCAGGTCACCGGCAGACGGGTCATGCCGTCCTGACGGGCTCGCGCGCCGGCACCACGACGGCGCGTCCGGTGATCTCTCCGGCGGCGAGCCGGGCGTACACGTCGACCGCGTCGTCGAGGTCGAAGGTCGTCGTCCTGGCCCGGACCAGACCGCGGGCCGCGAGCTCGAGGACCTCGGCGAGTTCGGACCGGTTGCCCCAGTAGGTCGTCTGCACGCTGAGCTCGTAGGGGACGCCGAAGAACGACACCGGGAGGCTGCCGCCGGCGATGCCCACGATCGTCAGGTCGCCCAACGGCCGGGCGTACGCCGCCGCGGCGGCGAGCGAGTCGTCCGACCCCACGAAGTCCAGGACCACGTCGGCGCCGTGGCCGTGGGTGGCGTCACGGACCTGCTCCACCAGTCCCTCACCCGGCTGCAGCGCCAGGTCGGCACCTTCGGCGAGCGCGAGGCTCCGGGCGTCCTCGCGCGGGTCGACCGCGATCACCCGGGCCGGGCACACGGCCTTGAGGATCTGGACCGCCAGGTGACCCAGGCCGCCGACGCCCACCGCGACCGCGGTGCTCTCCGGGGTGAGCTTGGCCAGCGAACGACGCACCGCGTGGTACGGCGTCAGCCCGGCGTCGGTCAGCGGCGCCGCCTCGGCCGGGGTGAGCCCCTCGGGCAGCGGGACGAGGTGCCGGGCGCCCGGCACCAGCAGGTAGTCCGCCATCCCGCCGTCGAGGCCGAGGCCACCTCCCCCGCCCGGCACCGGGGCCAGGTCGGGACGCTCGCAGTAGGTCTCCAGCCCGGCCAGGCAACGGCCGCACCGCCCGCACCCCCAGGCGCCCACGACGGCCACCGGGTCCCCGGGCTCGAGGCCCTCGACGCCCGGACCCAGCCGATGCACCCAACCGGCGTTCTCGTGACCGAGGGTGAACGGCGGGTTCCACGGCAGCGCGCCGGCCTCGAACTCGTGGAGCAGGTGCAGGTCGGAGTGGCAGGCGCCGGCGCCTCCGACCGCGATCACGACCTCGCCCGGCCCCGGGTCAGGCTCCGGCACCTCGGTGAGCACCGGCTCCCCCTGCCACTGCGTCATCCGCACCGCTCGCATGGGGCTCTCCTCGTCGTGGTCCCGCCCGGTGGCCGGGCTCGTCGGTCCCACCGTCACGTGACGTCGCGGAGCGTGGTCAGGTGCGTTGGTCATGCCAGCCAAGGGACTTCGACCCTGGTCGGTCCCGGCGTCGAGCCGAGACGGTGAAGTGACTGACCGAGCCGTCGAAGGAAGTAGCCATGTCCAGCCGCGACCTCCTGCCGATCGTCGTCGCCGTCGGTGACTCCGACGTGCATGAGGCCGCGCTGACCTTCGCCACGGACCAGGCGTTGCGCGAAGGCCGGGGAGTGCGGCTCGTGCACGTCGTCCACTCGCGCGGTGCCGGAGGTCCCGAGTCGATGCTCCTCACGCTGCGTGGGGCCCAGCTGGTCGGGGAGCAGCTGGTCCACCACGCCGCGGAGCGCGTGCAGCAGCTCAGCGACGGACGGCTGCCGGTCGACACGGTGGTCAGGACCGGCTCCACCGTCCCGGTGCTGCTCGAGGCCAGCGAGCGCGCGGACCGGCTGGTCCTGCAGCACCGGCAGCAGTCCCGGTTCGCCCGGATCTTCACCGGGTCGACCGCGGCCGGTGTGGCGGAGCGGTGCGGGGTCCCGATGGTCTCGGTGCCGGAGTCCTGGACCGGGCCGCTCACCGCCGGTGCCCACGTCACCGTCGCGGTCGACCAGGTGCACCCCGACGAGGCGCTGCTGCGCCACGGGTTCTCGATCGCCGAGGGTCTGCGCGGGACGCTCACCGTGATGCACGCGTGGCACCTCCCGACCGCCTACGACGACGCGATCGCCGACCGCAAGGCGGTGCACCGTTGGGCCGCGCAGGCACAACGCGACCTGCAGAGCCGGGTGACCGAGCTCCGCGACGACTACCCCGGGGTGGAGGTCCGGGTGCACGTGCTGCACATGCGTCCCTTCGACGCGCTGCTGCAGGCCTCGGGCCACTCCGACCTCCTCGTCGTCGGTCGCAACCGGGCCCCGAGACGCGTGCCGAGACTGGGCTCGCTGACCCGGTCGCTCATCCAGGAGTCGCTGTGCCCCGTCGAGGTGGTCCCGGCGCTGCGACAGGCGGAGACGCCCGCCTCCGCCGCGCACCAGCGGACCCGCCCCACCCAGACGGTGCGCTCGTGACCGGCACCAGCGCGTCGGCCCGTGCGACGACGGCGGCGCCGCCGTACGAGGAGCTGCTGACGCTCGCCTGCCGCGCGCCCAGCGTGCACAACACCCAGCCCTGGTTGTGGCGGGCGACGGCCACCGGTCTCGAGCTGGTCGCCGACCGGTCCCGGCAGCTGCTGCACAGCGACCCTGACGGCCGCGACCTGGCGATCAGCTGCGGTGCGGCGCTCCACCACGTCCAGGTCGCGGCGGCAGGCCTGGGCTGGGCCTCCCATGTACGCCGGGTCCCCGAGCCCGGCCGGCCGCACCGCCTGGCGATGGTGTCGTTCACCCGGGCTCCGGTCTCCCCCGACGCCACCCGGCTGCTGCAGGCGCTGGCGGCGCGGCACACCGACCGCCGCCCGCTCGGCTCGTGGCCGGTGCCCCCGGAGCAGCTGCACAGCCTCGCCCGGTCGGGCTCCCGCTGGGGGGCCCACGTGCTGCCGGTCTCCGACGGTGCGGTCCGGCAACGTCTCGCCGAGCTCACCGCCCGGGCCGACGAGCTGCAGCGCAGTGACACCGCCTACCTCGACGAGCTGGCGCTGTGGCGGCGCAACGACCGCGGCTCGGGGATGCCGACCGCCGACCTGCTGCGTCGGGAGCCGGCACCGCCCGAGGCGATGGAGGAGGAGGGCGTCGGGCTGCTGATGGTGGCGACCTCCTCGGACGACACGCTCTCGCGGTTGCGGGCCGGGGAGGCGCTGAGCGAGGTCTGGCTCCGGGCGACGCAGAAGGGCCTCTCGGTGGTGCCGATGAGCCAGTGCATCGAGGTGGCGCAGACCCGCGCCGAGGTCTCCGGCACCGTGCTGGAGGACCGGCTCTGCCCGCAGATCCTGGTCCGGATCGGGTGGTTGCCCGCGTCCCGGGAGCCCCTCGAGCGCACCCCGCGACGCGCGCTTCGCGACGTGTTCCTGCGCACCTGAGGTCCGCGCGGCTCAGCGACCCCGGAAGACCCGCACGGCCAGCCCGGGGAGCACCCCCAGGGCGCCGGCCGCGGCCAGCTCCGAGGCGGTCAGGGGGCGGGTGCCGAGCAGCTCCTGCAGCAGCGGGACGTAGAGCGCAAGCAGCTGGAGCAGCACCGCCCCCGCCACGGCCAGCTCCACCATCCGCTCGCGCAGCCGACGCCGGGCGACGGGGGCCCGCAGTGCGAGCGCGACGGACAGCTGGCCGAAGGCGAGCGTCACGAACACGCTGCTCTGGACGTGGGCCCCCCACTGCAGGGCGAGCAGGCCGGCCACGAGTGACACGACACCGATCAGCGAGCCGGCGATGGCGATCTGGCGGAGCAGCCCTGCCCCGAGGATCGACTCCTGCGGCGGGCGCGACGGTTGCTTCATCGTGCGCGGGTCGGCCGGCTCGGCACTGAACGCGACACCGGGCAGCCCGTGCGTGAGCATGTTGATCCAGAGGATCTGGGCCGGCAGCAACGGGATCGGCATCCCCAGGAACGGTCCGAGCAGCATGACGGCCACCTCCGCGAAGCCGCCGCTGATGCCGTAGCGCAGGAAGGTGCGGATGTTGGTGTAGACCCGCCGACCCTCCTCGACGGCATGCGCCAGCGTCTCGAGGTTGTCGTCGACCAGCACGACGTCGGCCGCCTGGCGGGCCACCTCGGTGCCGGTGTCGCCCATCGCCACCCCGATGTCCGCGCGGCGCAGGGCAGGCGCGTCGTTGACGCCGTCGCCGGTCATCGCGACCACCTCACCGCACTGCTGCAGGTGCTCGACGATCTCCACCTTCTGCTCCGGCCGGATCCGGGCGAAGACGCCGACGTCGTCCGGGGGCCCCTGCGCGAGTCGGCCGGACAGGTCCGCTCCCTCGACGACCGCCGGGGTCGCGTCCAGCAGGCCGAGCCGGGCAGCCACCGCGCGCGCGGTGCCGGCGTTGTCCCCGGTGACTAGCACCAGCCGGATGCCGGCACCGTGCAGCTCGTCGATGACACCTCGGGCCGCCGCCCGGGGCGGGTCGCTGATCGCCACCAGGCCGACGAGTCGCAGGCCGGCGTCGTCGAGCCCGAGCAGCTCGTCGCCCTCCCGGTCGGCCACCATCAGCACCCGGTAGCCCGCCTCGCTCAGCTCCTCGGCGGCCAGCAGCGAGCGCTGCGCCGGCTGGTCGTCGGCCAGCAGCTCCGCGACCGCCTCGGCCGCGCCCTTGCAGACCAGCAGCCGTCGCCCGGCGTCGTTGCGGTGCAGGGTGAGCATCCGGCGCACCTGGTTGTCGAAGGGCCGCTCCTCGAGGCGCGCCCACTCCTGGCGTGCCGCGGCCACCGGGAAGACCTCCCGGGCCGCGTTCACCAGGGCCACCTCCAACGGGTCGCCCGAGTCGTCGATGGAGTCCTGGGCGTCATTGCACAGCACGCCGTCGCGCAGCAGGTCACGCTCCGCGGGCTCACCGTCGGCCGGCGTCCACAGCCGCTCCACCACCATCTTGCCCTCGGTGAGGGTGCCGGTCTTGTCCGAGGCGAGGACGGTCACCGAGCCCAGCGTCTCCACGGCGGGGAGTGCCCGGACGACGGCGTGCCGCTGCGCCATCCGGTGGGCTCCGGTGGCCAGGGCGATGGAGACCACCGCCGGCAACGACTCCGGCACCGCGGCCACCGCGAGGCTGACCGCCACCAGGATCATGTCGACCAAGGGACGCCCGCGGGCGAGTCCCAGCAGCAGCACCAGCGTCGCGAGCGCGGCGACGGCGACGACGAGCTGGCCGCTGAGCCGGGTGAGCCGCTGCTGCAGCGGCGTGCTCCGACGCGGGGCCTGCGCCACCAGCGCGGCGATCCGGCCGAGACCGCTCGTCGCGCCGGTCCGCGTCACGACGGCGACCGCCCGACCGCGGGTGGTCACGGTCCCGGCCTCCACCTGCTCGCCGACCGCCCGCTCGCGCGGCTCGGACTCGCCGGTGATCGCCGACTCGTCGAGCTGCAGCCGGTGTGCCTCCACCAGCTCGCCGTCGGCGGCGACCACGTCCCCCGCACCCAGCACCAGCAGGTCCCCGGGAACGACGTCCTCGGCCGAGAGCCGGGTCGGTGCGCCGTCGCGGATCACGACCGCCCAGGGCGCCGCCAGCCGGTCCAGGGCAGCGATGGCCCGCTCGGCGCGCCACTCCTGGACGACGCCGAGCACGGTGTTGAGCACGACGACGAGCCCGATCACCAGGGTGTCGGGGACGTCACCGGTCAGGGTCGTGAAGACGCCGGCGGCGAGCAGCAGCAGCAGCATCGGGTCGCGCAGCTGCATGAGCACACGCCCGAGCATCCGCGGCGGACGGGACCGCGGGATCCGGTTGGGTCCGTGCTCCTCGAGGAGCCGGCGGGCCTCGTCGACGCTCAGGCCGGAGCCGGGCACCGGCCGTTCGGGTCGGGCCGGGGCGGCGAGATCGTCCTCGACGTCCGGCGGCTCTACGTCACGTGGCGCCACCATCGGCCGGCGTCACGTGCTCGAAGTGCTGGACGGTGGCGTCGGGACCCGGGAAGACCAGACCCTCGTGCCCGGTGTCGGACCAGCGGACGAGGTACGGCGGCGCCCCGTCTGCTCCTCGCACCTCCAGGATCTCACCGTCCCGGACGGGACCGTCGACGTGCAGGCTGTGGATGACGAGCCGGTCGCCAGGTGCGGCCTTCATGGGGGTCTCCTCTCCGCCGGGCCGGTTCACCACGGCTTGGTCCCACTCAATCGCAGGGACCGCCTGCCGGGGAGGGACGGAGGTCCCGGGTGCACCGGGCCCGCCGCCCCGACCCCCACCCGGGCGATGTGGGGGACCTTTGCCCCTGCCTCTCGCAGCGGGGCGTCGCTGAGATGGGGTGCGGCCCCAGGTACGAGGGGTCAGGGGTCACGCATCCCGTCCACACCTGGGGCCGCGTCCAGAAAGGTTGAGGAGTCGATGAGCATGCACACCGCCGTCAAGACCTGGTCCGTCGACCTGCTCATCGGTGAGCGGGACGGCCACACCCACGCCGACGCACGACTGCGTACGTCGGACCGCACGTCGCTGACCGCCACCGGGGTGGCCCGGCTGAACCCAGCGGACCGCGACATCCCCGAGATCGGCGACGAGCTGGCCGCGGCACGGGCGCTCTCGGAGCTGGCCCACCAGCTGCTGCACACGGCGGCCCAGGACATCGAGGCCGTCACGCATGAGCGAGCCACGCTGAAGGACTGATCCGTGCGGTCGTGGGTGGTCACCGGAACGGACCGCCCGCGCCTGCGTCAGACCGAGTGCCCGATGCCCGTGCCCGTCCGCGGTGAGGTCCTCGTGCGCGTCGAGGCCTGCGGCGTGTGCCGCACCGACCTGCACCTCGCGGCGCTCGAGCTGCCACCCCGGCAGCCGCACGTCACCCCGGGTCACGAGGTGGTGGGGCGGGTCGCCGAGACCGGTCCCGGGGTGACCCGTTTCGAGGTGGGCGACCGGGTCGGGGTGGCCTGGCTGCACTCGACGTGCGGGCAGTGCCGCTGGTGCCGCAGCGGCCGGGAGAACCTCTGCCCGGCGTCGCGGTACACCGGCTGGGACGCCGAGGGCGGCTACGCCGACCTGCTGACCGTGCCGGCGGCGTTCGCCTATGCCCTGCCCGAGGACGGCGACGCGTGCGAGCTGGCCCCGCTGCTGTGCGCCGGGATCATCGGCTACCGGGCGCTGCGGCGCGCCGCACTTCCTCCGGGGGGCGGCTCGGGCTCTACGGCTTCGGCGCCAGCGCCCACCTGACCGCGCAGATCGCGATCGCGCAGGGAGCCGAGGTGCACGTGCTGACCCGCGGCGAGGACGCGCGCCGGCTGGCGGCCGGGCTGGGGGCGGCCTCCGTCGGCGACGCGTACGACTCCCCTCCCGAGCCCCTCGACTCCGCCATCCTCTTCGCCCCGGTCGGCGACCTGGTGCCGGTGGCCCTGGCGGCCCTCGACCGGGGCGGCACCTTGGCGGTGGCCGGCATCCATCTCAGCGACGTCCCGCCGCTGGACTACCAGGAGCATCTGTTCCGGGAACGGAGCCTGACCACCGTGACCTCCAACACCCGCACCGACGGCGAGGAGCTGCTGCGTCTCGCCGCCGCCCTGCACGTGCGCCCGCACGTCGTCCGCTACCCGTTCTCGGAGGCGGACCGGGCGCTGGACGACCTCGAGCACGGCAGGGTCACCGGGGTCGCGGTGCTCGAGGTGCACCCGTGACCGCGGCGGCGTCGTCGCGAGAGGGCGTCCCGCATGCGTCGCTGACCTTCCACGGAGCCGCGGGCACCGTCACCGGCAGCCGGTTCCTGCTGCAGACCGACCGGTCCCGGGTGCTGGTGGACGCAGGCCTGTTCCAGGGCGAGCGGGCCTGGCGGCGCCGCAACTGGGAGCCACCGTTCGTCGATCCGGGCAGCCTCGACGCTGCCGTGCTCACGCACGCCCATCTCGACCACAGCGGCTACCTGCCCGTGCTGGCGGCGCACGGCTTCACCGGACCGGTGTGGTGCACGGCCAGGACTGCCGAGCTGGCCGAGATCGTGCTGCTCGACGCGGCGCACCTGCAGGAGCAGGAGGCGGAGCGGGCGCTGCTGCACGGCTACTCCAAGCACGACCCCCCCCGCCCGCTGTTCACCACCGAGGACGCGACCCGGGCCCTGCGGCTGCTGCGTCCGATCGCGGTGGAGCTGCTGCAGCGGGTCACCCCCGACATCGACGTCCGGCTCCGGCCGGCGGGCCACATCCTCGGCTCGTCCTTCGCGGAGGTGGACGTGGCCGGTTGCCGGATGCTGTTCAGCGGCGACCTGGGCCGTCCGGGGCACCCGCTGCTCAGCCCCCCGGCCGCTCCGCACGACGTCGACGTGGCGGTGGTGGAGTCGACGTACGGCGACAGCCTGCACCCCGCGCAGGACGAGGAGCACCTCGCCGCGGTGATCAACCGGACGGTCCGCCGGGGCGGGTCCTGCCTGATGCCCGCCTTCGCGGTCGACCGGACGCCGGTGATCGTGCACAGCCTGGTGCGGATGCAGGCCGCACGCCGGATCCCCCGCCTGCCGATCTACGTCGACAGCCCGATGGCGCTGCGGGCCTGGGAGGTCTACCGCAGCGCCCTGGCCGACGGCGACGCCGACCTGCGCCCGGACCTGAAGCCGGACGACCTGGGCTGGGACGAGAACGTCATCCGGGTCCCCGACGCGGCCGGCAGCGAGGCGCTCAACGAGCCGGACCGACCGTGCATCATCGTCTCGGCGTCGGGGATGGCCACCGGCGGGCGCGTCCTGCACCACCTGCGCGCCCAGCTCCCGCACGAGCGGAACTCGGTGATCCTCACCGGCTTCCAGGTCCCCGGCACCCGGGGCCAGGCACTGGCCGACGGCGCCCAGCACCTGAAGATCTACGGCAGCTACGTTCCCGTGCACGCCGAGGTCGTCAGCGTCCTGGGGTTCTCCGCGCACGCGGACTGCGCCCAGCTGGTCACCTGGCTCTCCCGGATCAGCGACCCGGAGGTGGTGTACGTCGTCCACGGGACCGAGACGTCAGCGGCAGCCCTCGCCAAGCGCCTGCGCAAGCAGCTCGGCTGGACCACGGTGGCACCCCGCTTCGGGGAGCGCGTCCGCCTGGTCTGAACCTCACAGCAGCTCGAAGTTCGGACGGTGCTGCGACTCGAGGACCCGCAGCAGCCACCCGGCCTCACCGGCCGGCGGGTGGCACCGTACCCGGCCGCCCTTCTCACGGAACGCCGCGGTGCCGTCGAGCAAGGCCTGTGACGCTCCGGCGGTCAGCGCCTCGACACCCTCCAGGTCGAGGTCCAGGGTGCTGCCGGGCGGCAGCTCCTGCACCATCCGGTGCAAGGACCGCTCCAGCACGTCGCGGTCGTAGCTGTCCACCCGGCCCTCGACGAAGATCTGCTGCCCACTGCGTTGCACGTTCAGGCCGCTCTCGTAGATCCAGTCCGGGTGCAACCGCACGGCCAGGTCCAGCCGTTCGCCCTGCGTCGTGCGTGCGTCGTACTGGCACATCACCGAGACCGGCAGGGTGTGGCAGACCAGCGCGAGCCGGCGCTCGACGTCGAGGTAGCTCTCCTCGCCCTCGACGTCGAGGACCGCGTCGCAGCGACAGGCCATCCGGGTGCTGGGACGGCCCTGCTCGTGGCCTGCCTCGAGCAGGCGCTCCAGGCCCCCCGGCGTCACGGCGTCCGCCAACGTCACGATCTCGAAGCTGCCAGCGTCCCGGGCGGGTCTCAGGTCTAGCCCGCGTCCCGCGAACGACTGCATGATCGTGTAGGCGCCCCAGCCCGCGACATCGACGTAGAGGACCTTCTCGCGGTTGCGCAGCCCGGCGCGGAACCAGTCACCGAGCACGCGCAGCCGCTCACCCTCCGAGTGGTGCAGCAGCAGGATGTGCCCCGTCCGGTGCATGTCCGCCTTCCACCGGGCGGTGCGCCGATCCGGGGCAGGGCCCGGTAGCCCGTTTGTGGTGTCCGTTGCCAACGTTCTACTCCGGTCCGTCCGGGCCGTCACGGTGGTCTAGAGGGGCGGAGCCGACCCGGGAAGGCCGTCGGGCGCGCCGCGCTCGCGTGGTCCTCCCAGGCAGGGAAGGAGGTCGTCCGGGGCAGGGCCCTTAGCCTCTCCCCGCCCACCGCCGGGCGTTCCTAGCGTCGAGGTGGATCGAGACCGGAGAGGTCGGCGTCCAGTCCGCGGCGCCGGCGACTCGTGACACTGAGGAGGGCACCGTGCGTGACCTGGTCATCCTGGGCGCCGGAACGGCCGGGACGATGGCGGCCAACAAGCTGCGTCGCAAGCTCGACCGGAACGACTGGCGGATCACGGTCGTGGACCGCGACGACGAGCACCACTACCAGCCGGGCTACCTCTTCGTCCCCTTCGGCCGGCAGGACCCGGCAGGGCTGGTGCGCTCGCGTCACGCCTTCCTCGCCGACGGTGTCCGGTTCGTGACCGGCGAGGTCGACGAGGTGCAGGCCGAGGACAGCAAGGTGCGGCTGGTCGGCGGACAGGAGCTCGGCTACGACTACCTCGTCATCGCCAGCGGCACCTCTCCCCGCCCGTCCGAGACCCCGGGGATGGAGGGCGCAGCCTGGCGGCGCAGCATCTTCGACTTCTTCACCCTGGACGGCGCGACCGCGCTGCGCGAGGCACTGAACGGGTTCGACCACGGCCGGCTCGTCGTGCACACCACCGACATCCCGATCAAGTGCCCGGTCGCACCGCTGGAGTTCTCCTTCCTCGCCGACGCGTGGCTGCGCGACCGGGGACTGCGGGACCGGGTCGAGATGGTCTTCGCCACCCCACTGCCGGGAGCCTTCACCAAGCCGGTCGCGTCGTCCCGGCTGGGCAACATGCTCGACGAGCGCAAGATCGCCCTCGAGGCGGACTTCCTCGTGGAGCGGATCGACCCCGAGACGCGCACGTTGGTCTCCTACGACGAACGGGAGATCGCCTTCGACCTGCTGGTCACGGTGCCGCTGAACATGGGCGCCGACTTCGTGGCCCGCTCCGGTCTCGGTGACGAGCTCAACTACGTGCCGGTGGACAAGCACACGCTGCGCTCGAAGGCCCACGACAACGTCTTCGCCCTCGGCGACGCCGCCGACCTGCCGACCTCCAAGGCCGGCTCGGTCGCTCACTTCTCCGTCGAGATGTTCGTCCCCAACTTCCTGGAGCACGTCGCCGGACGACCGATGACCCGCTCCTTCGACGGCCATGCCAACTGCTTCATCGAGAGCGGGCACGACAAGGCGCTGCTCATCGACTTCAACTACGACGTCGAGCCGCTGCCGGGCCGGTTCCCCGTTCCCCGGCTGGGTCCGCTGAGCCTGCTCGAGGAGACCCGGATGAACCACCTCGGCAAGCTCGCGTTCCAGTGGATCTACTGGAACGCCCTGCTGCCCGGCCGCCCGATCCCGTTGCCGACCGCCATGTCGATGGCCGGCAAGCACCTCGAGATGCAGGAGGCCTGACATGCCCGTGACCACGATCGACGGCCACACGATCCACGTCGACGACGAGGGATTCATGACCGACTACGACGAGTGGGACGAGCAGCTCGCCTCGACGCTCGCCGGCCAGATCGGTGTCGAGCTCACCGACGAGCACTGGAAGGCACTGCACTTCCTGCGCACCGACTTCCGGGAGAAGGGCGAGACCCCCACCCTGCGACGGGTCTCGGTGAGTGCCGGCATCCCCACCAAGACCCTGTTCGCGCTCTTCCCCGCCAAGCCGGCCAAGAAGATGGCCTACGTGGCGGGCCTTCCCAAACCACGCGGCTGCGTGTGAGAGACGAGGCAACGACATGACCACCGTATCCCCGGGTCCTGCCCCGCTGGTGCCGTCCTTCGGCGAGGAGAGCTCGGGACGCAAGCTCGCCGTCATCTGCTCCAAGGGCAACCTGGACATGGCCTACCCCGGCCTGATCCTGGCCAACGCGGCCCTGGGAGAGGGCGTCGAAGTGCACCTGTTCTTCACGTTCTGGGGGTTCGACATGATCAACAAGTCCACGTACGCCGACCTGAAGTTCACGATGCTCGGCAACACCGCGACGCACCTCCCGCAGGGCCTCGGCGGCCTGCCGGGCATGACCTCGATCGCCACCAGTCGCCTGAAGAAGTCGATCGCCGGGCTGGACATCCCCGACGTCCCCGAGTTCCTCGACCAGATCGTGGACTCCGGAGGGCACCTGTGGGCGTGCCGTCTGTCGGCCGACATGCAGCACCTCGACGAGGACGACCTCATCGACACCGTCGAGGGGGTGATCAGCGCGGCGGACTTCATCGAGAAGACCGAAGGCGCCCAGATCATCTTCATCTGATCCATCCGACCGACACCCCAACCGATCCAACCGGAGGTATCCATGAGCACCGTTGCACGTCGTACCAACCCCGTCACCGAGATGATCGACTGGCTCGAGTCCGGACCGGCGTTCTCGTTGCGCGGCCTGGCCAGCTACATCCGGGTCGAGGACTTCACCGACGAGGGCGAGTACGTCGTCCGCGCGGAGATCCCGGGCGTCGACCCCGACAAGGACATCGACGTCACGGTGACCGGCGACGTCCTGACCGTCAGGGGCGAGCGCCACGAGGAGGAACGCGACAAGAACCACAGCGAGTTCCACTACGGCTCCTTCTCCCGCAGCCTGCGGCTGCCCCGGACCGCGTCGCCGGAGGACGTGAAGGCGACCTACCGCGACGGCGTGCTCGAGGTGCGTCTGCCGATGGGCGAGGAGCCGAAGACCTCCGCCCACATCCCCGTGCAACGCGGCAAGAGCTGAGCGACAGGCCGTGTCGACGACGGGGTATCCGGTCCGGGTCGAGGCGACCCTCGACCCGGTCCTGAGCCGCTGGCTCTGGCTGGTGAAGTGGTTCCTCGCGATCCCGCACTACATCGTGCTGGCGTTCCTGTGGCTGGCCTTCGGCGTTCTCACCGTGATCGCCTTCTTCGCCATCCTGTTCACGGGCCGCTATCCGCGCGGTGTCTTCGACTTCAACGTCGGGGTCCTGCGCTGGACCTGGCGGGTCGCGTACTACACCTACGGGGGGCTCGCCACGGACCGGTACCCCCCGTTCACCCTCCACGACGACCCGAGCTACCCGGCCAGGCTCGAGGTCGCCTTCCCCCAGCACCTGTCCCGGGGCCTGGTGCTGGTCAAGTGGTGGCTGCTGGCCATCCCGCACTACCTGGTGGTCGGCCTCTTCCTCACCAGCGGGTGGTACATCGCCTCCGACGGCAACGGAGACGCGTCCCCGGAGACCTGGGGCGGCGGCCTGGTCGGCCTGCTGGTCCTCGTCGCCGGGGTCGTCCTGCTGTTCACCGGCCGCTATCCCCGCTCGGTGTTCGACTTCGTCCTCGGCATGGACCGCTGGGCGTTGCGGGTCGCGGCGTACGCAGGGCTGATGACCGACGACTACCCGCCGTTCCGGCTCGACATGGGCGGGCACGACCCGGGCAGCGTCGACCTCGCCGAACGTGGCGGACCACCGCCGGGCACCGCGCCCGCCGGCACCGTCGCGAGCGGCGGCGCCGCACCGGTCGGCGGCACCGCGCCGGTCGGCAACCCTCCGCCGTCCACCGAGCCGCCACTGGCCGGTCCGGGCACGACGCCCCCGGCGCCGCCGACCGCCAGCGGGCCGCCCGGTGGCGGTGCTTCCGCGCAGCCCCCCGGCACGGCTCGCACGCCCGGCCGCTGGGGAGCCGGCCGGGTGCTCGCCGTGGTGCTCGGGGCGGTGCTGTTCCTGATCGGCGGTGCGTTGCTCACCGGCGGGGTCACCATGGGCCTCGCCGACCGTGCGCTCCGCGACGACGCCGGCTTCCTGATGACCGACCCGACCACGGTGAGGTCCCCGGGTCGCGCGGTCGTCTCCCCGGAGTTCCGGCTGGAGGCCGCCGGCGCGGACCTCTCGAACCTGATCGGCGACGGCCGCGTCAAGGCGTCCGCCGGTTTCGGACGCCAGGTGTTCGTCGGCATCGCGGCGGCCGACGACGTCACCACCTTCCTGGACGGCATGGCGTACTCGACGCTCACCGACGCTCCCACGGGCTCCTGGCCCGGCGGGGATCCCAGCTACCGGTTCCACCCGGGCGGAGCAGCAGCCACCGCCCCGGCGGACAGCTCGATCTGGGTCGCCTCTGCCTCCGGGATGGGCCAGCAGGTGGTGACCTGGCCGGTCCAGGAGGGCAGCTGGCGCATGGTGGTCATGAGCCCGGACGCTCGACGCGGAGTCGTGGCGGACGTCTCCTTCGGCGCAGAGGTCCCTGCCCTCGGCTGGCTCTGGGGCGGCCTCACCGTGAGCGGAGTGGTGCTGCTGCTGCTCTCCGGACTGGTGCTCGTGCTGGCGCTGCGGAGCCGCCCCAGCACGGCGGCGTCACCTCCCGCACCGACCGGGGGGCCTGAGCCCTCCGCATGAGCGCGGGACCGGAGGGGCTCACGCCGTACGTCACGGGGCCGGGCGAGCAGGTCCTGCGCCGGCTGCGGACCCGTCCCAGCGGGCTGTCGACGCGGGACGCCGCGGACCGGCTGGTGCAGTACGGCCCGAACGTGCTCACCCGGCGCAAGACCCGGTCGTGGTGGCGCCAGGCCGCCGAGCAGTTCACCCACCCGTTGGCGCTGCTGCTCGAGGCGGCCGCGGTCCTCGCCTTCGTCTCCGCCAGCATCGTGCTGGGATGGACGATCCTGGCGGTGGTGCTGCTCAACGCGGCCTTCGCGCTGGCGCAGGAGCGGCACGCCGAGCGCTCGGTCGAGGCGCTGCGGGAGTACCTCCCGAGCACGCGACCGTGGTGCGCGACGGTGTCGCCACCACGGTCGCGGCGACCACCCTGGTGCCGGGCGACATCCTCGTGGTCAGCGAGGGCCAGAAGATCAGTGCGGACGCGCGGATCATCGCCGGCGAGGTGGAGGTGAGCCTGTCGACGCTCACCGGCGAGTCGGCGCCGACCACGCGCAGCGGGGAGGCGGTCGCCGCCTCGGTGCCGCCGCTGGAGGCCGCGGACCTGCTGTTCAGCGGGACGGTCTGCCTCGCCGGCACCTGCCGCGCCGTGGTCGTGGCCACCGGGGACCACACCGAGCTCGGTCGCATCGCCGCCCTCTCGCAGGTCACGGTGCCGACCAAGAGCCCCCTCGAGCAGCAGGTCACCCGGATCGCGCGGCTGATCGCCGTCGTGGCGGTCGCCGCCGGCCTGGCGTTCCTCCCGCTGGGGCTGCTCGCGGGCCTCAGCTTCACCTCGGCGTTCCTGTTCGCCATCGGTCTGCTGGTGGCCAACGTGCCCGAGGGGCTGCTGCCCACCATCACGCTGGCGCTGGCGGTGGGGGTACGCCGGCTCGCCGCCCGCGGGGCGATCGTGAAGCGGCTCTCGGCGGTGCAGACGCTCGGCTCCACCACCGTGATCTGCACCGACAAGACCGGGACGCTGACCTGGAACCGGATGTCCGCGGTCGCGATCGGGGTCGCCGGCCGCCAGCTCGACGTCTCCCCCGACCTGCCGCCCGACCCCGACGTGGACGCCCTCGCCACCGCTCTGGTGTCGTGCGCGATCACCACCGGCACCGGTGTCGCCACCTCGTCGGTGGACCCGACGGAGCAGGCGCTCTGGGAGGCCGCCCACACCCTGGTCCGGGACGGCGCCGAGCGCTCCGTCAGCCGGCGGCTGCACGTCTACCCGTTCCACTCCGAGGCCCGGATGTCCTCCACCGTCGATGACACCGCGCACGGGGTCACCCTGAACGTGAAGGGCGCTCCGGAGGCGGTGCTCGCCCGCTCGGTGTGCCTGCTCGACCGCGGGACGGAGCGGGCGCTCGAGCCGGCGCAGCGCAGCGCGGTCGAGGAGCAGGTGAGCCACCTGGCCGCCCGCGGGCTGCGGGTGCTCGCGGTCGCCCGCCGTTCGCTGCCCGACCGCACCTGGCCGAAGACGCGCGAGCAGGCGGAGCACGACCTGTGCCTCCTCGGCCTCGTGGCCCTGCTCGACCCGCCCCGCCCGGAGGTGCGTGAGGCCGTACGGATCTGTCACGAGGCCGGGCTGAGGGTCATCGTGATCACCGGCGACAACCCCGAGACCGCCCGGGAGATCGCACGGGAGGTGGGCATCGGCGACGCGGGGGTGCGGACCGTGACCGGCGCGCAGGTCGACAACCTGTCCGACGCCGCGCTGACGGTGCTGCTCCAGCCGGGTCAGGAGGTGATCTGCTCGCGCAGCAGCCCGGAGGACAAGATCCGGATCGCTGCGGCCCTGCAGGCCCACGACGAGGTGGTCGCCATGACCGGCGACGGCGTGAACGACGCACCGGCACTGCGGCGCGCCGACATCGGGGTCGCGATGGGTCGCAGCGGGACCGACGTCGCCCGTGAGGCGGCCACCGTCGTGCTGACCGACGACAACTTCTCCACGATCGTGGTCGCCATCGAGGAGGGACGCCGGATCTTCGACAACGTCCGCAAGTTCATCGTCTACATCTTCGCCCACGCGGTCCCGGAGGTCGTGCCGTTCCTCGTCTTCGCCCTCTCCGGCGGGCGCATCCCCCTGCCGCTGACGGTGCTGCAGATCCTCGCCATCGACCTCGGAACCGAGACGCTGCCGGCGCTGGCTCTGGCCCGCGAGCCCGCCGAGCCGGGCATCATGGCGGAGCCGCCGCGGGCGCGCCACGGCCGGCTGGTCACCGGGCAGATGCTGCTCCGGGCCTGGGCTCTGCTGGGTGTGACGTCCGCGGCGCTGACCATGGCGGCGTACTTCTTCACCCTCCAGCGCGGTGGCTGGTACGTCGGCGCGCCGACCGGCCCGGGCACTCCGCTGCACCAGACCTACCTGGAGGCCACGACCGCCTCGTTCGCTGCGATCGTCGCCTGCCAGGTCGGCACCGCGCTCGCGTCCCGCACCGAACGGGTCTCGCTGCTGCGGATCGGCCCGTTCTCGAACCGGCTGCTGCTCGGCGGCATCGCCTTCGAGCTGGTGTTCTCGGCGGCGCTGATCTACGTGCCCGTGCTCAACGAACTGCTGAGGACCGCGCCGCTGCCGGCGGCGACGTTGCTGTTCATCGCGCCGTTCCCGGTGGTGGTGTGGGGCGTGGACGAGCTCTACCGGGCGGTGCGCCGCCGCTCAGTCGCCCGGGTCGCCGACCCCGGACCGGTCCCGACTGCGGCGCGTGAGGCGTAGGCCCGCTGGGCGGCGGACGACTGGGCACCGGCGGGGCATCCCCGGGTGTGCTCAGTGCGAGAGGTACTTGTTCGGGGTGCTCGCCGCGCGGGCGCCGTCGTCGAGCCACGCGTGCAGCGCTTCAGGGTCGCGTCGCTCGAGCTCGTCGAGGCAGGCCTGGCGCTCGGCGACGACGCGGAGCCGTGCCTCGGGGGTGGTGCAGCGCTTGAGTGCCAGGAAGCTGCTCTGCCAGGCCAGGCACAGGTCCTCGACGGCGACGAGGTCGGGGACCTCC
The DNA here is from genome assembly GCF_014395785.1 of Nocardioides mesophilus. Lineage (GTDB taxonomy): Bacteria > Actinomycetota > Actinomycetes > Propionibacteriales > Nocardioidaceae > Nocardioides_B > Nocardioides_B mesophilus. The sequence goes on along the minus strand of NZ_CP060713.1, from coordinate 3,148,635 downwards.
AGCGCCTCGACCTCGGCGTCGGCGACCGGCGTCGGCGGCCATTCGACCGCCGGGGGCGAGGGGCTGCTGGTGGGCTTGCGCCGGGGCTCCCGCGACGGTCGGGGCTCGAGGGGGGCCTCACCCGACGCCGCGGCACGGACCCGGTCGACCGAGCTGCGCAGCGAGTGGCCGGACAACCGGGTCAGCCGCCGCAACATGGTCGGTGAGAGGGCGTGCACCAGGATCAGGAGACCCACGCCGGCCAGCCCGAGGAAGTCGGAGAGGCCGAGCAGGGTCAGCAGCACCACCCCGGTCGCCAGGCCCGCCCAGGCGACCCGGGCGGGTCGGATGGACTCGATCGCCCAGAGCGAGAGCGCGCAGGAGGCGCCCAGCAGGCTGGAGGCGAGGAACAGGCCGCCCATCGCCTGCGGCGGCAGGGTGAAGAAGGCGCCGACGAGCCCGGCCGCGTACACGAGCGCGGCCACCGTCGTCCAAAGCACCTGGTACGTGGCGCGCAGCAAGCGCCGCGGTGCGGGTCGCAGGATCGTCGTCATGCCACCACGGTGCTGCCGGGCGCGACCGCGGACCCAGGGGCCGACGTCTGAACCGGACGGGCCGTTGGTCCCGCTCGGGCGGCCCGGTGACGTGGGCACGCGCCACCGGTCGTGGGCACGGAGGCCATTTTCGCGACAGAAGGGGTCGAAAGGTCCCCCCAGCCGGGACGTCCGGTGCTTCACGGCAACCCGCGCAGCCTGTTCCGTGATCGGGACGGACGCCGGCGCCGAGGAGACGAGATGACGATGCACGCGCACGGCCGCAACGGGACGGCTCGGCGGGCCGGCGGGAGCGGTACGCTCACGCCACGTGTTCTCGGGTTGGTGGGCCGGTGCTCGACGCCGGCCGTGGCAGACGGGTGCCCTCGATCATGACGCACGGTGCGGTCCGGAGGTTCCGGGAACGACTGGACTCCCTGCGGTTCCTGATGTACGCCGTCGTGGCGGCCCTGCTGCTGCTCCTCTTCATCAGCGCCGGCGCCAACGCAGCCGCCCGGGTGACCGTCCGCGAGGCGCAGCAGGAGCTCACCACCCAGCTGAGCCCGGCCGAGAGCGACGTGACCCAGCTGGCCAAGGCCTACGTCGACCAGGAGTCCGGCTACCGGGGCTACCTGCTCACCGGCGACGCTGGGCTGCTGCAGCCCTACCACGCGGGGCGCCGCGACGCACGCCGGCTCGAGACCGAGCTGCGGCGGCTGCTCACCGGCCGGCCCACCGCCGTGCAGCTGCTCGACGACGTGGTCGCGGCCGCCGGCACCTGGTCACGCTCCACCCAGCCGGAGATCGCCCTCCAGCTGCGCGGGGAGGACGCCTCGTCCGCCGCGGTGGAGGAGAGCGTGCGCGGCGGCAAGCAGCTGTTCGACCAGTTGAGCTCCCGGCTGGAGCTGCTGCAGAGCCACGTGCGTGGGCTCTACCGGTCCCAGGTCCAGGACATCGCCGCGGCCCAGGCACTGGCCAACACGGTCACGGGGCTGGCGGTCATCACGGCGGCCGTCGTCGCGCTCGGATCGGTGCTGCTGCTCCGCTGGCGGCTGACCCGCCCGCTCACCCGCCTCCTCGACGACGTCCAGGCGGTCGCCGGCGGCGACTACGACCGGCCCGTGGTCACCGCCGCTCCCACAGAGTTCGCGGCGGTCGCGGAGGCGGTGGACGAGATGCGCGACAGCATCCTCACCGAGGCGGCCCGTCTGGACCAGGCCCAGCAGGAGCACGTGCTGCGCGACGAGCGCGACCGCGTCGCCGCCGACCTCCACGACCTCGTCATCCAACGCCTGTTCGCGCTCGGCCTCACGATGACCTCGCAGGCGGCGCGCGACCCGAGGTCGGCCGCCACCCTGCAACCCCTGGTGGAGGAGACCGACCGGATCATCCGCGAGCTGCGTGGCGTGATCTTCGGGATCCGCCGCAAGCCGCACGCGACGACACTGCGGGACCGGGTCTGTGCGGCGGCGGCGCGCCACGGCGAGGAGCTGGGCTTCCAGCCGTCGGTGCTGTTCAGCGGCCCGATCGACCTGGTCGACGCCGAGACCGCCGACGAGCTGGTGCGGATGGTCGACGAGGCGCTGGACCGGGTCGATCCCGACGTCACCACCTCCGTGGCGGTGGAGGTCGTCATGACCGGGCGTCGGGTGCAGCTCGAGGTGCGCGACGATCGCGGCGGTCCGACGGGCACGGTGCTCTCGCACAGCGTCGAGCTGGACCGGGAGGACGAGCAGCCGGCCGGTACCGGGGTCAGCTCGCGCGCGTGACCGGCGTGCGGGTGCGCTGCCCCGGAACGACCGACAGCGGCCGGACCGACTTGCGGACGAGCTCTCGCCGCACGCTCGCCTCGATCAGGTCCCGCCGGGTGGCCTCGTCGAGATGGATCGCCCGGAGCCGGTGCTTGGTGAGCACGACGTAGGCCAGGATCCGGCCGGGCGGCACCGCGCCGGCGTACTCCACGGCCAGGCGGTCGCTCAGCTCCTGCACGAACGACCTGTTGGGCACCGGGGCCAGTCGGCTCATGCGCGGGGTGGGTGCCGGTCCTGCCGTCCTCGCCGTTCCGGGTGCCTCGTCCTCGTCCACGGGTGCCACGGGTGTCGTCATCCGTCCTCCATCAACTGTCGTCCCCGAAACCCTAGGAAGGGGCACCGGCAGTCCCCAGGGCCTTAGGTCACCAACCGGGCGAGCCGCCGCTGTCGTGGTCGGACGAACCGCCGATACCGGACCACCGTGAGGACTTTGGTCCCGACGATCCGTTACCGGCGTCTCTGGAGCGGGACCGGATGCCCGCGGCACAGTGACACCGCCTGACCGCGACCGAGGAGAGCTGCCATGAAGGCCGACGCCCACATCCCGGCACCGCGACTCCCCTACCGGCACCTCGGCCCGGAGGTGGTGACGGTGCTCTCCGAGGACGACGACCCGGGCGCCACGGCAAGGTACGGCGCCACGGTGGCCGCCGCGCGTGAGCTGCCGCTCGACCTCGTGCTGCTCAGCAGCAGGCGCGAGGACACCGCCGGGTGCATGGCGATCATGGACCGGGCCCTGGCCGCGGCGCGCGCGGCGTTCCCGGGGCTGGAGGTGCGGGTGCACCTGGACGTCGAGGACCTCGAGGAGTGGCTGGAACGCCGGGAGGCGGTAGCGGACGTCCAGGTGCTGGTCGCCGGTCCTGCCGCGGCGATGCGCGTCGGCGGCACCCCGGGCCGCTCCCGCCGGCGCCGCCGCCCCGTCGTGGTGGTCTGAGATCGCCCCTCGGGTTCCCCCGACCTCCGGGCGCGATGACTTCCGTCCCTACCGGGTCCGGATCGTCGCTGGCTTACTGACAAGAAGGATCGGGGACGTGCCCGGCCCGGCCGAGGTGGGTCGACATGATCGTGGCGCTGGCAGAGGTGTTCGGCTTCCTCCTCCTGCTGTCGCTCACCGTCATGGGGCTGGACCGCATGGAGCCGCCCCAGGAGCCCGCCTCCCCACCGGTGCCGCTGCGCAGACGCCACCGTGGCCGGCACCCGGCCAGGACCGGCCTGCACGAGGGAGGGACGGTCCCGGTCAGGACCTGCTGCCGCGGCGAGGTCCCCGCACCCGAGCCCGGTCGGCGCCCCGGCGTACCGGTGGCCGCGCCTGGCGCGCCCCGGGTGCCGGCCCAGCGCACGGCGGCGTCCACGCAGGTGCGGCTGTAGCCGCTCCCGTACCGGCCGCGGCGACCCGCTACGGGGAGGGGCTGGCTGCCGGGCGGATCCGCTCGGCCTGCCCGGTGCCCAGCGCGTCGTCCTCGGACCGCGGCGCCGGGGGACGGCGTCCACCGTCGTACGCGCTCTCCCGGTCGACGAACTCCGTCAGGCTCCGGATGCTGTCGAGGAACTGCGCCGGGAAGACGATGGTCGAGTTCTTCTCGATCGCGATCTCGCTGAGCACCTGGAGGTTGCGCAGCTGCAGCGCCACCGGGTGACCGGAGATGACGTCTGCCGCCTCGGCGAGCTTGCCGGCGCTGAGCGCCTCGCCCTCCGCGGCGATGATCTTGGCGCGCTTCTCCCGCTCGGCCTCGGCCTGCCGCGCCATCGCGCGCTGCATGCTCTGCGGCAGCTCGATGTCCTTCAGCTCGACCATCTGGACCAGCACGCCCCACTGCTCGGTCGTGCGGTCGAGGATCTCCTTGATCGCCTCGTTGAGGGTCTCGGTCTCGGAGAGCACCTGGTCCAGCGACGACCTGCCGACCACGTTGCGCACCGTGGTCTGCGCGATCTCGTGGATGGCGGTCTCGACGTTCTCGATCTCGATGATCGACTTGATCGGGTCGACCCGGCGGAAGTAGGCGACCGCCGCCACCCCGATCGAGACGTTGTCCTGGGTGATGATCTGCTGTGACGGGATCGGCATGGTCACCGTGCGGAGGCTGACCTTCCGCAGCTTGTCGGCCAGCGGGATCATGAACCGGAGGCCGGGCTCCCGGACCCCGCGCAGCTTCCCGAGCCGGAACACCACCCCGCGCTCGTACTGCCGCACGACGGCCACTCCGAGGTTCGACACGACGTCCACCTTCCTTCACCACCACGCTAGGAAGGGCGGTCGGCGGCCAGCAGGGACGAACGGCCCGATAATGGCGCGGGGGTCGACCGGCCCCCGGTCCCGAGACGAACGAGAGCCGATGTCGACCTCCGCCTTCCTCTACGACGCGGTCCGGACCCCCTTCGGGCGCTACGGCGGCGCCCTGGCGGGCGTCCGCCCCGACGACCTGGCCGCGCACGTCCTGCGCGCGCTGCTGGACCGCTCGCCCCGGCTAGATCCCGCGCTCGTCGCCGAGGTGGTGCTCGGCAACGCCAACGGCGCCGGCGAGGACAACCGCAACGTCGCCCGGATGGCGGTGCTGCTCGCCGGGCTGCCGGTCACGGTCCCCGGCTCGACGGTCAACCGGCTCTGCGGCTCGAGCCTCGACGCCGCGATGGCCGCCTCCCGGATGGTGGAGACCGGCGACGCCGAGGTGGTGGTGGCCGGCGGCGTCGAGTCCATGAGCCGGGCCCCCTGGGTGCTTCCCAAGCCCACCCGGCCGTTCCCCGCCGGCAACGAGACTCTGGTCTCCACGACCCTAGGTTGGAGGCTGGTGAACCCGCAGATGCCGCCGGAGTGGACGGTGTCGCTCGGCGAGGCCAACGAGCTGCTCCAGCAGCGTTTCGCCATCTCGCGAGCCCGCCAGGACGCCTTCGCCGTGCGGTCCCACGAGCTCGCGCACCGGGCCTGGGAGGAGGGTTTCTACGACGCCCTGGTCGTCCCGGTCGCCGGCACCGAGCTGCCCCGCGACGAGGGCATCCGGCCCGACTCCTCGCTCGAGTCGCTCGGCGGCCTGCGTCCCGCGTTCGGTCCCGACGGGACCATCACGGCCGGCAACGCCTCACCGCTCAGCGACGGCGCGTCCGCCCTGCTGGTCGGCTCCGAGGCTGCAGCCGCCCGCATCGGCAGGGAACCCACCGCGCGCATCGCCGGTCGCGGAGCGTCGGCGCTGGAGCCGCAGTCCTTCGGCTACGCCCCCGTCGAGGCCGCCGAGCGTGCGCTGCGCGCGGCCGGCATCGGCTGGTCCGACGTCGGCGCCGTCGAGCTCAACGAGGCGTTCGCGGTGCAGTCGCTGGCCTGCCTCGACGCCTGGAAGGTCGACCCGGAGATCGTCAACACCCGCGGCGGCGCGATCGCCCTCGGGCACCCGCTCGGCGCCTCCGGTGGCCGGATCCTCGGCACCCTCGCCGCGGTGCTGCGCGAGCGCGGCCGGCGCTGGGGCGTCGCCGCCATCTGCATCGGCGTCGGCCAGGGACTCGCGGTGGTGCTGGAGAACCCGGCCGCGGCCGCCTGAGCCCGCGGTCGGCGCGGCCCGGGGTCGGGCAAGCACCAGCGGGGAAGCCGGGCAGGCAGGCCGGCTCCCCCGCAGCTCGTGCTCAGCCCCGGTAGCCCGCCACCGCGTCGAGCCAGGCGGTCCCTTCGGGCGACCCGATCCCGGTCACGTCGTCGTACTGCGGACGGACGTGGATGGTGAGGCCGTTGTCGAAGTCGAACCAGCGGGCGGTGTAGGTGTAGCCCTCCGAGCCGTCGAACCCGTTGACGTAGTCGACCCGCACCGCGCCGGGGTAGGTCGCCAGGTCGGCCTTGGTGATGTCGTACGTCGTCGCCCGCGCCGCGTAGAGGGCGGGATTGGCCAGCCCGAACCGGTGGCCGGCCTTCTGCACGACCAGCGCGAACATCCCGGCGTACAACGGCGAGCTCAGGCTGGTGCCGCCGATCCGGTACTCCGAGTACTGGGCGGAGCCGTCCGGGAACCGCTGGGTCTGGCCGACCAGCATGCCGGTCGTCGGGTCGCCGACCGCGGACACGTCCGGGACCGCCCGCATCGGGGTGCTGCCGTACTTCTGCGAGATCTCCGCCGGCACCACACCCTTCTGGTAGTCGGGCTGGGCGAACAGCCGGCTGGTGCCGCCGCCGCTGCCGTACTGGAACGTCGGAGCCGTCCAGGTCGGGGTGGTGGCCGTCTTGTCGAGCGCGCTGCGGCCGGTCTCCCAGCCCAGCTCGAAGAGCCGGGTGTCGTTCGCGGTGACGCCCAGCGACGTGCCTCCGACGGCGGTCACCCAGGGGCTCGACGCCGGCCAGTCGGGCGTCGCAGCGGCCGCGTTGGCCGGGTCGCCCCCGGTGTGGTCACCGCCGTCGCCGGAGGAGAAGAACATGCTGATCCCGGTGGCCGCGGCCTGGATCAGGATGTCGTTGGTGCTCTTGATGTAGCCGGGCGGCAGCGCCTCGGTGGAGAACCCGTAGGAGTTGGTGACGATGTCGGCGAGGTGCTTGTCCACCAGCATGTTCAGCGTGGCGTTCATGTCCTGCCGGTTGTTGGGCGCACCGGCGTAGATGATCTTCGCGCCCGGCGCCATGGTGTGCACCGCCTCGACGTCGAGCGTCTCCTCGCCGCTCCAGCCGGCGGGGTCGTGCTGCGGGTTCGCCGGCCTCCGGTAGACGCCCGGCGGGACGATCTCGCGGAACTGACCCGGCTGCATCGTGGGCAGTCCGTTGCGCGCGGAGTAGGTGTTCAGGTCGGAGAGGACGGTCGAGGAGGCGTAGGCATCCACGACGGCGACGGTCACACCGCTGCCGTCGACGCCCGAGGCGATCGTCCCGGCCAGCCCGTAGGCACCCTGCAGCTGCTTGCCGGCGTAGCCGCAGGGCGCGAACGCCGAGGGGCGGGCGGGCAGCGCGGTGCCGTCGGGGGTCGGGGTGTTGGCAACGGTCTTCTCACCCCAGTACTTCGAGCACGGCCGGGCGTTGCGGAAGACGGCGGGCAGCACGGAGTCGCTGTGCACCAGCGCCTCCGACTGGTCGAGGCCGGTCACCGCCTGCACGTGCCGCAGCGACGCCGGCACCCGGAGGGCGGTGTCGTTGGCGCGCAACCTCATCCCCTGGACGCGATAGGTCGAGAAGCTCGTGCGGAAGGCCCGGGCGGCCTGCCGCACCGTGCCCGTCGCCTCGACGTACTTGCGGTTGGCCGGCACGGAGCGGACCTGGAAGCCCTGGCTGCGCAGCCAGCTCGTGACGGACGCGACGTCGCTGCGGCTCGGCGCGAACCGCTCGCGGAACTGTGCCGGGGTCAGGAACGCTCCGGACGTCGCCGTGCCCTGCGAGGCCGCCGCGGCGGCGTACCGGGCCGCGGCGGCGGGGTTGCGCCACTCGAGCTGCACCTTGAAGTCCACGGCCGCACCATCGCGGCTCGGCGCGACCCGGTGGGCGGGGACCGCCCACGCCGGACGGCTGCCGTCGAGGCGGGTGGCTGAGGCCTGCGGCGACGCCGAGGAGACCCCCGCCGTCGAGGTGATGAGCGCTGCGGCGGCCAGGGCCGCGCATGAGGAACGAGAGAACCGGATCACGAAGAACCCCCTGATCGGACCACTGAGCGGGTCGTGAACCGGCTCATGTCGTTGACCGAAACAGTGCAACCCCGGCGACTTCGGGCGGTCAAGATCTTGCCCGGTACAACTTTTCGCGAGGTGGGCGGTGTGTGCCGAATCGACCGGAAATAGTTTCTCCAGGTGGCCTCCGGGGCCCTCTCCGAGCCCGCCGTCGGCGCGGGGGACCGCTTCAGTCCGCCGCGGACAGCACCTGGATGACGGTCTCGCCGGCGCACTGCGCGGACTCGCGGATCGCCCAGCGGCCGCGGAAGCCGTTGCCCTCCCACTCCGCCTCCGCGTCGTGCTCCTCGGTCTCGCCCTGCTCGATCACGAAGCCGGCCCCGACGACGTCGGTGTTGAGGTGGTCCAGCACTGCCGCGAACGGAGCGGAGGAGACCCCGGTGACGATCGTCCCGTCGCCGCCCCGGTCCTCGACGGCGAAGACCACCGTCCGGGGCGGGAACGGCCAGTCGGAGGGGAAGGCGTCCCCGTAGGGCTGCGCCGCGGGCTGCGCGTCCGCCGTGCAGGTGGACAGGTCCGCGGCCCGGTCGAGGCCCCCGTCGGCGTCACCCTCCGCCTCCGAGCTGCCGCCGCACCCGGTCAGCACCCCGGCAAGGGTGACGCCGGCGACCACGACCGGCAGCCGGCGCCCGGGCCGCCTCATCTGCCGATCGACTTCTGGAGCTTGTTGTCCGCCTCGTCGGACTCGACGACGACGTTGCGGGGATCGGCGACCGAGGTGACCGTGTGCGGTCCCGCGCCCGCCTTCCAGTCGACGCCCACCGTCCTGCTCGCGCCGGCCGGGATCCCGGCGACCGTCACCAGTCCGACCTCCTTGCGGCCGTCGAGCACCTGGAGCGAGACGTCGCGGAGCGCGGTGGTGCCGGTGTTGGTGAGGACCGAGGTGGCGGTCAGCCGTCCACCGGACCGGGTCAGCGACAGGGACGAGAGCGCCACGTTCGTGACCTGGGGGTCGTAGGCCGCGAGCAGGGTGCGCCCCGCGGTCTGGCGGGCGATGGTGGCGTACGCGTCGCGGCCGGCGTGGGCCGGGTCCGTGACGCAGGCGTCGATGCAGCCGTCGGCGAAGGCGACCTCGACCCGGCCGTGGTCGTCGAGGGTCACGTCGATGAAGTCGAGGAGGTTGCGGTCGTCCCCACAGGTGGTGCCGCCGGTGCAGATCGACCCCACCTGCACCGGGTCGTTCGGCGTCGCATCGCTGGTCACCCACGTCTTGCCACCGTCGTAGGTGGTGTCCACGTAGAGGTGCCAGACGCCGTGGAAGTTGGCGTTGTCCTGGTAGTTGCCACCGGTCGGCGTGCCGAGGTAGACGAACGAGGCGCGGTCGTCGTCACCGGCCACCATGGTCGGGAACACCGCGTTCTCGATGCCGGCGGTGGTGCCGACACGCTGCCGATCGGTCCAGGTCTTTCCGCGGTCGCGGCTCACGGCCACGCCCGGCTTCCCGTCCGCGCCGACGTAGCCGAAGTAGACGGTCCCGTTGGAGCCGACTCCGACGGAGGGGTCGGAGTCCCCGGGCGTCGCGCCCGGCACCGGGGAGACCGTCCAGGTGCTGCCGTTGTCCGTGGAGACGACCGCGGCCTGCTCCGCGCCGCAGCCCTTGTTCGGCAGGTACGCCGTGCCGTCGGGTGCCACCTTGACGTGGCCGTGGAGGCCGCCGCAGTCGAGGAGGCTGTAGGTCGGGACGCCGGCGCCGAAGGTGGTGCCGCCGTCCCTGGAGACGGCGCAGAACGCGGTGGCGATGTCCTGGCTGCAGTAGTAGACGGCGTCCGGGTAGGTCGACGTGGGCAGCGCGCCCAGTCCGTCGGCCGAGAAGGCCCCACCGCCGATGGTCTGGTGGTCCACCCCGGAGGGGATCCCACCCCCGGTGCTCGGCGACCAGGTCTTCCCGTCGTCATCGGTGAAGCAGGTCAGGGAGTTGGCCCCGGACAGCTGGGACTCGAACGTGCGTCCGGTCTGGTGGTCGGTGAACAGGATCGGGTCCAGGCTCACGGTGCTGCCCTGCGGGCAGCCGTTGCCGGCGTTGGCCGACACGTCGCTCCAGGAGGCGGTGGCCGGGCTGGTGCTGTCGTCGAAGGTGACCTTGTAGGTGGAGAGCGAGGACTGGAAGAACGTCGAGCCGGTGGCGAAGCTGGTGCCGATCGACGGCTCCCCGGCGTTGTCGGCGTCAGGCAGCGAGCCGGGAGCCGCGTAGGTGGCGAAGGTGGGCGGGGTGTCGGTGCCGGGCGCCGGGTTGGGCGGGAGCTCGGCGAGGGTCGCGGTGGCGTCGTACGACTCTCCGAGCGGGGCGAAGGGCACGACGCGGACGGTGTAGTCGCCGGAGTCGGGAGGCAGGATCACCTGCTCGGGGTCGGCGCTCGACGCGGCGCTGCCGACCACGTTGCCCGCCTTGTCCAGCACGTAGACGTCGAAGTCGGCCGCGGTGTCGGCCCAGGACACCGCGACGGTCAGCGCGTGGGTGCCGCCGTAGCCGGCCGGGGTGTCGACGTGCAGCGTGAAGTCGTCGCAGTCGGTCGGCAGCGAGCACAGCGGTTGGTCGAGCGCGTTCCCGGTCACGTTGGGCGCCACGAACGGACCGCCGGACCAGCTGGTCGACCGGCTGGTGTCCGAGACGGTGCCCTCGCTGGGGGTGGCGGCGTCCGCCGCGCTCAGGCCTGCTGTGCCGGCGAGCAGGGCGGCGACCGCTCCGACCCGCATCGACCGGGAACCGATCCATCGACGTGCTGACCGCATCGGCAGTGCTCCTCGTGCTCGCCCGGCCGCGGGTCTCGCGAGCCGGTCCGGTGACGGCGGGAAAGGCACCGTCTGGGTCCTCAACGAGGCCGGAAGCCGCGGGTTACGGCACCACACCGGGACCCGTGGGTCCGTATCTGCCGGGCACGCGGAAGGGCGGGGCCGTGTCAGGAGCCCTTCGGCCCCGCGACCGGGACCCACGGCTCTATCCGACCGGCCGGCCCGCGCCCGACGCTGGTGGCCAGCCGGGGGAAGGCAGCGAAAGGCGGTGCCCTCGTGAACCGACCTCTCGTCGCGGTGGTCGCGGCGGTGACAGGACTCGTCGTGCTGGTCACGCTGGCGGCGGGCGCGGTCATGCTCAACCTGACCGCCGGGGGCGGTGACGGGCCGGGCGCCCGGATGCACGGCCCCGGAGCGATGCATGGCTCCGGACGGATGCCGGGGCCCGGCGCCACCTCCGAGTTCGACTACCTCGCGGAGATGATCGCCCACCACCGCGAGGCGGTGGCGGCAGCCGGTGAGCTCGAGCGGTCGGACCGCCCGCAGATGCGCGCCTTCGGCCGCCGCATCGTCGCCGACCAGTCCGCGCAGATCACGCGGATGGAGGGCTGGCTGGCCCGCTGGTACCCCGGACGGTCCACCGACGTGGACTACCACCCGATGATGAGGCCGCTCTCGGACCTGTCCGGCGACGACCTGGACCGGGTGTTCCTCGAGGACATGATCGGCCACCACATGGCCGCGGTGATGGCCTCCCAGCAGCTGCTGGTCCGGGGCACGGCCGAGCACCGGCAGGTGGACGCACTGGCCCGCGAGATCCGCGACGCGCAGCGGGCCGAGATCCTGCGCATGCACGTGTGGCTGGCGAAGTGGTTCGGCGTCGACTGGCACGGGAGCCCGATGGTCGCCTTCCGCGGTGGCGCGGGCTGAGGGCGCCATGCCGACCCTGCCGACCGTGCCGGTCATGCCCGTCCTGGCCGTCGACCTCGCCGCGGTGCTCTCCTGGACCCTGTCGGCGCTGGTCGTGGCCGCGGTCCTGGGCGTCGTCTTCGCACTGGCGACCGACGACCGCGAACCGAGCATCGTCCTCGCCTGGTTGCTGGTGATCCTGATGATCCCGGTCGGCGGCATCGTGGCCTACTACTTCATCGGCCGCAACCACCGACGGGAGACGCGTCGGCGCGCCGAGCTGCGGGACAAGGCGCGCGAGGACGCCAGCCGCGCGCTGACCCCGGTCGTGCGCGCCGACTCCGACTTCTCCGACGCCGTCGAGAAGAAGCTGCTGGGAACGCCGGGGCAGCGCGTCGAGGCCACCGGCCGGCGCGAGGGCGGCATGGTGCCGCTTCCGGCCGACTCGATCCGCGTCTACGTCGCCGGCGCGGACAAGTTCGGCGACCTGCTGGAGGACCTGGGGACGGCGAAGCACTTCATCCACCTGATGTACCTGATCTGGGAGCAGGACGCGCTGACGGCACAGGTCACCCGGGTGCTGCAGGAACGGGTCGCGGCCGGCGTCGAGGTCCGCATCCTCTACGACTGGGTCTCCTGCCTGCCCTACAAGAAGGCCGAGCTGAAGCAGCTCGCGGCCGCCGGCGCGGTCGTGGTGCCCTGCTACCGGCGACCCTCCCAGCTCAACTACCGCAACCACATGAAGATGGCGATCGTGGACGGCGCGATGGTCTACAGCGGCGGCATGAACATGGGCCAGGAGTACATCGACGGCGGTGAGCGCTTCGAGACGTGGCGGGACACGAGCTTCCGGCTGACCGGGCCGGTGGTCGCGCCGTACCAGTGGCTGTTCGCGTCGACCTGGTCCGCGAACGGCAGATCCGAGGACCTGTACACGGACTACGTGCGCGCCCCCACCGTCCGCCGCCCCGGCGACGGAGTGCCCGTGCAGGTCCTGCACTCGAGCGTCTCCACCGACTTCCCCGCCATCCGCGACGTGTTCGTCACCGCCCTGCTCAACGCCCGCCGCAGCGTCTGGGTGCAGTCGCCGTACTTCGTCCCCGACGAGCCGCTGATCACCGCGATGTGCGTCGCGGCCACGAGCGGGGTGGACGTCCGGCTGATGATGACCGGGGTCCCGGACAAGAAGGTGCCGTTCTACGCGGCGCACGCCTACTACCGCCAGCTGCTCGACGCCGGGGTGACGGTCTACCAGTACCGGGCCGGCTTCCTGCACGCGAAGACGGTGACCGTCGACGACGACCTGGTGATCATGGGCACCTGCAACTGGGACATCCGCAGCATCATCCTGCACGACGAGGTGGTCTCGGTCTTCTACGACGAGCAGGTGGCCAGCGCCTACGCCCGCCAGTACGAGCGGGACGTCGCGGGCTGCCACGAGGTCACCCGGGCCGACCTGGCCGCGCTCAGCGGCCCGCAGCGCCTCCGCAACTCGACGTACCGGCTCTTCTCCCGGTTGCTGTGACGACCGGCCCCGGGTGAGGGCCGGCCCGGGGCGGACCGGCCCTCACCGCAGCGCCGTCGGGGTCGCACGGTCAGGAGTCGGGATCCCCTGACGACGGCTTGGCGGTCGACCAGGTGAACTCAATCTCGACCTGCACCTCCTCGCCCGAGACCTCGACCTCGAACTCCGCGCGGACCTGCTCGGGAAGGTGCAGGCCCAGGGTGCCCCCGCCCACCGGGAGCTCCACGTGCCCGCCGCGGGCGAACGCCTTCGACAGCGCCGACAGCCAGACCGCTGCCTCCTGGCGGGACAAGGACTCCTTGCGTTCCAACTTGACGTCGGCCATCCGGCGTCTCCTTTCCTCGTACGGCGGGCGGGGGTGCTCCTCGCCGGTGGGACCGCCCACCCGCTCGGCCCGCCGGTTGCTCCGATCACTGCTCCTCGCGTCACTGTGCCGCCGCTCGCGACGGCTCCGCATCAGCCCGGCGAGGTGAGATCCACCGCTCCTCGTTCGAACACATGCTCGAACATGAGGCATCATGGTGGGATGGCCGGCGGGATGAGCAGACGCGGCAGCTGGGGCCCGATGAGCGAACGGGTCGACACGCCGGCCCCGCTCGCCCCGCCCCCACCTCCGGCGCTGAAACACTGCTGGGTCAGCGACGGCCACGGCCGGCTGCCGGGGCTGCTGCTGGAGTGGCGCCGCACGGAGTCCGGCTACCAGGGCCGGGTGGTGCGCCCGGTCCTGGAGGAGGGCCTGGGCTGGGTCGTCGTCGAGGAATGGGTGTCCGCGACGCTGCTCGAGCCGGCCTGAGCAACGGCGACCCACCGCGGAAGGCTCCGCACTGGGCACGGCGCCACCACCGCGACCTAGTAGCATCCCTCGACGACCCGGCACACCGGGGATCCGCAACGCCTGGAGGAAGACTGTGGCCCGCCCGTCACCGCTGCACACGGCGAAGCGTGCCTATGCCACGACCGCGCAGGCCGTCGGTCGTGGCCTGACCAGGATCGGCGTGCTGAGCGACGAGCCGCCGCCGCTCGACCGGCGGCTGCGGCACTGGGCCTACAGCCTGACCAAGGTCCACGACTCGCTCGCGATCGCCCGGCTGGACGTGCCGTGGTGGACCTACGACGCCATCGCCGCGGTCACGCAGTGGTTCGAGGAGCGCACCGGCCCCGTCCGGGTGTTCGAGTACGGCTCGGGCGCGAGCACCCTGTGGCTCGCCCGCCGCGCGTCGTACGTCCACAGCGTCGAGCACCACCGCGGCTTCGGGGAGATGGTGGCCGGGGAGCTCGCCGGGCTCGATCACGTCGAGCTGCAGATCGTCGAGCCGGAGGTGTCCGCGCAGCCGCGGGTGCCCTCGGCCAAGGAAGGCCACCAGGGACTCGACTTCGCCCGGTACGTCGCCGCCATCGACTCGGTCCCGGGCAGCTTCGACCTCGTGGTCGTCGACGGCCGCGCCCGGGAGGCCTGCCTGGCCGCCGCGCAGGACCGGCTGGCCCCCGGTGGGATCATCGTGTTCGACAACACCCGGCGGCGGCGCTACCGGGAGGCGATCGGCCGCTCCGGCATGGCCGAGGAGCGGTACACCGGCCTCACCCCGACCCTCCCCTACCCGGACCAGACGTCGATCCTGCGCGCCGTCTAGCCCTGCTGCCGGCCGCGTTCGCGACCTGACCGCGCCACGCCGGCGCCGGTGAGGGCCCCCACGGCGGCCAGCAGCACGTCGGCGAGCAGCAGGACCATCCGGGAGGCGAGCGCCACGGCGAGCGCCGGACCGGCGCCGACCTGAGGGGTCAGGGTCAGCACGAGCACCGCCTCGCGGACCCCGGCACCGGCGGGGGCCGGGATGAAGATCAGCCCGGCCGCCCAGCCGAGGGCCATCCCACCGACGGCGGCCGCGACCGGGTCCGCCCCGGTGGCGCCGAGCGCCCGGACCAGCACGACCAGGTGCAGCCCCATCACCAGCCAGACGGCCAGGCTCCACAGCATGGCCTGCACCATGGCCCGTCCGGAGACCCTGATCTGCAGCGGCTCCCGGCCGACCAGCCCGAGCAGCCGGTCCAGCACGGCGGGAAGGGTCCGCGGGTGCAGGCAGACCAGCAGCGGGACGAGGAGCAGGAGCAGCCACCAGTAGTGTGCCAGCCCCTCACCGGAGGACCAGGGCAGGAGGACCGCACCGACCACCAGACCCGTCGCGGTGAGCATCGCGAGCATCAGGATGTTCGCGGTCAGCATGGTCCGTCGCGGCGTGCCCCACCGGCGGCCGAACTCCATCTGCGCGACGATCGGCCACACCGAGCCGGGAAGGTACTTGCCGAGCTGGCTGACGAAGAACACCCCGGCCGCCTCGACCGGCGGTGCGAGCACCCCCAGCCCCCGGAGCAGGGCGAACCACACCTGCTCGATCAGCACGGTGCCGACCACCGCGAGGGCCGCCGACGCCACGACCGCGCCCACGCCGACGTCGCGGGCGGCGTCGCGGAGGTCGGCGGCGTTCCGGGCCACCAGCCAGGCGCCCCCGGCCAGCACGAGGACGCCGAACGCGAGGGAGACGAGCCGGCGGCGACCGCTGACCCGCGCCCCCTGCTCGAGGCCCTGCGCCGGGTCCTCGGCTGGCGGCCGGCTCAGCGCGGCCCGACCTCGGCGGTGAACGGTGCGCTGCCTTGCGCGGGAAGGGTCCACTCCCCTGACGCCGGCTCCTGACCGCTCTTGCCGAACCGCATCTTCTTGGTGTGCTCGAGGGTGTCCTCGATGAGGATGCGGTTGGTGCGGATCAGGTCGGAGATGATCCCGATGATGACGCTCAGGAACGAGATGATCAGCAGCACCGCGCCGAGCAGCAGCGACTGCAGGTGGCCGCCTTCCGTGCCGCGCAGCATCAGCACCCCGTAGCGCGCGAACGGCACGACCCCGAGGACGCCGAAGACCAGCGCGAGCCACGTGAAGATGACGTACGGCTTGTACATGATGTACGCGCGGACGATCGCTCCCGAGGACTTGAGCACGTGCTCGCCCATCGAGCCGAAGAGCCGCGACTCGCGCGTCTTCGGGTTGGTGGTGACCGGCAGGCTCTCGATCTTCAGCTGCTTGTTGCCCGCCTGGATGATCGTCTCCATGCAGTAGCTGAACCGGGTGATGGTGTTGAGCACCATCAGGCTCTCCCGGGAGTAGGCACGGAACCCGCTGGCCGCGTCGGGCAGGTCGGTGCCGGCCGCCTTGTTGACCACCCGGCTCCCGACCCGCTGCAGCGACTTCTTCAGCGGTGAGAAGTGCTCCACCTGGTGCACCTGGCGGTCCGCGATGACGATGTCGGCCTTGCCGGCGACGATGGGCTGGACCAGGTCGGTGATGCGCTCCTGGGGATACTGGTTGTCGCCGTCGGTGTTGACCAGGATGTCGGCGCCGAGCTCGAGCGCCCGCACCACGCCGTCGTGGAAGGAGCGTCCCAGCCCCTGGTTGCGGGTGTGGTGGACGAACTCGCGGACCCCGTGGGCGCGAGCCACCTCGACGGTCCGGTCCGAGGACCCGTCGTCGATGATCAGGACGATGATCTCGTCGATCCCCGGGATCTCCCGGGGGATCGACTCGAGAACCAGCGGGAGGGTGTCCTCCTCGTTCAGGCACGGAACCTGCACCACAAGTCTCAAGGACGGCCTCGCAACAGACAGATCTCGGCCAGGTGGCTCCCGGCCAGGGCGCCAGGATAACGCGGGTGCGGCCCGGGCCCGGTCATCGCCGCCCGCCGTCCGGGGCGACGCGGCCCCTCCCGCGACGGCGGCGCACGATCGGCACCACCAGCAGCAGCACCGAGACGGCCACCGACGTCAGCGAGACCAGCAGGCCGGTGCGCAGCCCGGGGGCCGCGTAGCTCAGCTGCACCCGGTGCTCCCCTGCGGGCACGGGGACGGCGGCGAGCGCATGGTTGCCGTGGACCAGCGGGGCCGGCTCTCCGTCGACGGTCGCGCTCCAACCGTCGCGGACCAGGGCGTCGGCCACCACGAGGTAGCCGCCGCCCGAGGCGTCGACGGCGACCGCGATCCGCTCCGGCCGGTCGGTGAGCACTCGTACGTCGGCGGGCTCGCCGGACGCCGGCGCAGTGCTGGCGTCGTCGAGCAGCACCGTGTCGTCGGGGAGGCCGGCGGCCAACCGCTCCAGCCGGGTCGCGTCGTCCTCGACGACCTCGCTGTGCGAGGCCCACCGGATCCGGGGCAGAGCGCCGGTGCGCTCGTAGACGTTGGCCCCGACGTCGGCGTGCACCAGGTGCACGGCGCCATTGGCGTCCGGTCGCACCGGCACGCACCCGGGCCGGCCGTCCGACCCGCGCAGGACCAGCGCCCCGGGAGCCCCGGTCATCCAGACCTCCACGGGGTAGGACCCGCCGGCGGGAAGCTGCTCCCCTCCGACCACGGGCAGGCGCTGCGGACCACGCGGCAGGTGGCTGAAGAGCTGCCGCTCGCCCTCGAGGACGCCTTCGGGAGTGCGGACCGACACGTGCAGGACCGCCGAGCCACGATCGGGGAGGGGACGCGAGCGGGCGACCTGGAGCTGGACCCCGCGCAGCGGGCCCCCTGCGATCTCGCAGGACGCACGGGTGCCCTCCCCCACCTGCACGCGCTCGTCCCCGACCGGCGCGGGCGGGGTCCGTCCCAGGACCTGGTCCGGCTTGTCGACCCAGTAGCGGACCGCCAGCTGGTCCAGCGCAGGCGAGTGGACCATCTTCTTCGACATCTTGCTGGAGAACACGCTGGAGGTCGCCGAGTGGGCCACCGTGTGGTCGGCGACCTCCAGCAGCTCCCGCCAGCGGGGGTCGGTGAACTCGTGGCCGTTGGGCACCCGCAGCTCGTAGTAGTCCGACGTCGCCGGGTCCATCACGTGCCCGGGGGCGGCGTACCG
This sequence comes from Nocardioides mesophilus, assembly GCF_014395785.1. Lineage (GTDB taxonomy): Bacteria > Actinomycetota > Actinomycetes > Propionibacteriales > Nocardioidaceae > Nocardioides_B > Nocardioides_B mesophilus. The sequence continues at coordinate 3,130,650 of NZ_CP060713.1, read as the reverse complement.
GTCCCCGCCGAGGTGGCTCTGGAGGAACGCGTGCGTGGGGGTCACCGGATACAGGTTGGCCGGGTCGCTCAGCGGCAGCATGGTGTGGGCGAACACCGTGCTCTGTCCCACCGCGAGCACGGCGAGCACCAGGGGTCCGGCCACCCGCAGCCGCCCACGCCCGAGCACGGTGAGCAGCACGGCGAGCACTGCGGCCAGCAGAAGCACGCCGGGGACCACCAACGCATGGGTCAGGTGCTCGGTGTAGCCGTCGCGTCCGGCCGCACGGTAGGCGCTGACCACGACCACGCCGGCGAAGCCGGCCGCGACCAGCCCCGCCAGAGCCAGGAGCACGAGCCGCCGCGCCTTCCCGGGTACGTCGTCCGCGGGAGGCGTCGGGTCCTCCGGCCGTCCGGATGGCTCGTCCTCCGGCGGACGGTCGCCCGGCGGCCCGTCCCCCGGCGGCCCGTCCCCCGGCGGCCCGTCGCCGCCCGACGGCACCCACCGCAGCAACCGGTCGAGGCCGAAGCCGGCGAGCGCCGCGCCGACGAAGCCGAAGACGGACTGGGCGCGGCCGATGAAGTTGGAGGAGTAGAACGGCAGGCTCTGGATCGCCAGCAGCACGGGTCCGCCGACCCAGATCGCCAGCACCAGCACCACCGCGGCGGCCGCGAAGAAGGTCCGGGGGGTGCGGTCGGGCCGGGCGCCGCGGGGCAGCCGCAGCACCAGGGCCACCACTGCGAGCACCAGCGCTGCGGCGCCCAGGAACCCGACCGCCTCGACCGGGTTGATCTTGCCGTAGCGGTCGCCGTTGGCGCACAGCCCCACGGTCTCGGGCGCCACCGTGGTCAGCAGCAGGCCCAGCGGCAGGTGCGTGCCGGCCGACTCGCGGCCCTCCAGGTTGAACAGCGCCAGGTTCCGGACGAACGGCAGCAGCTGCACCGAGGCGAGGCCGACCCCGAGGGCCACGCCGCCCACTGCCTGGCCCAGGACGCCGGCGGCGACAGAGGGCCGCCCGCGGTGCAGGGTGAACGCCCGCACCAGGACGTAGGCCCCGGCGACCGTCAGCGCGAACAGGGTGACCGCCGGGAAGCCGCCGAGCAGCATGCTGGCCACCACGACGGCGCAGAGCACCACGTCGCGGGCACGACGCTCCTGGACGATGCGCTCGAGCGCCCAGAACAGCGCCGGGATGAGGGCGGCCACCCGGGTGTGCGGCCAGTTCGTCCACATCATCATGAAGCCCGAGGACACGAAGAGGATGCCGGCCAGGATGCCGGGTCCCCGGCTGACGCCGAGTCGGCGGAGGAAGGCCACCATGCCGGCGATGCCGACGACGTACTCCCCCAGCTTGACGAAGGCGGGCGCGAACCACAGCGGCAGCAGGAAGTAGGGCAGCGAGAGCGGGCTCAGCGCCGCGTGGTTGGGCATGGACGCGAGCGGCGAGCCGCCCACCTCGTAGGGCGCCCAGGTCGGGAAGTCACCGGCGAAGAAGGCCCGCTTGATCGCCGCGATGCCGGGCAGGTAGTAGTCGGTGGTGTCCCACCGGCACAGGATCGTGTCGCTGGTCGTGCGACCGTGCAGCGCCATGAACGGCTGCACGGTGGTCAGCCTGTTCAGGTCGATCAGCGCGCCGGCACCGAGCAGGGCCGGGCCCAGCGTGACCAGCACGAAGCCGGCGAGCAGGACGTAGCTCAGCAGCTCCAGCGGGCGCGAGGCGGCATCACGCTCCCGGCGGCTGCGGGACCGTGCGCGCCACCGGGGGGTGAGCCGGCTCACGAACGCGCGCGCCCCGTCACGCCGAGGCCGACAGGGCGTCGGTCAGCAGCGTCACCAGGGCCTCGAGCTGCACGTCGGCCGAGGACGAGATGTCCTCGTCGGAGCCGTCCAGCGCCTTCGCCGCCAGGCCGGCCTTGCTGTCGATGAGCTCGGCGATCCTGGTGTCGATGGTCTGCGCGGCGATGATCCGCCAGGCGGTGACCGGCTCTGCCTGGCCGATCCGGTGGACCCGGTCGATGGCCTGGGTCTGCTCCGCGTCGGTCCACGACAGCTCCGCGAGCACGACGTTGGAGGCGACCTGGAGGTTGAGCCCCACGCCGGCCGCGGTCAGGGAGCAGACCGCGATCGAGACGTCGGGGTCGTTGACGAAGGCGTCGATGTTCTTCTGCCGCGCCGTCGGCGTCTGGTCGCCGCGGATCGAGGAGAACCGGATCCCGCGCTTGGCGAAGGTCTCCTCCGCGGCGTCCATCACGTCCACGTGCTTGGCGAAGAAGACCACCTTGCCGACGTTGCGCGCGAGCTGCGCCGCGTAGTCCGCGGCGAGACCGGCCTTCGCCTGGCCGATCCGGCGGACCATCGAGAACACGTTCTCGTCGGTCTTGCTGCTGGTGTCCTCCCGCTCCCAGGTGGCCACCCGGCGGACGAGCTCGTGGTCGATCCCTTCGACGACGACACCGGAGGTGCGCCTCTCGAGCGCACCCTGGTAGCGCGCCACCAGGCGACGTGCGAGCTCACGCTCCGCCTCGCGGATCGAACGGCCGGCCTCGTCGTCGATCTCCACCGGCAGGTCGGCGATGCGGCGGGCGGGGATGTCCGCGGCCACGTCGACCTTGCGGCGGCGGACGATCCCGAGGTCGACGACGCAGCTGCGCGCGGCCGGGTAGAACCCCGGCTCGCCCGGAGCCAGCCCGGTCTCCTCGAGCGCGTTCATGAGCTCGCCGAGCGGCATCTTGTCGTCGATCCAGCCGAGGAACTGCCAGATGGTCCGGAAGTCCTCGATGTCGTTGATCAGCGGTGTGCCGGTGAGCGCCATCAGCAGCGGCCGCACGACCCGCGACCGGATCCGCTCGGAGAGCTGCAGCACGTGCTGCGAGCGCTGGGAGCTCTTGTTCTTGATGAAGTGCGCCTCGTCGACGACCATCCCGCGGAAGCCGAGGTCGCCGAGCCAGCCGACGTGGCGGTCGAGCACCTCGTAGTTGACGACGACGATGTCGGCGAAGCCGTCGATCGTGTCGCCGTTGCCGTGGATCACGGTCGCCGGTCGGTGCGGGGTCCACAGGGCGGCCTCGCGGGCCCAGTTGGTCTTGACGACGTTCGGCACCACCACGAGCAGCGGGAAGGCGTTCGCCGCCTGGGCCGCCAGCAGCGCCTGGGCGGTCTTGCCCAGACCCGGCTCGTCCGCGAGCAGGAACGTGCGGTGGCCGGAGGCGGCCGCGGCCACCACCCGGGCCTGGTGCGGCATCAGCTCCCGGTCGCCCGGGGCCTTGAGCGATCCCGGCTCGGGCAGGGCCATGCAGGCCGAAGCGCCGCCGCCGGCGACCTCGAAGGACCGGAACAGCGGGCCGAGCAGCTCCCAGCCGGCCAGCCGGCGCGGGCGGGCCTTGACCTGCGCCGCGGAGGAGAAGTCGGGAGGGAGGAAGGGGTTGGCGAGCTGCCGGGAGACCACCGACTGCGGCACGACCCGGCGCTCGGGGGCGGCGGTGGCGGCCGCGGGCTCGCGGGGAGCGGGCTCCTCCGCGGCGGCCTCGACCCCGGCGGTCCTCAGCATCTCGCGCTTGAGCGCGCGGGCCGTGTCCGTGACGACCGCGTCCTCGGCGAGCAGGGAGAGCAGCGAGGTGTCTCGCGCGGCGGTCTTCGCCAGGATCGTCGCGACCCCGTCCAGACGCTTCAGCTGCTCGGTCCTGCGGGCCTCGCTGCCGGCCTCGTCGGCCTTGACGCGGGCGCGCTCCTCGCGCACCAGCAGGGCGACGACCTGGAACTTGGTCCGGACCGACGGCATCACCGGTCCACGCTGGACGGCGGTCTCGATCTCACGCACCGCACGGGCGAGCACCGGGATGATGCCGTCGTTGTCGACCTCGCGGACCCGCCGCTGGTTTCGCGGCGCGGTACGACGAGCGCTCGGTTGGCGCTGGCCTCGTCGAGCCAAAGACTCCTCCTCTGGAGTTTCCGGCGCTTCGCCACGGCGGGGAGATGGAGCCCCCGCACGCAGTCCCGCAGCCGGGGCAAAGGGCGGTCGCGCGCAAGGGACCTGGTGGCCATTGCGAGACACGACCCGGCCGCACGGATCCACGAGAGATCGACGTGGCGAGCCCCGACGACCCGCCACCGTGTGGCACCTCCGACCATCTGGTGATGGCCCGGGCACCGGCCGCCGAGTGCCACGGTCCGTGGACGCGCGGCACCACCGAGGGTCGGTGCTGATATCCATGGTAACCCCCCGTCGTCGACCGGCTCCCGCCGACTCGCTGGGAGCTCACATCGGGGCGGCGCTCACCTGTGCGTCCGCTGCGGTCCGGCGCGCGGGGCGCATCGTGCTGACCGCGACGAGGTTGGCGAGCACCACGATGCCGATGCCGAGCGCCTCGTGCGCTGCCAGGGCCTGCTGGAGGATGATCGCCCCGGCGGTCGCGGCCAGCACCGGGTGCACGCTCATGAACATGCCGAAGAACCGCGACGGGACGAACCTCAGGGCGGTCAGGTCGAGGGCGTAGGGCACCACCGAGCTGAGCAGCCCGGCGGTGATCGCGGCGAGCAGCGGGCCGGTCGAGAACCGACCCTGCACCAGCAGCAGCACGACGACCGGGGCGTTGAGCAGCGCCGCCACGCCGCTCGCGGCGGCCGTCGCCTGCAAGCCCGGCAGGCGGCTTCCCACCAGCCGGTTGAGCAGGATGTACGCCGCCCAGCAGGCGGCCGCGGCGAGCGCGAGGCCGACGCCCAGCACGTCGGTGGCGGGCCCCGGCAGCACCAGGACGTAGACGCCCACCGCGGCGCCGAGGGCGCAGCCGAGGTCCAGCAGCCTGCGCGAGCCGGCCAGCGCCACGGCGAGCGGGCCGAGGAACTCCAGGGTGACCGCGAGGCCGAGGCCGATCCGGTCGATGGCGGTGTACAGGCTCAGGTTCATCGCCGTGAACACCAGGCCGAGCAGCAGCACCGGCCACCACTGCGCCCGGGTGAAGCGGAGCAGCGGCGGCCGCACGGTGGGCAGCAGCACGACCGCGGCGACGAGCTGGCGGACCCCGACGACACCGGCCGGGCCGATGGCCGCGAAGGCGTGCGCCCCGACGGCGGCCCCGGACTGGCTGCTGGCCCCGCTGACGAGCATCGTCACCAGCCCGCGTGCCAGCCCGCCGGTCGCCGGCGTACCGGTGACGACCGGCCCGCTGCCGACGTCGACGCTGGTCATGGCGGCAAGTGTCGGACCCGGTGACCCGAAGCGGAAATGCGGCACGCGGCGGATCGATACGCTTCGCGCATGGATCTGGACACCCGGCACTTGCGTGCGTTGGTGGCGATCGCCGATCACGGCACGTTCACGGACGCGGCGATCGCCCTGCGGGTCTCGCAGGCCTCGGTGTCGCGGTCCGTCCAGCGGCTCGAGGCCGCGCTCGGCGTACGGCTCCTGGCGCGGACCACCCGGCAGGTCGAGCCCACTGCCGCAGGTGAGCGGACCCTCGTGCAGGCGCGCCGGATCCTCGCGACCCTCGCCCAGCTGGAGGCGGCCGCCGTCCAGCAGGGCGACCAGGTGCTGGTCGGCTACGCGTGGGCGGCCCTGGGCGAGCACACCGTCGAGGTGCAACGGGCGTGGGCCGACCAGGAGAGCCGCGGCGATCTCGTCCTCGTGCAGAGCAACACCCCGACCGCCGGGCTGCGGGAGGGTCGGTGCGAGGTCGCGGTGGTCCGTCGTCCGGTCGCCGACCCTGCCCTCGACAGCGTCCGGGTCGGCGTCGAGCAGCGCTGTGCGGTCTTCGCCGACGACCACCCGCTCGCGGCCCGCTCAACCCTCCGCCTCCGGGACCTCGCCGAGCACCCGGTGGCGGTCGACGTCGAGACCGGCACCACCGACGAGGGCCTGTGGCCGGCCGGTGCCGCGCCGTCGGACCTGCGGATGACCCGCGGTGTCGAGGAGTGGCTGACCCTGATCGCGACCGGACGCGCCGTCGGGGTCACCTCGGAGGCGACCGCGGCACAGCACCCCGCCGGGGCGTGGCCTTCCGGGCCGTCGCGGACGCGCCGCCGATCCCGGTGTCGTTGGTGTGGTGGCGCGACAACCCGCCGCCGGCGCTCCCGGGCCTGGTCGCGCTCGTCCGGGCCGCCTACGCGGCCTCCGGGGAAGGGACCGTCGCCCCTGCCCGGTGACCGGCGCCGTTCCTAGGCTCGGTCCATGACCGGCCGGACGGACCTCGCGACAGCGCTGCCACGTCCGCTGGGATTCGTCCTCGGTGGCGGCGGCAGCCTGGGTGCGGTGCAGGTCGGGATGCTGCTGGCCCTGGCCGAGCAGGACTTGGTTCCCGACCTGGTGGTCGGCACCTCGGTCGGGGCCTGGAACGGCGTCGTGGTCGCGCTCGACCCGAAGACCGCCCCCCGACGGCTCGGGGACATCTGGCCCCAGATCACCCGGCAGATGGTCTTCCCGGGCGGCCCGCTGGCCCAGCTCCGGACCTTGCAGCAGGAGAAGACCCACCTCTTTCCCAACACCGGTCTGCGTGCGGTGCTGCACCACTACCTCCCCCGCGCAGCCACCTTCGCGGACCTGTCCCTGCCGTTCGCCGCGGTGACCATGGACGTCGCCACCACGGCTCCGCACGTCCTCCTCGAGGGTCCGCTCGAACCGGCGCTGCTGGCCAGCGCCGCGATCCCGGGGATCTTCCCCGCGGTGCAGGTGGAGGAACGCCGGCTGTACGACGGCGGGGTCGTCGCGAACGTGCCGCTCATGCAGGCCCTGCACCTGGGGGCCCGTTCCCTCGTCGTGCTCGACGCCGCCTTCCCGGGGCGACTGCCGACCCCACCCGAGACGCTGGCCGAGGCACTCCTGTTCACCGCTGTGGTGACGATGCGCGTGCAGGCCACGCTGGAGGCGCCGTACGCCGCCACCCAGGTGCCAGTGGTGTACCTGCCCGGTCCGGAGATCCAACGGGTCTCGCCGCTCGAGTTCGACCACACCGCGCTGCTGCTCGAGGGCGGCTACCAGGAGGCCCGGGCGTTCCTGGAGACGGTGCAGGTGGCGGGTCCCGGTCTGTACGGCTCCCCATCCGGCCGCTGAGAGAGAGGAAGACGATGACCGATGCACGTCTCACCACCGGGGAGGAGAACCCTCTCGCCGACCGGATCGCCCACTACCGCCGGTCCCGGGAGGAGATCGAGCGCAGCATCCTGCCGCTCGCCACGTCCGTGGACGGGAGCACCTTCACGTTCCAGGCGTCGCTGCACGACCTGGAGCTCCGGCGGGCCGGCTACGTGACGCTCGAGGCCGGGGACGAGGAACGACTGGGCCAGATCACGGACCTGCGGATGGCCTCCGTCGACGCGGACGAGTCCGTGGCCGGCCCCGGGGGCCAGGTCCGGGTGCGGCTGGCCGAGGGGGTAGGGACCCTGCTGGAGGGTGACGGGAGGCCCTTCCACGACGCCGCCGTGCGACCCGCGCGACCTGCGGAGGTGGCCGCCTGGCTGGAGCGGGTCCGACCCTCCCGGGCCGGGCTCACCGTCGGCGAGCTGCTCCTGGCGCCGGGCGTGCCGGCCACCCTGGACAGCGGCGGTCTCGACCGGCACACGTTCCTGTGCGGCCAGTCGGGATCCGGCAAGACCTACTCCCTCGGGGTGCTGCTCGAGCGGGTGCTCGCGGAGACCAGCCTGCGGGTGGTCGTCCTCGACCCGAACTCCGACTACGTCGGTCTGGCGCAGGTGCGCGACGGCGCCGACCCCACCCTCGCGGCCCGGTACGCCGACGTGCCGGCCCAGGTCGCGGTCTGGGGCAACGGTCCCGGGGCGGACCGCCCGCTCCGCCTGAGGTTCGCGGACCTGGAGGGACCGGCCCGGGCCGCGCTGCTCGGGCTCGACCCGATCCGGGACCGCGAGGAGTACGCCGTGCTCGCCGAGCTGCTCCGCGCCCAGGAAGACGGCCAGCCCCTGATGACCGGGGCCGATCAGCTGCTCGAGGCTGACTCACCGGGAGCCCGTCAGCTCGGCGCCCGGGCCTTGAACCTCGGAGTGCTCGACTGGCAGGTCTGGGGTCCGGACCAGCCCTCGCTCGTGCAGGAGCTGCGGCAGCCCACGGCGCGGTGCACGGTCGTCGACCTGGGGTCGCTGGACACCGTGCAGGAGCAGCGGCTCGTGGCCGAGGCCGTGCTGTCGACCCTGTGGGCCTCACGGTTGTCGCGCGTCCCCTGCCTGGTGGTGATCGACGAGGCGCACAACATCTGCCCCGCCGAGCCCGCCAACGCGATGACGCGGCTGTCCTCGGAGCGGGCCGTGCAGATCGCCGCCGAGGGCCGCAAGTTCGGGTTGTACCTGCTCACCTCCACGCAGCGCCCGCACAAGGTCCACGAGAACGTCGTGTCCCAGTGCGACAACCTGCTGCTGATGAGGATGAACTCGCGGGCCGACCTCGCCGACCTGGGCCGGTTGTTCTCCTTCGTCCCCGAGGGCCTGATGGCCGGTGCCACGTCGTTCCGGATGGGCCAGGCCCTCGTGGCCGGGAGGATCATGCCGAACGTCGCCTACGTCCGGATGGGCGAGCGCGTCTCCCGGGAGGGCGGCGCCGACATCCCGCGCACCTGGGCGGCGCCGCGGCCGCCGAGCTGAGCCGCCCCGGGGCCGTCTGCTGGCGACGGCCCCGGAGCACGGTCCGGCTCAGCGCTTGATGACGACCTTGAGGGCCTTGGTCTCCGCGGCACGACCGAAGGTGTCGTAGGCGTCGAGGAACTCGTCGAACGTGAAGTGGTGGGTGGCGAACTTCTCCGCCGCCAGCTTCCGCTGCGCCACCAGCTTGAGGAGCATCGGCGTGGTGTTCGTGCTCACCAGGCCGGTGGTGATGGCGATGTCCATGATCCACAGGTCCTGCAGCGCCAGCTCGACCGGCGCTCCGTGCACGCCGACGTTGGCCACCGAGCCACCGGGGCGGACGATCCTGGTGCACGCGTCGAAGGTGGCGGGGATCCCGACCGCCTCGATCGCCACGTCCACCCCGAGCCCGTCGGTCATCGCCTTGACCTGGTCGACCCAGTCCGCTTCCGCGCTGTTGACCGCGTCGGTGGCTCCGAAGCCGATCGCCTGCTCGAGGCGGTGGGTGTCGAGGTCCAGCGCGATGATCCGGGCGGCGCCGTACAGGCTGGAGGTCATGATCGAGGCGAGGCCCACCGGACCGGCGCCGACGACCGCGACGACGTCGCCCGGCTTGACCCGGCCGTAGCGCACCCCGATCTCGAAGCCGGTCGGCAGGATGTCGGAGAGCATCACGGCCGCCTCGTCGCTGACGCCCTCCGGCACCTTGTAGAGCGAGTTGTCCGCGAAGGGCACGCGGACCAGCTCGGCCTGGGTGCCGTCGATGAGGTGTCCGAAGATCCAGCCGATGCCGCTGGTCCCCTCGTCGGCCAGGCAGTGGGCATAGAGGCCCTGGTGGCAGTACGAGCAGGCACCGCAGGCACTGATGCAGGAGATGATCACCCGGTCGCCGACCTCGAGGGTGGACACCGCCGCGCCCACCTCGGCGACGGTGCCGACGCCCTCGTGGCCGAGGATGCGGCCCTCCGTCACCGCCGGTACGTCGCCCTTCAGGATGTGCAGGTCGGTGCCGCAGATCGTCGTCGTCTCGACCCGGACCACGACGTCGGTCGGCTGGAGGATCCGCGCGTCTGGAACCTCCTCCCACGCCTTGTTGCCGGGACCGTGGTAGACCAGCGCCTTCATGTCGTGCCTTCCGTGTCGGTGGGGTCCGTCCGGTACCGGGCGGATCGCGAAACCCGGGTCCAGTCTTGGAGGGCCGGCGAGGACCGGGCAGGGCTGAACGTCCCGGCGGGGACGTGCCGGTGGGCACCCCACATACTCGGGGCATGCCCCCCGACGCCGCCGGCACCGCGCGCCTGCGCGTGTACCTCCTGATGGAGGCCTCGCAGACCGGTGAGCACCGGGCCGCGCGGCGCTGGACCTGCTCCCCGTCCTGGCCCCCTCCACCTCGTCCTCCTCGGGGACACGCACCTTCACCTCCTGGGTGCGCGCGCAGATCCTCACGCCTGTGGAGCCCGAGCCGGCCGTCGTGGCGCACCGGGAGTACGGCCGCCTGGTCGCCGAGCATCGCTGGCGCTCCCGGGAGGGCGTCCTGGCGGCGGCGCGGTCCGCGACCGCCGGTGCACGCCTGAGCGTCGAGCACGCCCGACTGACCCGCGACGTGCTGCTGGACCCGTTGACAGGGCTCTCGAACCGTCGCTGCTTCGACGACTGGCTGGTCAGCGGGGCCGCTCGGGAGCGTTCGGCCGCGGTGCTGTTGATCGACCTGGACGGCTTCAAGGCGGTCAACGACGCGCACGGGCACGCCGTCGGCGACGAGGCCCTGCGCCAGGTCGCCCTGCTCCTCAACCAGCACGTGCGTCCCGGCGACCTGGCCCTGCGGCTGGACGGCGACGAGTTCGCGGTGGTCCTCGAGCACGACGAGCAGGACCCGGTCACGCTGCGGCGCACCGCGCAGGACCGGGCCAGGACCTTGCGTGAGGCGGTGCGTCTCACCGACTGGGCCCGGGTCGCGCAGGGCCTCGAGATCACCATGAGCGTGGGCGTCGCGGCAGCGACGCTCGGCCCGCAGGCACCCGGCGGAGCCGACGCGCTCTACCGCGAGGCGGATGCGGACCTCTACCTGGAGAAGCGCGCCCGCACGGCCGGAGACGCGGGCTGAGGCGCGCGCCGCGCTCCCCCGCGCGGGCCATTGCCGGGCCGGGCGTGCTGCGCTAGCGTCGTCGTACTAAGTACGACGACGCTCGTCTGGATGGCTCACCATGACCGACCCCACCTCCCCCGCAACGACCAGCACCATGCGAGCGGTCGTCCAGGACCGCTACGGCACCTCGGAGGTCCTCCGACCCGCCGAGGTGCCTCGCCCGACGATCGCCGACCACGAGCTGCTGCTGCGCGTGCGTGCCGCCGGGCTGGACCGTGGCACCGAGCACCTGATGACCGGGAAGCCCTACGCGGTACGACTCGCCGTCGGGCTGCGCGCCCCACGCAACCCGGTGCCGGGCCGCGACCTCGCGGGCACGGTCGTGGCCGTCGGCGCCGCGGTCACCCGGTTCGCGGTCGGCGACGACGTCTACGGAACCGCGTCGGTGTCCTTCGCCGAGTACGCCGCCGCCCGGGAGGACAAGCTGGCCCGCAAGCCGGCCAACCTGTCCTTCGCGCAGGCCGCCGTCGTTCCGGTGTCTGGCGGCACCGCGCTGCAGGCGCTGCTGGACGTGGGCGGCCTGCAGGCGGGTCAGTCCGTGCTGGTCCTCGGCGCATCCGGCGGGGTCGGCAGCTACGCCGTACAGATCGCCAAGGCGTTCGGGGCAGAGGTCACCGGAGTCTGCAGCGCTGCGAAGGTCGACCTGGTGGCTGCGCTGGGTGCCGACCACGTCATCGACTACACCCGCGAGGACTTCGCAGAGGGACCGGCGCGGTACGACCTGATCCTCGACATCGGAGGTGGCGCCTCGCTGCGGAGGCTGCGGCGTGCGCTGCAGCCCCGGGGCACGGCCGTTCTCGTCGGCGCCGAGAACGCGGGCAACCTGACCGGCATGGGCCGTCAGCTGCGCGGCGCGCTGGTGTCACCACTGCTGCACCAACGTTTCGTGCTGTTGGTCGCCAAGGAACGAGCCACCCACCTCGAGCGCCTGACCGACCTGATCGAGGCAGGCCGGATCACTCCCAGCATCGACCGCACCTTTGCACTCGAGGATGCGGCCGCAGCCATGCGGCTGCTCGAGAGCGGGCAGGTCCGCGGCAAGGTCGCGATCACCGTCTAGCCGAAGTCCGCACACGGGGTCGAAGGACCCTGGGAAGTCGGCGGTTCTCGTCGCAGACTCGGTCTGGTCCGCGCGGGGGTAAGCCATGCGTGGCAAACGCAGCTTGTCGGTTTGCAGAAGCTGGTGATCGTATGGCTCAGGAAACCTCGGTGTCGAGGCCCAGCACGGTGCGGCCTCGGCAGCGCCCGGACGAGCAGGAGTCCACCGCTGATCCGGCGCCCCCAGGTGAGCTCGCCCCGGCCAGGCCGGTGCCGTTCGACCGACTCCTGTCGGTCGCGGTGCTCACGCCCGCCCAGGCCTGCCTCATCGCGGTGCAGCTGCTCGACGCCGCCCGGCCGAGCGACAACGCCGGCGCAGGGAGTCACGATGACACCCGGCTCGCGGACGTGATCCTGACGTCCGCGGGTGACCTCGAGGTGGGTCGTCGGCATGCCGAGGACGGCACCCCCCTCACCGAGCTCCTCGGCCAGCTCCTCCAGAACGCCCGCCGGCTCCCGGCCCACCCGAGACAGGAGCAGCTGCGGCTGCTGCACCAGCTCGAGCAGGCGGTCGGGGACCCGTCGTCGGACCCCGGTGCGCGGGCCCGCGAGCTCGACGGTGTGCTGACCGAGACGCTCACCCCAGGTGCCCGGCGACGCCTGCCGGGACAGCTGGCGGCGCTCGTGGCCGCGTTCGCGCATGTCGCACCGAGCGTCCCCAGTCCGCACAGAGGCGTCCCTGCCCCCGGCCTCGCACCGATGCGGCCGCACACGGCGCCGGTGCCGGTCCCCCGCGCGGCTCCGACCGCCTCCGGCGCCTCCCGCCCCGACCCGCCCCGGGCACCCGCGGCCGGGCCGGCACCGAGTCGCCCGCCTCGCCGCGGCCGCTCCCTGCTCCGCCGCCGCGCGACCGGGCGGCGGGTGGGGCTCGCGGTGCTCGTGCTGGCAGTCGTGCTGGCGGTCAGCGGCTACGTCATGTTCAGCGGCCCGGGCGTGGACATCGTCGGGCTCGGCGGCAACGACCCGACAGCACCGACCACCACGGCACCCGCCACGCCCGCGAAGAAGCCCGCGAAGAAGCCGGCGAAGCAGCCGGCGGCGAGACAACAGCCGGCGGTCCCGGTCCTCGCGGGTCAGCAGGCCGGGCCGATCACCGGAGTCACGGTGCAGAAGACCGGCAGCTGCCGTCCGGGGGCACTCTGCCCGGTCAAGGTGACGGTGCGCTTCCGTCCGTCCCCGACCAGCCGGCCGGTCAGCTGGAAGGTCGGTGCAGCCCGGGCGTGCACGCGCGGCATCACCTGGTCCGCGCCGACCACGGTGACCGCCCAGCCCGGCTGGACCACCGTCTACGCCAGCTCGTCGGTCCGGGTCCCGCAGGGCCGGTCGCTCGCGCTGACCGCGTTGACCACCACGCCGGCCCGGGCCCAGTCACGGCCGGTGCCGGTGGCCGGCGCCTTGCCGCGCTGCTAGCCGGCCATGCTCAGCCTGGAGCGAGGACCGCTGGGTGCCCGCCGGTCCCGCCCGCAACCTGCGCGGCCGGTGCAGCTCCCGGTCGCTGCCGCGCTCGACCCGTTCGCCGTCGCTGCCGTCGCGATCCTGGCCGGCCTCGGTCTGGCCAACCTCGCGGCCCTGGGCGACACCTCGGTGATGCAGCACCAGCTCGTCGTCGACGCCGCCGGGGTGGCGCTCTTCGTGATGCTGCGCCGCTCGCGCACCGACGGGCTGCGCTGGCTGGGCTGGGGCTGCTACGTGCTGAGCGTGCTGCTGCTGGTCGCCGTCGACCTGGGTGGCACCACGGTCAACGGCGCCCGCCGGTGGCTCGCCTTCGGCTCCTTCACCATGCAGCCGTCCGAGCTCGCCAAGCTGGGGCTGCTGCTGGTGCTGGCCCAGGTGCTCGGCAGCGACCGGTCCTGGCCGCGGCGCCTGGCAGCGGCCCTGGCCGTCGCGGCCCTGCCGATCGCTCTCGTCGTCACCCAGCCCGACCTGTCGACCGCCGCGGTCCTGTGCGCGGTCACCGCCACGATGCTGGTGCTCGGCAGGATCCCGCTCAAGGTGCTCGTGCTCTTCCTCGTCACCGCCGTGCTGGTGCTGCCGCTCGGGGAGCACCTGCTGCATCCCTACCAGCAGGAGCGGCTCGACGCCTTCCTCAGCGGCTCGACCGACGCCAACGGCCCCGGCTGGGCGATCCTGCAGATGCACATCGCGCTGGCCTGGGGCGGTCTCACCGGTGGGGCGACCCATCCACTGCACAACCTGGTGGCGCTCTACCTTCCCGAAGGCGAGACCGACCTCGCCTTCGCCAGCCTCGTGGAGCAGCGCGGGATCCTCGCCGGTGCGCTCGCCGTGCTCGCCGCCGCCGTGCTGGTGTGGCGGGTGGTGAGTGCCAGCCGCCGCGCCCGGAGCCGTTCCGCGGCCCTGGCCGCAGCGGGCTTCGCAGTGCTTCTCAGCGTCGAGGTGGCCGTCTCGGTCGCCGGCAACCTCGGCCTGGTCCCCACCGCGGGGGTGCCGTTCCCGCTCCTCAGCTACGGAGGTACGGCGGCCACCGTGCACATCGCCGCGCTCGGACTGGTGCTGGCTCTCCGCGCCGACGGCGAGACCCACCGGCTCTGGAGCCGCACCGGCCCGGATGCCGTCCGGCCACGGCTGCTGCGCACGACCGCCGTCGCGGTCACCGGCACCCTGCTCGCGATGGTCGGCTTCGTCTGGCAGCTGCAGAGCGCCGACGGGACCCAGCTCCGCGCCGCCGCGCTGAGCCAGATGATGCGGTGCACGCGGGTGCCCGCCGCCCGCGGCGACATCACCGACCGGCACGGCGTCCCGTTCGCCGTCGACGCCCGGCGCGACCGGGTGGCGACGGTGCCGGCGCTGGTGCGGCCCGACGAGGTGCCGACGCTGGCAGCGCTCACGGCCCAACCCGAGCGCAGCCTGCGCCGGCTGCTCCGCCGGCACCAGAGCAGCCTCGACCTCACCGTCGCGTCGCTCCCCCCGGCTGCCGGCCGCCGGGTTCGCGCCGCCGGGCTTCCCGGGGTCTTCGTCGTCCCGGACACACGCCGGCTCTACCGCGCGGGCGCACTCGGACCCCTGCTCGGTTGGACCGGCGTGGCCACCCCGGTCGAGATGGAGCGCTGGCCCGATCTGCCTCTCGGGGCCCTCGTGGGCCGCACTGGGCTCGAGCAGACCTACGACCCGATCCTGCGCGGCACCGACGGCCGCCAGTGCGTCTACGTGACCCCGGCAGGGACGCCGGTGTCACTCGGCCCCTACATCGCGCCCCGACGCGGCAGCACCGTGCGCCTCACCCTCGACCTGGGCCTGCAGCGCAAGCTGACCGAGGAGCTCGCCACGGCGCTGCGCGGCTACCCGGGCCAGCCCCGGGGCGATCTCGGCGGCACGGTCGTCCTGGACCCGAGGAACGGGCAGGTGCTGGCCATGGCCAGCCTGCCCTCCTACCACAGCAGCGTCTTCGGCCCACCCGTGCGCAACCGGGAGCTGCTCCGCCTCGCGCACCAACCGGGGAGCCCGATGCTCGAGCACGCGACGCAGGTGGCGGCCCCGCCCGGCTCGACGTTCAAGCTCGTGGTCGCCGCCGCGAACCTGCGCGAGGGGCTGATCCCCCCGGACCGGGTGCTCCCCGGCGGCGGCGGCTGGACGCTGGGCGACCACACCTTCGGCAACTGGATGGCGCTGCCCGCGCAGAGCCTCCCGGAGGCGCTCTCGTGGTCCAACGACGTGTACTTCTACCAGCTCGCCTGGGCGCTCGGCCCGCGGCCGATCATCCGCACCGCGCGCAGCCTGGGCGTCGGCCACCAGACCGGGATCGACCTGCCCGCCGAGTCCTCCGGCTACCTGGGCACCCCGGCGTCGGTGACCCAGGCGGGGGGCACCTGGTACGCCGGCTCCACGGTGATCCTCGGCATCGGGCAGGGCTACCTGACCGCGACGCCGCTGCAGGACGCGCTCTGGACGGCCGGCGTGGCCACCGGCTCCATGGTCACCCCGCACCTCGGGCTGGGCTACGGCCACGGGCTGCGCCGCTACACGCCGCTGCGCTGGCCGCGGCCGCACCGGCTGCCGTACGCCGACCGGCTCGGGCCGGTCCGTGCCGGGATGGCGCTGGCCGCGACGACCGGCACCGCCAGCATCCTGACCGCGCTGCCGGTCACGTCAGGCGCCAAGACCGGCTCGGCGGAGGACCCGTCGTCCACCAACGGCGCGCCGGACTCGTGGTTCACCGCCGCCGCCCCGTTCAAGCGGCCGCGGATGGTGGCGACGTCGTTCGTCCGCGGTGGCGGTCACGGGGTGAGCACGTCCGGTGCGGTGGTGCTGCCGGTGATGCAGTACTTCTTCGCCCACGAGCGGGAGATCATGCACGCCGGGCCTACCGCGAAGAAGCGCCGCTGAGGACCGCTCCTGACCGCGACGCAGGACCGGTCAGGTCGCCTCGACGAAGGTGTCCTGGTAGGCGCGCACCACGTCGGGGTCGGCGAGGCATCGCGAGGCGCCCTCGGCGACGCAGGTCAACGGCCGGTCGGCCATCCGCACCGGGAAGGCGAACGCGGCCTCGATGAGCTTGTCGAAGCCACGCAGCAGGCTCGAGCCGCCGAACACCGTGATCCCGTCAGTGAGGATGTCGTCGGCCGCCTGCGGAGGCAGGTCGTCGAGGGCGCCGGCGAGCGCGGCGATGATGGCGTCCGCGGTCGGCCGCAGCGCGTCGAGGACCTCGGCGGACTCCAGGGTCAGCAGCCGGGGGCGACCGGTGGCCAGGTCGATCCCTTGCACGACCGAGGAGAGGCCCTCGTCGGTGTCCTGCCGGCACTTCAGTGACTCCGCGGTCAGCTCGCCGACGAGCAGCTGGTGCTCGGAGCGCAGGTAGCGGTAGAGGGCCAGGGTCATCTCGTCGCCGGCGATCCGCGACGAGCGGTGCGAGAGCACACCGCCGTAGCAGAACGCGGTGATCTCCGAGGTTCCCCCACCGATGTCGACGACCATGTGCGCCCGCGGCTCGAGCGGGTCCAGCCCGCACCCGACGGCCCCGGCGATCGGCTCGGGGATCACCTCGGGCTTGCGGATCCCTGCCTCGTGGGCCACCTCGAGCAGGGCACGTCGTTCCAGGGCAGTGGCCCCGGCCGGCACCCCGATCACCGCTCGCGGGCGGCCTCGTTGCCAGGCGGGCGCGGCGATCTTGCCCAGGACGCCGACGACGAAGGCCCGCGCCGACTCGAGGTCGACGATGACGCCGTCGTGCAGCGGCCGCACCGCGGCGAGCCCGACCGGACAGCGGCCCATGAGGTCGCGGGCCTCGTGGCCGACCAGCAGCGGTCGGACGCGCCGGGAGCGGGCCTCGGACGTCCGCACCACCATCACCGACGGCTCGTCCATCACCACCCCGCGGCGCTGGTGGCACACCACCGTGTTGGCGGTGCCGAGGTCGATGCCGAAACCGGTCATGTGAGGTCATCCATCCGCGAAGGGCCCGATGCCCTCCAAGGTACGACCTCGGGGCGCTGCGATCACCGGGCCGTTGGTCCGTACTGCGAGCGACACTCGGGCCATTGCGCGGGCGCGAATCGTCCCGGTCGCCGCTGGACCCGGCGGCGGCCCGGCCGAGGTCGGCCCGGCGCCGCGGCGGTCGGGTCAGCCGCGACCGGGTCAGCCCCCCGCCGGCGCCGAGCGCTCGATGACGCGGATGATCTCCGGCCGCAGCCGCGAGGCCGGGATGACCGCGTCGACGGACCCGACCTCGACCGCCCGGTGGATGTTGTGGACGGAGTCGAACTCGGCCGCCACCTCGCTGATCTTCTCCGCCCGGGTCGCCGCCCGCAGCTCCGCCTGCTCGACGACGAGCCTGCTGCGCTCGGAGCCGGACGCCTCGGCGATCCGGGCCTCGAGCTCGCGGACGGCAGGGCTGGCCGCGGTGCGCTTCTCGACCTCGCCGGTGAACACGACCGCTGCGGCGGGCGCACCGCCGATCACCGAGGCGAACGATCCTTCGAGGGCCAGCACCGTCATGTTCGGGTTCAGCGCCTTGGAGAACACCACGAAGGCGCCGCCGTGGTAGCGCGAGACGACGCAGAACACGATCGGGCCGCGGAAGTTCACGATCGCGCGGCCGATCTCCGCGCCGTACTCCAGCTGCAGGTGCCGCATCGAGTCCGGTGACCCGTCGAAGCCCGACAGGTTCGCCAGCACGACCAGCGGCCGGTTGCCGCTGGCCGCGTTGATCGCGCGGGCCGCCTTCTTCGACGACTTCGGGAACAGCGTCCCCGCGGTGTAGGTGTCCGGCCCGTCGGCCGGCGGGAAGCCGCGGCGGCGGATCGACCGCGACTCGATGCCGAGCAGGCAGACCGGGTAGCCGCCCAGGTGTGCGTCCTGGACCACGGCGGTGTCCGCGTCGGCCATGCCGGCCCAGCGCTCCAGCGTCGGGTGGTCCTGGTCGGCGACGGCCCGCATCACGGTGCGGATGTCGAACGCCTTCTTCCGGTCCGGGTTGGTCTCGGCCGAGAAGATCTCCCCCACTGTCCGGAAGTCGCTGTCCGGCACGTCGTGCGGGAACGAGGAGATGTCGCGGTCCACGTCGTCGGTGGTGGCCACCCGGCGCGGTCCCGGCTCGCCCGGCACGACGTATGTGTGCTCGTAGTGGGCCAGCAGCACCTCGAAGGCCCCGGCCAGGTTCGGCGCCCAGTACTGCGCCTGGCCGTTCGGACCCATCACCCGGTCGTAGCCGCCGATCCCGAAGTTGTCCTCCGCCGAGACGCCGCCGGAGAAGTCCAGGGACTGCTTGCCGGTGAGCACCATGGCGCTGTCCGGCGTCATCACCAGGATCCCCTTGGTGTGCATGAGCATCGTCGCCTCGGCGTTCCAGTACGGCTGGGCGCCGACGTTGATGCCGGCGACCACGACGTTGATCTCGCCGCCGGCCTGGGTGAACTCCACGATCCGGCGCAGCGCCGCGGCCACCCAGTCCATGTTCTCGGTGCCGGAGTCCATCGAGATCCGGGCGCCCGCGGAGAGCGCGAACCACTCGACCGGCACCTGCAGGCGCTCCGCGAGGTCGAGGGCGGCGATGATGCGCAGGCACTCCGGCTCGGAGACCGAGCCCAGCGACTTGGTGGGGTCCCCGCAGAGCACCACGCGGGTGATCCCTGCGGGGTGCAGCGGGGTCGGGGTGCTGACGACCGCGGCGATGATGCCCGCCTTGTTCAGCCCGCGGGCGCGGTCCACCGGCACCAGCGCGCCGGTGTCGTCGAGGTCGTGCTCGACCAGCGTGCCGTCGGGACCGGCCAGCACCGACGCCAGCTCGTAGGGGTAGACCAGGCCGCGCCGCCGGGACCGGAGCACCTTGGCCGCGTAGTCGTCCAGGGGCTTGAGGAGGTCGCTCGGCGGCTCCTCGACCGTCGAGACGACGCCGGCGCCCGGCTGCACGCCGAAGCGCACGGCCACCGGGACCGGCTCACCGCCGGGGATCGCCACCCGACCCTGGGCGAGCACCTCCTCGATGCCGGCGCCGTCGGTCAGCGGCCGGATCTTGTCGCCGAGCGCGCCCAGCCCGCTCTCGTCGATCTCCACCACCGGCCACACGTGCACCCACACGTGGTTCATGTCGAGCTTGGCGCCCGCCGAGCCGCGGGCCACCCGAGCCCGCCGGATCGCCTCGAGGCAGCTCTCCACGGCGCGCTCGGCGTGCGGGATCGAGGTGACCCGGCCGTCCTCGTCGCGGACCACGGCGAGCTGGCGCACCTGGGCCAGCGCCACCAGCCGCCGGTCCGCGGGGTTCTCCCGCGCGACGCACTCGTAGAGCAGCACGTCCTCGGGCGCCTCGATCCGGGTCACCGCGAAGTTGCGGAGCCGCCACAGGTTCAGGCGCCGGCCCACCATCGGGTGGACGCCGCGGGTCAGGTCGTCCTCGGCGACGCCGCCGGCGCCGTCGGG
This sequence comes from Nocardioides mesophilus, assembly GCF_014395785.1. GTDB lineage: Bacteria > Actinomycetota > Actinomycetes > Propionibacteriales > Nocardioidaceae > Nocardioides_B > Nocardioides_B mesophilus. The sequence goes on along the minus strand of NZ_CP060713.1, from coordinate 3,110,999 downwards.
CCGGAAGGCGAAGTAGCCGACAGGTCGGCCGCTGCCGGCGCAGACGGCGACGGTGACCCGGCGTACGTCGCCGGCGAACGGCAGCGCCTCGACCAGCGGGCGGAGCCGGCCGCTCACGTCGTCGGCCGACTCGGGCGCCTCGGGCCAGTGCAGATAGAGGTCGACCACGGCCTCCTGCCCGTCGCGGCGGCGCGCGACCTGCTCGCCGACCGAGGCGGCCAGCGCCCCCGCCGGGCCGCTCAGCTCGGCCACCGTGCCCACGGTCGAGACCAGCCGGGTGGGTCGCTCGTCGAGGACGTAGTCGGCGACGACGAACGGACGGTCCCCGGACTCGATCGACTCCAGGTCGCGCAGGTCGTACTCGCGGTAGTGGCGCCGGGCCAGCACCTCCAGCATCGGCTCCCGGGCGGGTACGCCGTCCTCGAGCCGCTCGGCCAGGAAGCGGACGATCTGCTCCGGGATCGCCGCGAGCGCGTTGATCCGCTCCGCCCGGTCCGGCAGGTCGCCGTCGGCCGCAAGCGCGACCAGCTCGTCACGGACCCCGGCGAGCACCCCGGCGCGCTCGGCGTCGACGGCCGGCTGGTCGAACCAGCGGAACCGGACGCTGCGCGCCAGGTCCCCGATCACCGGGAACCGCAGCTGGGTGGCCCGGCCGAGCCGCTCGAGCAGGTCCCGGGCCTCGCCGGCGAGGCGACCGGTCGGCGACGGTTCGTCGATCCACCGGCCGAGCACCGCGGAGGCCAGCGCGACCTCGGGGGCCGAGCGCTGCTGGGCGACGAAGATCCGGAAGACGCTCTCCTCCAGGGTCCGGGTCCGGTCCAGGTCCTCGACGCCGTAGTGGCGCAGCACCCGCAGCAGCCGGTCCCGGAACTGCTCGGGCAGGCCGCCGCGCTCCACGTCCAGGCTCTGCAGGAAGGTGTGGAAGTGCTCGCGCGAGCTGTGCACCCGCAGCTCTGTGTGCCGCTCCTCGTCCGCGGGCTGGTTGCGGCTCAGCTCGGCCAGGTCGGCCAGGCTGCCGAGCAGCGCCATCTCGTCGGGGAGCACCGAGACGCCCTCGGCGCGCAGCTCCTCGCGCACGGTCAGGTAGGCGGTCAGCGCCCCGTCCTGGTCCCGCGGCGGCACGTCGTAGCCGAGGATGACCGCCGCGAGCGCGGCGCGGCTCCGGGTCGCGCGCACGGCCGCGGTCTGACCGCCCTCGGGGGCCGGCAGGTCCAGCTCCGTGCCGGCAGTCTCGGGTGCGGCGACGGCCTCGGCCCCGTCCTCGACCGGCTCCAGCTTGACCAGCGCGGCGCCGGTCTCGACCTGGCTGCCGGTGATCACCGAGAGCTCCTTGACCCGGGCCCGGAACGGCGCGTAGACCACCGTCTCCATCTTCATCGACTCCAGGACCACGACCGGCGCGCCCGCCGCGACCTCCTCGCCGACGCCGACGGGCGTGGCGACGACCAGCGCCGGCGCCGGGGAGCGCAGCACGCCGCCCTCGTCCCGGGTGATCCGGTGCACCACGCCGTCGACCTCGACCAGGGTGCTGGGACCGTGGGTGGCGGTCACCAGGTGGTAGCGCCGGCCGGCGACGTCGAGCCGCCGGTGGAACTCGTCGATGCGCTCGAGCTCCACGTCGACGCTCTGCTCGGTGTCGCCCGAGGCGATGCTCACCCGGTAGCGCAACGGCCCGGTGTTGATCGTCGAGACCTGGTACGTCGTACCGCGCAGCTTGAGCTCGACCGGACGCCCGGCCTGGTGACGGGCCTGGGGGCGTCCGCCGTGCGCGGTCTCAAGCAGGTGCGTGACCTGGATCCGCAGCTCGTCGGTGTAGGCCTCGATCGCCGCGGCGACGATGGCGATCCCGGCGTGCTTGTGGGCGACGAGCCTGCCTTCGCCGCGGACCCGGTCGATCCAGCTGGTGTCGGCCCAGCCGCCCGTTCCGTCGACGACCTCGGGCTGGTCGAGCAGGTCGAGCACGAAGCTCTTGTTGCAGGTGCCGCCCTCGATCACCACGGTGGTCTCGGTCATCGCCCGGCGCAGCCGCGCGAGGGCCTCCTCGCGGGTGGGTCCGTAGGCGATGATCTTCGCGATCATCGAGTCGAAGTCCGGCGGGATCGTGTCGCCCTCGGTGACCCCGGTGTCCACCCGGATCCCGGGGCCGGTCGGCAGCTCGAACCGGACGATCCGGCCGGGCGCCGGCGCGAAGTCGCGGTCCGGGTCCTCGGCGTTCAGGCGCGCCTCGATGGCATGCCCCTTCTCGGCGGGCCGCTCGCCCTCGAGCCGGCCGCCACCCGCGACGTGGATCTGCGCTTTCACCAGGTCGACGTCGGTGGTGACCTCGGTGATCGAGTGCTCGACCTGGAGCCGGGTGTTGACCTCCAGGAACGCGAAGGTCTTGTCGCCGGGGTGGTACAGGAACTCCACGGTGCCCGCGCCGACGTACCCGACGGTGATCGCCAGACGCTCCGCCGCCGCCTTCAGCTCGTCGGCCTGCGCCGGGGAGAGCAGCGGCGACGACGACTCCTCGATGACCTTCTGGTTGCGCCGCTGGATCGAGCAGTCGCGGACCCCGAGCGCCCAGGCGGTGCCGTGGCTGTCGGCGATCAGCTGCACCTCGACGTGGCGGGCGCCGGTGACCAGGCGCTCGAGGAAGACGGTGCCGTTGCCGAACGCGCGCAACGCCTCGTCGCTGGTGCGCTGGTAGGCGTCCTCGAGGTCGGCTTCCGAGGCCACCATCCGGATCCCGCGGCCGCCGCCGCCGGCGGTCGCCTTCAGCATCAGCGGGTAGCCGATCTCCTCGGCGGCGGCCAGCGCGCCGGCCAGCGTCTCCACGGCGCCGCGGCTCCACGGGGCGACGGGCACGCCCACCTCCTCGGCGATCAGCTTCGAGCCGATCTTGTCGCCGAGCTTGCGCATCGCTTCGGCGCTGGGTCCGATGAAGGTGACCCCGAGCCGGTCGCACAGGTCCACGAAGGTCGGGTCCTCGGCCACGAAGCCCCAGCCCGGCCACACCGCGTCCGCGCCGGTGTCCACCAGCGCCCGCTCGAGGGCCGCCAGATCGATGTAGGGGCGGCCGGCCGCGGGTCCGAGGTCGTAGGACAGGTCGGCCTCCCGCACGAAGGTCGCCCGGCTCTCGCCCTCGGTGTGCAGCGCCACCGTCTGGATCGGACCGGAGCCCGACGCGTTGATCTCGCGCACCGCGTGGATCAGCCGCATCGCAGCCTCACCGCGGTTCACGATCGCGATACGAGAGAACGTCACCAAGACCTCCGCCGGCCCGCCGCCGGGCACTTCCCGCCGGGTCCACTGAGAACCTGCCACGGATACCCCGTTACGAGCCAGTCACAACCTCTCGATGACCACGATCAGAACGCATGCGACAGCCCGGATCGACCGGCCGCCGATGTCGGAAGACTCTGACCACGACGGGCCCTTCGGCCCTTCCGGAGCCCCGGGGCGCGGCCGACGTTGGGCCCGAAGGGCTCACGTACCTGCCGGACCGACGTCGGCCGCCGAAGGGTGCGAGGTGCGATCCCGCGCGGCAGGCGTCCCGTAGAAGGGAGTCGAGATGCGCGTGCACCCTGTGTCGTGGCAACCCGGGGCATCCCGGAGCCAGCGGGCGGCGTCGGCCGCCGGCGTCGTCAGGCCCGCCGGCCGGTTCGGATTTCACTTCCTGGAGATGTGTGCCGTCATGTGCATCGGTGGAGGGCTGGGGGTCGGGTTGTTCTTCGGGGCTGCCTCCCTGCTGGGGTCCCCTGACCTCGCGACCGATGCTCCGGTCTGGTCGGCGCTCGTCGCCTCGCTCATCCTGGCGGCGGTGATGGTGGCCTGGATGCGGTTCCGGCGGATGGACTGGCGGCCCGCCTGGGAGATGGCAGCCTCTTCGGTCGCCGCGGCCGCTGTGCTGATCGTGGGCTACGGGGTCGACATCGTCTCCGCGGCGGCCCTGGTGCCCAGCGTGTGCCTCCTGGCGTGCGTCGCCATGATCGTCGTGATGCTGTTCCGGATCCCGCTCTACACCTCCAGCCACGCCGGCCATCACCAGGCCGGCTGAGCGGCACCGCCGCTGACCGTGACGGTCAGTCCGCCGCCTCCCCGGTGGCGATGTCCTGGCCGTCGGCGGTGTGCGGGTTCTGGTCGATCGCCTCGACGGCGGCGGTGGGCTCGGGCTCGACCGCCGGCCGCCGGTCGAGGTGGACCCCGGCGATCATGCACCGGACCGAACCGCCGGCCAGCTCGATCGTGGGGATGTCGACCGCCACGATCTCGCAGGACTCCTCGATCGTCGCGACCTGGTCCGGCCGCAGGCTCCGGCGTGCCCGGGCCGACATGGCCATGATGTAGCGGCGCCGGCCCTCCGGCGTACGACCGCACAGCTCCACGGCGTTGCCGGCGAACTCGCGGATCTGCTGCTCGGAGAGCTCGACCACCACCCTCCCGTTGACCGAGAGCCGCTCGCGGACCTCGGCACGGCGCTGCTCGTCCGGGATCATCTCCAGGGCGACCATCGCGACATCGGTGCCGATGCAGGCGATGACGTTGGTGTGGTAGACCGGCACGCCCGCGGAGTCGACCGCGTCGAAGGCCATCGGCTCGTAGCCGAAGTCGGTGCAGAACCGCTCGAGGACGTGGGTGTCGGCCCGGTGGCTGCGCGCCGTGTAGGCGACCCGTGAGACGTGGTCGAGCACCATCGCGCCGGTGCCCTCGAGGAAGATGCCGTCGGGTTCCAGGCCGGAGTAGTCCACGATGGTCTGGACCCGGTACTGGGACTTGAGCAGCTCCAGCACGTCGGCGCGACGTTCGTGCCGACGGTTGGAGGCGTACATCGGGTAGACCGCGATGTTGCCCCCGCGTGGGTGGAGAGCCAGTTGTTCGGGAAGACGCTGTCCGGGCGGGTGTGGTCCTCGTCCTCGAAGACGTGCACGGTCACCCCCGCGTCGCGCAGGGCCTGCGCGACGGCGTCCATCTCGGCCAGCGCCTTGGTCGACGTGGCGTCGTCGGACTGTCCCTCGGGGACGTGACGCTGGAAGGCGTTGTCGGCCGCCGTGGCGGGATTGGGGATGAAACGATCCGCACGGATCAGGATGACGGCTGACGGGGCCTGCGCACTCACGCAGAGAATCTAGGACATCGCTCCCGCAGGTCCGCAGGCACCATGGCCCGTCGTCCGGGTGGCCGTGGCTTTCTCACCCCTCAGCGTTATGGACGGGGATGGCGCCGACGCCCGACAATCGAGGAATGCTCCTCGAGCGCGAGGCCCAGCTGGCGGCTCTGTCCGAGTACGCCGACGACGCGCGGGCCGGGCGCGGGCGGCTCGTGCTGGTCGCCGGCGAGGCCGGGATCGGCAAGACCGCGCTGGTGGAGACCTTCCAGCGGTCGGTCGGACTGCGCACCCTGCACGGCGCCTGCGACGGCCTCTTCACCCCGCGCGCGCTGGGGCCGCTGTTCGACGTCGCCACCGAGGCCGGCGGCGCTCTGCTCGACGCCTGCCGGGCGGAGCGACCGCGGGAGGAGCTGTTCGCCACGCTGCTGGTGACGCTGGCCGAGCAACCGACCGTGGTCGTGCTCGAGGATCTGCACTGGGCCGACGAGGCCACGCTGGACCTCGTCCGTCACGTCGGTCGGCGCCTCAAGGACCTCCCCGTCGTGGTGCTGGCGACCTACCGCGACGACGGGCTCTCGGCCCGGGACCCGCTGCGCGTGGCCCTCGGGGAGCTGGGCTCACAGCGGACCACCCGGCGGATCGACCTGGCCCCGCTGTCGGGGCCGGCGGTCGACGAGCTGGCCGCCGCCGTGGCGACGTCCGGCACCGAGCTCTACCGGCTCACCGGCGGCAATCCGTTCTTCGTCACCGAGATGTTGCGCGGCAGCCCGGGCACGGTCCCGCCGTCGGCCCGGGACGCGGTGCTGGCCCGGGTCGCCCGGCTCCGGGATCCGACCCGGCGGACGGCGGAGGCCGCGGCGCTGCTCGGTGGTCGCGTCGACGTCGGCCTGCTGGGCGCGGTGTGCGAGGCCCGGGCCGACCATCTCGACGAGCTGGTGGTGTCGGGCCTCCTGGTCAGCGGACCGGCCGGCCTGCGCTTCCGCCACGAGCTGACCCGCCTGGCCATCGCCCAGGAGATCCCCGCGCACCGTGTGGTCGCCATCCATGCCGCCGCCCTCGCAGCGCTCGGCACGCGGGGCGCGGACGAGGCCCGGCTCGCCTACCACGCCGAGGGCGCTGGCGACGCGCAGGCGGTCCAGCTGTTCGCACCGCGGGCCGCAGAGCGCTCGGCCCAACTGGGCTCGCACCGTGAAGCCGTCGCCCAGCTCGAACGCGCGCTGCGCTTCATCGACGGCGTCCGGGCCGAGGAGGTCGCCGACCTCTGGACGAGGCTGAGTGTCGAGTCCGGTCTGACCGACAGCTGGGACCGGTCCCGGGAGGCCAGCGACGCCGCCCTCGCCCTGTGGCGCCACGCAGGTGACCCGTTGCGCATCGGTGATGCGCTGCGCGTCCGGAGCGCGGCGCTGTGGCGGCTGTGCCGGCAGCAGGAGGCGGCCGAGAGCGCCCGTGAGGCGGTCCAGGTGCTCGAACCGCTGGGCCGCACCCCCGAGCTGGCCGGAGCGCTCGCACGACTGTCGGTGTTCCAGGACGACCTGTCGGCCTGCCTCGACGTGGCCCGTCGGGCCGAGGTCCTCGCCCGCGAGCTGGAGCTGCCGGACGTGATCAGCGACGCGCTCAACACCCAAGCGTGCGCCCTGGCCGCCCGGGGTGAGCCGTGGGAGGCGCCGATGCGCGAGTCTTTGGCGCTGGCTCAGGCGACCCGCAGCGACGCGCAGGCGGGCCGGATCTACGCGAACTACCTGGTCCTGCTCCTGGGAGAGCGCCGGTGGGAGGACCTGGACCTGATCGCGGCGGAAGGGATGGCCTACTGCGACGAGCACGACATCGCCACCTACGGCTACTGCATCCGGGCTGCCCAGGGCGAAGCGATGCTGTCGCGGGGGCGCTGGGACGAGGCCGTCGCCCTGTCCCAGCCTCTGGTGGACCTCAAGACCTCGCCCGCGAACGTCGTCGCGCCCCTGTGCGTGGTCGGTCTGGTGCGGACCCGTCGCGACCAGCCGGGAGGCATGGCAGCCCTGGACGAGGCGGTCGGGATCGCCGACCAGACCGGGGACCTCGAGTGGGAGCTGGTCACGAAGATCCCCCGCGCGGAGGCGCACCTGCTGGCCGGGGACCCGGTTGCGGCCCGACGAGACCTCGGAGAGTGCCTGCGGCCCGGCCTCGCCGAGATCACACCGGCGACGGTCGGGGTGTTCCTGCTCTGGCTGCGGCGGGCGGGGCTGTCGGCGCCCGACGTGCCCGGACTGGTGCTGGAGCCGCCGGTGCAGCTCGGCCTCGCCGGCCACGCATGCGAGGCTGCAGCGGCGTGGGACGAGCGGCAGATGCCCTACGAGGCAGCCTGGGCCCTGCTAGACGGCGGGACCGCCGACGAGGTGCACGAGGCCCTGGCCCGCTTCGACCGGATCGGGACGCCGGCCGCCGCCAGGCTCGCGCGTCAGGAGCTACGCCGGCTCGGCAGCCCCTCCGTGCCGACCGGTTCACGGGCGGCCACCCGGGCCCACCCTGCCGGTCTGACCCAGCGGGAGGCGGAGGTGCTGGCGCTGGTGGCCGAGGGGATGACCGACGAGCAGATCGCCGTACGGCTGGTGGTCTCGGTCCGCACCGTGCACCACCACGTGTCGGCCGTTCTCACCAAGCTGGGCGTGACCTCGCGTCACGCGGCCGCCACGGAGGCGCGGCTCCGCGGCCTGGTCGTCGTGGCCTGACCCGAGCCGAACCTGGGCAACGGCCCTTCCGAACATGGGCATCCGCTGCCCATTCGCTGTGCGGGCGCGGCCCCTAGCGTCGTCGTACCAACCGTGCACGACGAACGAAAGGACCGGGACCATGCCGCTCTACATGGACGTCCACCATCTGGATGGCGGAGTCAGCATCGAGGATGTGTCGAAGGCCCACGAGGCGGACCTGCAGGCCCAGGGCGAGCACGACGTCAGCTACCTGCGCTACTGGGTCGACGAGGGCAGGGGCAAGATCTTCTGCCTCGTGGACGCGCCGTCGTCCGAGGCCGCCGCCACCGTGCACCGCGAGGCCCACGGCCTCGTCGCCGACGAGATCTACGAAGTCAAGGAGGGATCGTGATGCGCACCCTCCCCCAAATGACGGTCGGTGCCGCCACCCTCGCACTGGCCGCGACGGTCACGCCCGCTGTCGCTTCGCCGCGGGACGACCTGCAGCTGACCCGCGCCGCCACGGCCCGGTTCCACTCCCTGGGCCAGGCGACGTCGTCGGGGTACGGCGAGCTGCGTGACGCCGCCGGGATCGCCTGCATCGACAACCCGGCCGGCGGCATGGGGATCCACTACGTCAACGGCGCCCTGGTCGGGGATCCGAGCCTGACGCCGGGCTCGCCCGAGGTGCTGGTCTACCAGCCGGCGGCCGACGGGTCGCTGCACCTGGTCGCCCTGGAGTACGTCATCCTCGAGTCCACTTGGCGGGCCACCCACCCCGACCCGGCCGACGTGCCGCGGCTGTTCGGCCAGTCCTTCGAACGCCTGGCCGGCCCGGGTGAGGCGCAGCCGCAGAACCGCTACGGCCTGCCCGCCTTCTACGAGCTGCACCTGTGGCTGTGGAAGCCGAATCCGAGCGGCATGTTCCACGACTGGAACCCGGACGTGACCTGCCCGTAGGGCGAGGGCGGGAGCACCCCCGCCGCTCCGGGCGTCGGTCAGTGCATCGGCGGGTGCCCGGTGGGGTGGGCTGCGGAGTGGGCGTCCTGACGCGGCACCGCGACGGCGGCGAACCCGGCCAGAGCGACCATGGCCAGCGCCACGACCGTGAACACCCGCGGGTAGGCGTCGACGAGTCCGGTGCGGGTGGTCAGGTCCCCCGCGATCGCGGCCAGCGTCGCGACGCCCAGTGCTGCGCCGACCTCGTGTCCGGTCATCATCACTCCGGAGGCGAGCCCGGACTGCGCGTGCGGGATCCCCGCCATGGCCGCGACCGAGATGGCCACGAACATCGGCCCGACCCCGAGCCCGATCACCACGAAGCCCGGCAGGATGTCGGCGAGGTACGTCGGGTCGGTGCCGATGCGGGCGAGCACCGTGGCGCCGACAGCGACCACCAGCAGGCCGGCCACCATGATCGTCTTCGGCGTGACGCGGCCCAGCAGCTTGGAGGCGATCATGGCGCCGACGGTGATCGCGGCAGCCAACGGCAGGAACTGCAGGCCGGTGATGATCGCGGAGCCGCCGAGCACCGTCTGCAGGAACAGCGAGCTGAGGAAGATCGCGCCGACCACGGCGCCGGTGATGACGGCCATCACGGTGGACGCCGAGATCAGCGACCGGATCCGCCAGGTGGCCGGCGGCACCAGCGGGGCGGGCACCCGGCGCTCGATCAGCGTGAACCCGCCGAGCAGCACGACCGCCAGGGCGAAGGCAGCGAGTGTCTGCGTGGACGCCCATCCCTCGGTGCGGGTGCCCTCGATGGCGAACACCAGCGCCAGCAACCCCGTCACCACGGTCGCCGCGCCGGGTGCGTCGAGGCGCCGCAGGCTGCCGGTGCGTCGTCCGGCCGCGACGGTGCGGACGGCCAGGATCGCGGCCACGATCCCGATCGGCACGTTGATGAAGAAGACCGCCTGCCAGCCGAAGACGGTGGTGAGGATGCCACCGAACAGCACCCCGGCGGCGATGCCCATGCTGCTGATGGTGCCCCAGATCGCCAGGGCGCTGGCCCGCTGCCGGCCGGAGTAGGAGGTCACGATGATCGCCATCGCGGCCGGGGTGAGCATGGCGGCGCCGGCGCCCTGTGCGCCGCGGGAGAGGATCATCATCGTCGCCGAGGACGCGGTGGCACTGACGAGGGAGGCGGCGGTGAACAGCCCCAGCCCGGTCAGGAACATCGCCCGGCGGTCCAGCAGGTCCGACAGCCGACCCCCGAACAGCAGCAGGCCGCCGCTGAGCAGCACGTAGGCGCTGACGGTCCACTGGTAGTCGGTGCTGGTGAAGTGCAGGGCCTTCCCGATGCTGGGGAGCGCGACGTTCACGACGCTGACGTCGAGGATGACCATGAACTGCGCCATCAGCATCACGCCCAGGATGGTCCACGGACGCCGAACCTCCGGCTCCGGGGCAGGATGTACGGCGGCCGGTGCGGCCACCGCGGTGGTGTCGTGCGACATGAGAGCTCCTTCGGGATCGGGTGCCTGGCGGCCGGATCGGCCGGTGGCACGACTCTCGTCGTCGCGCCGTTCCGGGCGCGCCGGGTGAACCGCCGGGATCAGCACCCGTTCCGGCGTGCGAGCCGCTGCTTCCGGGTGCCGCCCGGCTGTCCCGCAGCAGCCGCCGCAGCCCCGGAACGACGGGTCGCGTCGGCGCGGACCCCGGCCATTTCACCGGCGAGAGCGCCGTCGTCGGGCTCCTACGGTCGTGCTGTCCCGCTCGTTCCGCCCTCTCGCAGCTGGAGTGCTCCCATGTCCGACCCGACCATCTCCCGCCAGAAGCTCGCGGACTCCCCGCTCGACGTCGTGGTCATCGGCGCCGGTCAGGCCGGCCTCGCCGCGGGCTACCACCTGACCCGGCACGGCAGCCGGTTCCTGCTGCTCGACGCGGGACCTTCGGTCGGTCACGCGTGGCGCAGCCGCTGGGACTCGCTGCGACTGTTCACCCCGGCTGAGTACTCCTCGCTGCCGGGCATGCCGTTCCCCGCCGCCGCGGGCAGCTACCCCACCAAGGACCAGGTCGCCGACTACCTGGCGGCCTACGCCGAGCGGTTCGACCTTCCGGTGCTGCTCGACACGCCGGTCCGACGGCTGACCCGGACTGCCGACGGCTGCTTCCGCCTCGAGACCGACCGTTCCACGCTGCAGACCCGCCACGTCATCGTCGCCACCGGACCGTTCCAGGTCCCGGCCATTCCCGAGCCGGCCCGGTCGCTGGGCACCGACGTGGTGCAGCTGCACAGCGCCCGCTACCGCAACCCCAAGGACCTGCCGCGCGGACGGGTCCTGGTCGTCGGCGGCGGCAACTCCGGCCTGCAGATCGCCGAGGAGATCGCCGCCTCCCGCGAGGTCCACGTCGCCATGGGCAGCAAGCAGACGATGGTGCCGCAGCGTCCGTTCGGCCGAGACCTGTTCTGGTGGCTGACCGCGACCGGGCTTCTGACCCGGCCGGCAACCTCCCCGATCGCCCGGTTCTTCCGCCGGCGCGGTGGCGACCTGGTCATCGGGACCTCCACCAGGTCCCTGCGTGCCGCCGGGGTGACGTTGCGTCCCAGGCTGACCGGTGCCGACCACCGCACCGCCACGTTCGCCGACGGCAGCTGCTTGCAGGTCGACGCGGTGGTGTGGGCGACTGGGTTCCGCTCCGACTACTCCTGGATCGACCTGCCGGGGGTCTGGGACGGTCGCCAGCTCCGACACCGACGGGGCGTCACCGACGTGCCGGGCCTGACCTTCCTCGGCCTGCCCTGGCAGCACACCCGCGGCTCGGCGCTGCTCGGCTTCGTCCAGGACGACGCGGAGTGGATCGCCCGACAGGTGACCCCCGCAGGCAGGAGCGGACCGCGGTCGGGTGACAGGGATGCCCGGCTGCAGCGGCCCCTCCCCGACCGTCGCGGGACGACGTCGGGCGTCTACTCGGCGGCGACGTCGGCGGACGCCGCGGGCGACCAGGTCACCGTCACCTTCGGGCGCAGGGTTGCCCCGAGCCGCCGGTAGAACCGCTGGGCGTCGAGGTTGTCGGGCTCGACACCCCAGCGGACCACCAGCTGGTCGGGCGCGGCCGTCGCCGCCATCGCGGCCATCAACCGCCGACCCGCCCCGCCGTCCCGGTGGCCCGGTCGCACGTACAGGTCGTCGAGGGCGAGGACGTCACCACCGGTCCACAGGTGCAGCTGACGGACCGCGGAGACATAACCCACTGCGGCGCCGTCGCGCTCCGCGAGCAGCACGATGACCTCGGCTCGGCCGAGCAGCCTCCTCCACCCTGCCTCGTCCACGTGGACGTGACCCGTCTGGTTCTCGAGGGCGGCGATCTCGCCGACCATGACGGCGACGTCGGGGGCGTCGTCCGGGGTAGCCCGGCGGACGGTGACCGGGCAGAGCGGTGGCGCGAGCCCAGGTTGGGCGGGGCCGCGGGCGGTGGCGTCGGGCATGGCGGACTCCTGGTCGGGTCGTTGACGCGGATCGGTGGCGGGAGATCAGGGCACCAGCGCGTGGCCGGCTGCCTCGACCGCGGCGGCGATGTCGGCACGGTCGAGCTGCCGGGACGCGGTCACGGTGACGGTGCTGCTGGCCGGCTCGATGAGGACAGCGGCGACACCGGGGATGCTGCTGATCTCCTCGGTGACGGCGCGTGCGCAGTTGGCACACGTCATTCCGGCGACGCTGAAGGTGGTGGAGCCGACGAAGGTGCGGGGGGTGCCGGACAGCATGGGAGCTCCTGGAGTCGGGACGGCCTGCGATCAGCCTGGACCCGGCCGGCGCGGCCTCACGCCGGGGAAATCGCCGGGTTCGCGGTCTGGGTCGCCGGGTAGCCGGGCACGCCCGGTCGGTCCGCGTCGAGACGACGGCGCCATGGTGTGTCACCGGCCTCAACCTCGCACGGGGTCTCTCTGAGTCATTCCCGCGCTGCGCGCCGGCTGGGTAACGTCTGTTCCGTGCTACGGGGGCGTGACGCGGAACGCGCGGCGATCGCCGCGCTGCTGGACGGCGCGCGGGCCGGCTCCGGCGGGGCCCTGCTGGTCCGTGGGGTCGCCGGGGTCGGGAAGTCGACGCTGCTGGCGGACGCGGTCGACGCCGCGTCGGGCTTGCGGGTGCTCCGCACGTCCGGCGTGGAGTCGGAGTCCCCCCTCGCGTTCGCCGCGCTGCAGCGGCTGCTGCGGCCGCTCAGGGGGCGGCTCGACACGCTGCCCGCACCCCAGCACGCCGCGCTGGGCGCCGCCCTCGGCGAGAGCCCCGGGGAGGGTGAGCGCTACCTCGCCTACCTGGGGGCGCTGAGCCTCCTCGCCGAGGCGGCCGAGGAGGCACCGGTGCTGGCCGTCGTCGACGACGCCCAGTGGCTCGACGACGCGTCGGCCGGGGCTCTGCTGTTCGCCGCGCGGCGTCTGCAGGACGAGCACGTGGCGCTGCTGCTCGCCGTCCGCGAGGGCGACGCCCGCGGGATCGATGCGCCGGATGTGCCCTCCCTGGCGCTCGGCGGCGTGACGGGGGCGGATGCCGCGGCACTGCTGGCCGGCCGGGAGGCCCGGCAGGTCGACCCAGCCGTTCGCGACCGGTTGGTGGCCGAGACCGGCGGCAACCCGCTGGCGCTGGTCGAGCTCGCCCGGCTGCTCTCGGCCGAGCAGCTCGCCGGCCGCCTGCCACTGCCGGCGCCGCTGCCCCTGACCGGTGGGGTCGAGCGAGCGTTCCTGGACCGGGGTCGAGGCCTGTCCGAGCACGCGCAGCGGTTCCTCCTGGTCGCCGCTACCGACGACACGGCGCGGCTCACGGTGGTCCGCGACGCGGCCGATCGTCTCGGTGCCGGCGACGAGGCGCTCGACGAGGTGGAACGCGCCGGCTTGCTCCGCGTGGACGGTGACGAGCTGACGCTGTACCACCCGCTGGTGCGCTCCGCCACCTACCGGGCGGCCACCAGCGCGCAGCGTCGGGCCGCGCACGGCGCCCTCGCCGAGGTGCTGCGCGGCGACCCGGACCGGCGTGCCTGGCACCTGGCTGCCGCCGCCGACCGGCCGGACGCAGACGTCGTGGCTGCCTTGGACGGTGTCGCCGAGCGGGCTGCTGCGCGCGGCGGCCACGAGGCCGCGACCGCCGCGTGGGCCCGCGCCGCCGAGCTCACCGGCGACCACGAGGACCGGGGCCGGCGGCTGTACCTGGCGGCGTCCTCGGCCTGGCTCGGTGCGCACCCCGCACGAGCCGCCGCGCTGGCGCAGGCCGCCGCCGGGGACGTCACCGACCCCGTGCTCCGGGCCCGGCTGCTGACCCTGCAGGGCCAGCTCGAGTGGAACACCCGGTCACTGCACGAGGGTTACGACCTGGTCCTGCAGGCCGCCCAGATCGCGGCGGACGTGGACCAGCAGATGGCCCAGGGGCTGGCCATGCTCGCCGCTTCGCTGTCGGCCTTCGGCGCCCGCTCACCCCGCAGCGTGGACCCGACCGTCCTGGCGCCGGCGCCGACCCCGGATGCGCCGCCGCTGGTCCGGGCGGCCTCCGCGCTGCTGCACGGATTCACTGCCGTCGCCGATCGCGACTGGGCCACCGCCAGCGAGCTGTTCCGGCGCGCGTACGCGCTCGCCGAGGCGCACACGGTGGACGACCACGTGCTGCAGCCCAACCTCGGTGTCGCCGCCATGCTGATCGACGACGACGAGCAGGGGCTCCGGCTCCACGAGCAGCAGCTGACCGCAGCCCGCCGCGCCGGTGCACTGAACATGGTCGAGCACGCCCTGACCCGCGGCGCCCACTTCCAGATCGCCACCGGTGCATGGGCACGGGCATCGACCGCGGCCGCCGAGGCGTTGCCGCTGCTCGCCGGCACCGGCCACCGAGGGCTTACGGCGCTGCCCACCGCCCAGCTGGCCCTTCTCGCCGCGCGGCGCGGCGACGCCACTGCCGACCCGCACCTGGCCGAGGTGAGGACGATCCGCGAGAAGCACCCGGTCGGCATCACCGACCCCCTGGTGGTCGACCTCGTCCACTGGGCACACGGACTGCGCAGCCCCGGGCAGCCGGCGACCGCGCTGCACCACCTCGAGCAGATGACCATGCCGGCCCTGCGACGCATGGCGGCGCTGGACCGGCTGGAGACCGCCGTTCGTGCCGGGCGCAGCGACCTGGCCCGGTCCTGGTTGGAGGAGCTGGAGGAGTTCGCCACGGGGACCGGCACCCCCGCAGCCCGCGCGGTCGTGGAGCACGGCCATGCCCTGCTGGCCGACGGCAGCGACGCCGACGAGCACTTCGCCCGGGCGCTCGCAGCGCACGCCGGCTCCCCGCGCCTGCCGGACCGTGCTCGCACCGAGCTGGCCTACGGGGAGCACCTGCGCCGGACCGGCCGCCGGGTCGACGCGCGAGCCCATCTCCGCACCGCCCTGGCCCTGCACGAGGAGCTCGGCGCCGTCCCCTGGGCCGAGCGAGCCGCGCAGGCGCTGCGCGCCTCGGGCGAGACCGCACGCCGCCGGGACGTCTCCACGGCTCCCCAGCTGACCGCGCAGGAACGGCAGGTCACCGCGCTGGTCCGGCAGGGCCTGTCCAACCGGGACGTGGCCGCTCAGCTCTTCGTCAGTCCGCGCACCGTCGACTTCCACCTGCGCAACGTGTTCACCAAGCTGGGCGTGACCTCGCGCGCCGAGCTCACGGCGCTCCCCCTCGACGGGTGACCCGGACCGCAAGACGGTGAGACGGTGAGACGGTGAGACGGTGAGACAGAAACGGTCGCCGTTCGCCCGACGCCGTACGACGAGCCGGCGACGAACCTGGCGATTCCACCGGCGTGAGGGCCGGCTGACCGTCCCTAGCGTGCTGGATGCCGACCACACGACCAGCCGAGGAGCCGTCGATGAACACCCTCACCACCGCAGCTGCCCCTGAGGTCTCCGGCCGCACCCGCCTGTCCGGCGCACTCACCCGGCGGTGGCCGACCGGGCTCGGTATCGCTGCCACCCTCGTCAGTCTGGCGCTGGTCTCGCCGCTGCCCGGACGTGTGCAGACCTGGATCAGCGCCTGGGGGGTACTCACCGCTGCGGTCATCTACCTGACCTGGGGCACCGCCCGCGGCGAGCTCGCGGCAGCCCGGTGGCTGACCGCGCAGACGGGGGCGGTGCTCGCCTTCGCCGCGGTGGCGATCACCGCCGCAGCCGCCGATCCGACTGCTGCCCGCTACGTGCTCGCCGCGGGCTGGCTGGCCCACGCCGCATGGGACGTCGCCCATCACCGGGCGAACCGGGTGGTGCCCCGCTGGTACGCCGAGACCTGCCTGGTCTGCGACGTCATCCTCGCCACCGCACTGCTGACCGTCGGCACGACCTGACCCAGCGCGAGGCGTACCACCGCCGACCGTCCCTCCCACCCCCCACTCACAGCAGGAGCTCCGCATGGCTGATCACACCCCAGGCCTTGGCCGGACCGGCCTCCTCGCCGGCCTGCTCGCCGTCGCCGCCGGCGAGATCACCGCATCGATGACCCGCCACGGCCGCTCCCCCGCCTCGGGCCTGGCGCGCGGACTCGTGGACGTCGCCCCGGCGATGCTGGTCGACGGCGGTGTCGCACTGGTCGGCCGCGCGGACAAGCCGGGCCTGGCCGCGCTCGCCACCGGCGCCAGCGGGCTGGCCGCCGCGACCGGCGGTGCCCTGGCCGCTCACCGTCCCCTGCTCGGCAACGCCGTGGCCGCTGCCCCGCACGCGCTTGGCGGCTACCTGGCGGTGCGTCGCGGCGATGCGTCCACAGCCGACACCGCCGCCGCGGCCGCCGTAGCGATGCTGGTCGCCGCCACCGCGACCACCCCGCTACGGGTGCGACCACGGGCGGTTCTCGCCGGGACCGCAGCGACGGCCGTCGCAGTCGTGGCCGCCGACCGGCACGCCCGCCGCCGCAGTGCCGCCCTGCTGCGCGAGCGGGTGACGCTCCCGGCGCCCGCCCGGCCGCTGCCGCCGGTCCCGGCCGGAGTGGCCGATCCGCAACCCGGAGTGGCCCCCGTGCTCGCAGAGCCGGGCCGGATGCCGGTCATCGACATCACCGTGCCCGAGCCGCGGATCGACCTCGACACCTGGCGGCTCACCGTGGACGGCGACGTGCGCGAGCCGATGACCCTGACGCTTCGCGACCTCCTCGAACGGCCGCTGGAGGAGCGCGACCTTCTCCTGGTCTGCGTGCACAACCCGGTCGGTGGCTCGCGCATGGGCTGTGCCCGCTGGACCGGCGTCGGCCTCGGCGACCTGCTCGGGCTGGTCGGTGCCCCGTCCGAGGGCTGGCTCGTGGCAGAGGCCGTCGACGGCTACCGCAACGTGCTCCCGCTCGGCGTCGCCCGCGACCACGGGTTCCTCGCCGTCGGCATGGCCGGTCAGCCGCTGCCGCGCGAGCACGGCAGTCCCGCCAGGCTGATGGTCGCCGGCCGCCACGGTCAGGACGGCAACCTGAAGTGGCTGCGCCGGCTGACCGTGACCAGCACCCCGCCGCTGTCGTACTGGGGCAGCCGCGGCTGGCAGGACGGGACCTACCCGGTGCACCCGGGCTCCCGGATCGACTCGCCGGCGGCCCATGCGCGAGTCGAGCCCGGCGCGCTCCGGGTCCAGGGCTACGCATGGGCACCGCCGGCCGGGGTGGGGGCCGTGCAGCTCCAGGTCGACGGCGGCGCATGGACCGATGCGGCGCTCGGCGTCGACCTCGGTCCGAACGCCTGGCGACCCTGGTCCCTGACCTGGGACGCCGCTCCCGGCGCGCACCGGCTGCGGGTGCGCTGCCGCAGCCTGCAGGGGCAGTGGCAGGAAGAGGCCACCACGACGCCGTACCCGCACGGGCCTGGCGGCATCCACACCCTCACCGTTCACGTCGGCGGCTCGGCCGCCGGCCCGACCGTCCGGCGGCTGCTCGGTGAGGCCAGCACCCGCCTGACCTGGACCGTCCGCAGCGTCGCCGCCTGGCGCGACCGCTGACCCGCGGCCCGGTCACCGGCGTCGGATCGCGCCGACCGGTCAGGCCAGCGCGGCGGCCACGGCGGCCTCGGCGTGCAGGCGCGTGGTGGGGAACACCGGTACGGCGACGTGCTCCTGGCCGATCAGCAGCTCGATCTCGGTGCAGCCGAGGATGATGCCCTGCGCTCCTGCGTCGATGAGCCGGCCGATGACCTGCTGGTAGGCCCGGCGGGACTCGTCGCGGACCACCCCGAGGCAGAGCTCGTCATAGATGACCCGGTGCACCAGGTCGCGGTCCTCCGGGCCGGGGACGCTCACGTCCAGGCCGTGGGAGGCCAACCGGTCCCGGTAGAACTCCTGCTCCATGGTGAAGCCGGTGCCGAGCAACCCCACACGCTGCACTCCGGCCCGGAGCACGGCGTCCGCGGTGGTGTCGCCGAGGTGCAGCAGCGGCACGGAGACCGCGTTCTCCACGGCATCGGCGACCTTGTGCATCGTGTTGGTGCACAACACCAGGAAGTCGGCGCCGGCGAGCTCGAGCCGGCGGGCCACCTCGGCCAGCCGGCTTCCCGCGTCGTCCCAGCGTCCCTCGGCCTGCATGGCCTCGATGTCGGCGAAGTCGACGGAGTACATCACGCACTCGGCGGAGTGGAGGCCGCCGAGCCGCCGGCGTACCTCCTCGTTGATCAGCCGGTAGTACTCGATGCTGCTCTCCCAGCTCATCCCGCCGATGAGGCCGATCGTCTTCACCGTCAGGCCCCCGTTCTCGGACCGGTGCCGCGTCGGCTCTCGGCAAGCAGCTCGGCCGTCGAGGTGACGTGGGCGAACTCGCCGTGCAGGTTCACCGCGGTCGCGGTCGCGAGCTGGTCGGCGGTCAGCGAGCGGTCGTCCGGGCCGGTGCGGTCGAAGGTGTGCGTGGCGTCGAGGGCGAACAGCACCTGGTAGCCGAGGTTGCCGCCGACGCGCGCGGTGGTCTCGCAGCAGTGGTTGGTGGTGATGCCACAGACCACGAGTCCCTGGATCGCGTTCAGCTGCAGCCAGGCATGCAGGTCCGGCGTGCCGTGGAAGGCGGAGTTCACCTGCTTGGTGACGAGCAGGTCGGGCTCGGGCTCCAGGTACGGCTTGAGCTCGTTGCCGGGCCTGGACGGATGCAGCGGCGAGTCCGGGGAGTCCGAGTCGTGGCGCACGTAGACGAGGGGCCGCCCGGTGCGGGCCCACTCGGTGACGAGGGCGGCGATGTGGCGGTCGCAGTCGGGATTGTTGCGCGTCCCCCACCAGGGATCGTCGAAGCCGGCTTGGGCGTCGACGACCACCAGGGCGGAACCGTCGAGGTCGACCTCGCTCCACGGCTTGCTCATGAGTCGCTCCCGGGGAAGTGGCTCCTCGAGCGCCCCGGGACGAGCCGGGGCTCCCGAGGGTGGGCAGGTGCAGGGCGCCGAGCATCTCGCGGTGACTCCGATCCGGGCAAGTCCCCGGGTCTCGCGGGAGGTCGACGCGGTGCCGTCGGTGAAGTCGGCTCAGCCGGCGTGCAGCAGGAACGGGGCGGTGACCACAGTGCCGTCGGCGAGTCGGAACTGTGCCCACAGCCGGTAGTCGCCGGGGGTGTCGAACCGGACGTGCAACTCGAGTTCCGGGCCGAACTCGGTGCCGGGGACGGCGAACACCGGCCGGCCCTGCGCGTCCTCGGTCTCGGCGTGCCGGTGCCCGAACGTGGCGCCGTCGGCACGCATCACCACCACGTGGCCGGCGGCACCGAGGTAGGGCTGCAGATCGGTGACCGGGGCGCCCGTGGCCGCATCGGCGAAGCCGAAGTGCAGGTCGCTGGTCTCGCCGACGCGGGTCTCCCCGGTCAGGGTGATCGTGACGCCGTCCCGTGTCGCGGTGCGGACGTCCTCCTGGCGCAGGGTGGCCGGCCGGGAGGGGGTGCCCGTGCCGCCCACGGTGACTGCGCGGCGGTCGAGCACGTCGGTCATCTGGCCCTGGCGACGGAACTCGGTCGCCACCAGGTAGCGGCCGGCGGTCGGGAACGTCGCGCTCACGGCGTACACGCCCGCGGTGCCGGTGGGCTCGGGGTGGATGTGCGCGAAGGTCGCGAGGTCGGCGCGGGTGATGATCATGTGCATCCACACCTGGTGGGTGCGGACCAGGTCGTCGACCAGATCACCGGTGCCGGCGTCGCGGACGGTGACGGTGAGCCGGGTGGGCCGGCCGGGCAGGGCATCCCGGGGCACGACGACGTTCACGTCGAGTCCCGCCTCGTGCGGGCTGACCGGGTCGGACTCGGTGGTCTCCATGACGCTCATCGCCGGCCGCATCGGCATGCCCATGCCCTCGGTCCAGGCGAGGATGCCGTTCATGCCGCGTTCGGCGGTCTCGGTGCGGCTGGCCCAGGTGAACATCGAGCCGAGTGCGAGCGCGACCACGGCGATGCCGGTCAGGTAGGCGTACTGGCCGGCGCGGTCCCGCAGCCGGGTGTGCAGGATCTCCTGAGCGGTGGCGGGCCGGCGGAAGCCGCGCAGCCGCTGGGCGTTGGTGACCACGCTGACCGAGCTCATCGCCATCGCGGCGGAGGCGAGCACGGGGTCGAGCAGCAGCTGGTCCCACCAGTACAACGCGCCGGCAGCGACCGGGATCAGCAGCACGTTGTAGGCGAACGCCCAGGCGAGGCCCTGCTTGATGGTGGCCACGGTGCGCCGGGACAGCGCGATCGCGGCGACGATGCCGCGCAGGTCGCCGCCGACCAGGGTGATGTCGGAGGCGGCGATCGCGACGTCGGTGCCGGTGCCGATCGCGATGCCGAGGTCGGCCTGGGCCAGCGCCGGGGCGTCGTTGATGCCGTCGCCGGTGAAGGCGAGCACGTGGCCCTGCTGCTGCAGCTCGGCGACGCGGGCGGCCTTGTCCGCCGGGAGCACCTCGGCGACCACGTTGCTGATCCCGACCTCGGCGGCGATGGCGCGGGCGGTGGCGGCGTTGTCGCCGGTGATCATCCACACCTCCAGACCCAGCGCCTGCAGCTGGGCGACCGCCTCGGCGGACTCCGGCTTCACGCTGTCGGCGACCGCGATCAGGCCGGCGAGCAGCCCGTCGACCGCGACGAACATCGGGGTCTGGCCGGCGCGGGCGGCGGTGTCGGCGTCGTGCTCCAGCGGACCGGTGATCGTCCCGGCCGCGTGCAGGTGCGCCCGGTTGCCGACCAGGATGCGGTGGCCGTCGACGGTGGCGGTGATGCCGAACCCGGGAGTGGCGGAGAAGTCGGTGGCGGCGGGCAGCGGCAGCTGCCGCTCCCGGGCCGAGGCGACGATCGCCTCGGCGACCGGGTGCTCGCTGCCGACCTCGGCCGCCGCGACCAGGGCGAGCAGCGCGTCGGGTTCCCAGCCCTCGGCCGGCGCGATGGCGACCACCTCGGGCCGGCCGTGGGTGATGGTGCCGGTCTTGTCCAGCACGACCGCGGTGAGCCGGTGGGCGGTCTCGAGGGCTTCCCCGTTGCTGATCAGGATGCCGAGCTCGGCGGCCTTGCCGGTGCCGACCATGACCGCGGTCGGCGTGGCCAGCCCCAGCGCGCAGGGGCAGGCGATGATGAGCACCGCGATGGCGGTTCCGATCGCCAGGGTGAGCCGGTCCGCGTCGGGCCCGAACAGGGCCCAGCCGGCGAAGGTGGCGACGGCCAGCAGCAGCACCACCGGCACGAAGATGCTCGAGACCTGGTCGGCGAGCCGCTGCATCGGGGGCTTCGAGCCCTGGGCGTCCTCGACGAGCCGGATGATCTGCGCCAGCGTGGTGTCCGCGCCGACGGCGGTGGCGCGGAGGACGAGGGTGCCGCTGCGGTTCATGGTGGCGCCGATGACGGCGTCGCCGCCCGCCTTGGTCGCCGGCACGCTCTCGCCGGTGAGCATCGACTCATCGACAGCGGAGGTGCCCTCGGTGACGACCCCGTCGACCGGGATCTTCTCGCCGGGACGGACCCTGACCAGGTCGCCGACGACGACCTGCTCCAGCGGTACGTCGACCTCGGTGTCGCCGCGCACCACGCGGGCGGTCTTCGGCGACAGCCCTACCAGGGCGGTGATCGCCTCGGCGGTCCGCTTCTTGGCGCGCGCCTCCATCCAGCGGCCCATCAGCACCAGCGCGATGATCACCAGCGAGGTCTCGAAGTACACGTGCAGCGGGAGGCCCCAGCGCTCGGCCAGGCCCGGCCACAAGGTGACGAAGCTGCTGTACCCGTAGGCGACACCGGTGCCCATCGCGACCAGCGTGTTCATGTTGGTGGCGCCGTGCTTGGCCGCCGCCCAGGCAGCCTTGTAGAACTCGCTGCCGGCCCAGAACTGGACGATGCTGGCGATCACGAAGATCAGCGGCATCAGCCAGTCCATGGTGTCGAGGTAGATCGGCACGTACATGACGGCCATCAGCCCCAGGCCGGCAGTGAGCGCGACCTGCCACTTGCGCTTCAGCGACGCGATGTGTGCGTCGCGCTCGGCGTCGCGGCGTCCTTGCTCGGTCGCGGGCTCGACGGGTCCGGCAGCGTCCTCGCCGGTTCGGCTCGGCGCAGGGCGCACGGTGCCGACGTACCCGGCCTTGCCGACGGCGGCGGTGAGCTGCGCGACCTCGACGTTGCCGGGGTCGAAGGTGACGGTGGCGGTCTCGGTGGCCAGGTTGACGCTGGCCTCGGTGACTCCGTCCACCTTGCCCAGGGCGCGTTCGACGCGACCCACGCACGACGCGCAGGTCATGCCGCCGATGTCCAACGTGCAGGTGAGGCTGGAGCCTGTCGGTTGTGTACTGGTCTGGGTCATCGCGGTTCTCCGCCTGGTCCGGTGGTGGCTGGCCTTGCTGTCGATGCTGCTGCTGCGGTGGGGCGGGCGGCGCCGGCGGAATCGCCAGGTTCTCCACCCCACCGCGGGGGAAGGGTGCGGCTGGTCAGGAGGCGAGCTGGTAGCCGGCCTCCTCGACCGCGGCCCGGACCTGGGCCGGGTCGACCGGGTCGCCGCTGCTGGTCACGGTGACCTGCCCGGAGGCGAGGTCGACCCGCACGTCGGTGACCCCGGCGATCTCGGAGACTTCACTGGTGACCGACGAGACGCAGTGGCCACATGTCATGCCGGTGACCTGGTAGGTGGTGGTGCTCATGGCGGTTCTCCTGGTGAGCGGAGTGGTTCGGACACCCCCCACGGTCGCCGGGTCGGGCGCCGGTGGCACCGGCGGAATCGCCAGGATCCGCGAACGCCGCTTGCCTCAGGGCGCCTGCGCGCTGATCAACCGCTGGGCGACGCGGAGCTCGGGCGCGATGCGACGCAGGTGGGCCAGCAGATCGGTGCCGGCCGCCGCGAGCTGCTCCTCGGTGACGGGGTCGAGGGCATCGAGGATGAACAGCGCCGCGGTGGTGGCCGCGGTCAGCTGGGTACGGCGGCCCTGGCGCCAGTTCCAGCGGCGGCAGGTGACACCGACCGCGTCGCACCACACCACCTCACCGGGCTCGGGATGCTCCACCACGGCTGCGCCGTCGGCGACCGTGTCGAAGGGTTCCGTGCCCTCGGCGCGGATCAGGCGCGGTGATCCGACGTACTGGTCGAGGTCCTCGCCGCCGAGCGGGATCTGGTGCAGGACCGAGACCGCGTTGTAGATGTCGGTCAGACGGTTCACCCGCGGCAGGCCGGACGAGGCGCGTCGCAGCAGCGCCTCCAGGCTGTTGCGGGTGCGCTGCGGCTTGGCACCGAACCCTCGATAGGCCTCCCGCCAGGCCGCGACCTGCCCGATCTCCTCGACCGGCCGTTCCTCGAGGGCCGTGCGGGCCGCCGCCTCGGCGTTCGCGAGCAGCGCCTCGGTCGCTTCGTCGCAGGGCCCCGACGCCGGGAGGCCGTCCACCGCCAGCAGCAGCACCCGGTAGTCGGGGCGCAGAGCGAACACCGCCGGATCCACGGTCGCGCCGGCGAGGAGCGCGTCCAGCTCGAGCTCAGGCATCGTGCCCCTCCGATCGAGTGCCGACCCCCTGCTCGAACACCGCGAGGGAGAACCTCGCGGCCCTCTTGCCGGCATTGAGGTAGGAGTGCGCGACGTCACCGGGAAAGGCCACGGCGTCGCCCGCCCCGAGCGCCAGCGACTGGTCGGCGACCGTGACCGAGACCTCGCCCTGGTGGACCTGGATCAGCTCCTTGGTGCCCGTGGTGTGCGGCTCGCTCTCATGCCGGTCCCCCGGCTCCAGCGTCCAGTCCCACAGCTCCACGACATCGGGCGGCTCCGTTCCGGCCACCAGCACGCCGCGACCGCCGGCCTCGCCGTTCCACAGCACCGCGCCCTCACCACTCCGGGTCACCTTCACCGGCCCAGGACCCGGCGGCTCCACCAACGCCGGCAGCCCGATCCCCAACGCGTCGCTGATCCGCAGCAACGTGCCGACGCTCGGGTTGGCGGCCCCCTGCTCGACGTTGACGACCGCGCGGCGGCTCACGCCCGCCATCTCCGCAAGCTGGTCCAGCGTCCAGCGGCGGGTCTGCCGCTCGCGCTTGACGCGCACCCCGATGGCCGCCGCCAGCGATGCAGTTCCCTCATCCATGAAGTGCAGTCTACTGCACTAGTCGTGCACTCATGTTCGAAGGGGGCGACAGCCGCTGCGGCACCGCAGCTCGCCCAGGGACGTCGGACCCTTGTCGCCCGGCCTCGGTCCACCGCTGACTGGGATCATGACGACTCCGGTGATCCCAAGCCTCGCCGAGCAGCACCGACGCCTGCTCGACACGCTCCCCTTCGACGACACCGCCGACTTCGAGGCAGTCACCAGAGGATTCCTCGGCGCGCTCGACCCGCCGATCGTCCACGACACCGAAGGCCGGGTCGTGTGGGACCTGGCGTCCTACGCGTTCCTGGACGGCGAGCCGCCCACGACGGTCAACCCGAGTCTCTGGCGGCAGTCCCAGCTGCTGACCAGGCACGGGCTCTTCGAGGTCGTGCCCGGCATCTACCAGGTGCGCGGCCTCGACCTGTCGGTGATGACGTTGGTCGAGGGCGAGGCAGGCGTGATCGTGATCGACCCGCTCATCTCCTGTGAGACAGCGGCCGCTGGGCTCGCCCTCTACCGGCGGCACCGCGGCGAACGACCCGTGACCGGACTCGTCTACACCCACAGCCACGCCGACCACTTCGGCGGCGCCAAGGGGGTCACCACCCAGGCCGACGTCGACGCCGGCCGGGTGCCGGTGCTGGCCCCGGAAGGCTTCCTCGAGCACGCGATCTCCGAGAACGTGCACGCCGGGACCGCGATGGCGCGACGGGCGGGCTACATGTACGGCGCGGCGCTCGAACGCGGCCCGCACGGTCAGGTCGGGGCCGGCCTCGGGCAGACCACCTCCACGGGGACCGTCTCGCTGATCCTGCCGACCCGCGACATCACCACGACCGGGCAGGAGGAGACCCTCGACGGCGTCCGGATGGTGTTCCAGATGGCGCCCGGCACCGAGGCGCCGGCGGAGATGCACTTCCACTTCCCGGGCTTCCGGGCCTTGTGCCTGGCGGAGAACGCGACCCACACGCTGCACAACCTCCTCACCCTCCGAGGAGCCCTGGTCCGCGACCCGCACGAGTGGGCCAGGTACCTGACCGAGGCGATCGAGCTGTTCGGCGACGACACCGATGTCACGTTCTCCTCGCACCACTGGCCCACCTGGGGTCACGACGAGGTCATCGAGTACATGTCGCTGCAGCGAGACCTCTACGCCTACCTGCACGACCAGACCTTGCGCATGCTCAACGCCGGCCTGGTCGGCAGCGAGATCGCCGAGGAGATGGTGCTGCCGCCGGCGCTGGACCGGGCGTGGCACGCGCGCGGCTACTACGGGTCGGTCAGCCACAACGTGAAGGCGATCTACCAGCGTTACATGGGCTGGTACGACGGCAACCCGGCCAACCTCTGGCAGCACCCTCCGGTGGAGCGGGGTCGGCGCTACGTCGAGCTCATGGGCGGCGCCGAGGCCGTCGTGGCCAAGGCGCGGGAGTCTTACGAGAGTGGCGACCTGCGTTGGGCCGCCGAGGTGCTCTCCCACGTCGTCTTCGCCGACCCTGGTCACGCCGAGGCTCGGGCCCTGCTCGCCGACACCTTCGAGCAGCTCGGCTACGGCGCCGAGAACGGCACCTGGCGGTGCGCCTACCTGTCCGGGGCGCACGAGCTCCGCAAGGGCAGCTTCGGCACCCCGATCAGCCCCGTGGCGGCGGACGTCGTCGCCTCGCTCACCCCGGCCCAGCTGTTCGACTCGATGGCGGTGCGGGTCAACGGTCCCCGGTGCTGGGACGAGCGGATCACGGTGGACCTGGACCTCGGGGACGGAGGGCGTTTCCGGCTGCGGCTCGCGAACGGCGTGCTCACCTACAGCACCGCGGCCCAGCCCACCCCCGCCGATGCGACGCTGCGGATGCCCGGCACCGCACTGCCCGCCCTGATGACGGCTGCCTCACTGACGCCGGAGACCCTTGCCGGCCTCGGCGTCGAGATCGACGGCGACCCAGGTGCGCTGGGCCGCCTCGTCGCCGCCCTGGACGCCCCCGACCCCGACTTCGCGATCGTCACGCCCTGAGGCCCACGCGGGGGCTGCCGCCTACCGCGCCAGCCGCTCGGCAGCGGTCAGGTCCGTGCCCGCGTCGTCGAACACCTGCGCCATCCACCGGAGCCGGCGGTCGAGCTCTGCGTAGACGGGCTGCAGCTTCTCCCGGATCGACGCGATCTCCTCGGCGAAGGCGGCCGGGGCGGTCTCGCCGGCGGTCACCTTGGCCGCGATGGAGTGGTACTCCTGCCACAGGTCGACGTACGGCGCCAGGTGTGCCTGGCCGCCCCACTGCAGCTGGTCGAACCCCGGGTCGTGGCGCGCCAGCTCGGCCACGTAGGACTCGTAGGCGAACAGCCGGCCGGCGTTGGTGAGGCCGGTACGGCGCACGTAGGTCCCGTTGGCCAGCCCCGGGTTGCCCGCCTCGAGCGCATCGATCGCCAGCTGCATGCGAGTCGCGTCGCGCTGGAGCTGCTCGTGGGGGAACACGTACTGGTCGAAGACATCGAGCGCCACGAGCTTGCGGAGCAGCTCGCGCTCCGCCGCCAGCATCAGCGCGCCCACCTTGCGCTCGGCCTGGACCCGTCCCTGGGCGAGCCGGGCGTCCAGCCGCTCCGCGGCCGAGCCGAACGCCGCCACCGCGGCGTGCAGCTCCGCGACGGCCGACTGGTCGACACCGGGGAGCTCGGCCAGCCCGACGCCGGGCTCGGCGTGGTAGTCGATGCGCGCCTTCGCCTCGGTGAATCGCGCCACGAAGTCGAGGATCGGCAGCTCCGCGCGGTCGTGGTCGACCCAGATGTCGTTGACCACCTCGATGTTCATCGCCAGGTAGTCAAAGTCGACGTTCTCGATCACGTCGTAGTTCGTGTGGTAGTTCCGCGTGAGGTACTGCGTGCCGACGGTGTTGAAGTAGATGCTCGGGATGCCGGCAGCCGTCAGCGTGAAGTGGTCCGCGTTCGCCCACACCACGTTCTGCGCCAGGGTGCCGTACGGGGTGCGGGACGGGTCCGACCGCAGCTTCTCGACCGCGTGCGCCAGCAGCTCCCGTGGGTGCGGACCAGCAGCCGCTCCCCCGGGTCGCCGGTGCCGAGCAGCTCGAAGTCGAGGCTGAGGATCGCCTTGCGTCCCCAGTCCGGCCGCTGGTGCGTCACGGCGTACCAGACCCCGATCAGCCATTCGTAGTAGGCGTCGGTGTAGCCGTACTCCTCGTTGGTGCTGGCCAGGAACAGGAGCGTGCGGCGCGGTCGGAACCCCGACTCCCGCATCGCCTTGACGACGCCGAGCATCGCCGCGATCGCGGTCGCGTCGTCCGCCGCACCGCGGAACCACGCGTCGTGGTGGCCGGTGAAGATGATGAACTCGTCTGCCCGATCCGTGCCGGGGACGGCACCGAGCACGTTGTAGCCGACGCCGCCGTCCTTGGCCCGGGTGAGCTCCACGTCGGACTTGAGGGTGACCCAGGTCGGGCCCGCCGCGACCCGGTCCAGCAGGTCGTTCGCCGCGTTGCGCGTGACGAAGACGAAGGGCACCCAGTCGTCGTCGTAGGTGCCGTCGAAGCTCAGCAACCCGTCGTCACGCTTGTTGTAGAAGGCCCCGGCGGCTGTCCGACCGGTGTAGAAGATGACGGCCAGCGCCCCCTCCAAGGTCGCCTGGTGCCCGTGCCGGTTGACCCAGTGGTCTCCGAAGGCCCAGTCGACCAGCACGATCTTGCCGGTGGCGTCGACGCCGGCGTAGTTCGCGGCCTGACCGGCACCGAGGTCGATCACCTCGGCGGTGATGCCGCTCTGCGGGGTCCCGGGGACGCCGCCCCACGAGCTCGCCTCGAACGTGGGGCCGTCCTGCACCGCGACCGACGCGCCGTTGAACACCCAGCGGTCGATCGGGACAGGCAGCTGGGCCACCTGGTGCATGCCCAGGGAGCGCATCTCGCTCTCGATCCAGTCCGCGGCCTGCAGGTTCGCCGGAGACCCGCCCGGGCGCCACCCACCGGGCGTGTCGCCGAACGCGGTCACCCGCTGCGTCACGTGCCGCAGGTAGTCGGTGTCGATCGCCTGGTTCAGCGAGGTGGCGCTCCCCCGCCACGGAGCCCCGCCTCGCTCCTGCGCCGCCGCCGAGCCACCCCATGCGGGGCCGAGCAGTCCGGCGGCGACACCGCCGACGCCGCCGGCCAGCACCTGCCGCCGGGACAGCCGGCTGGTGACGTGCCGGTTCATCGCCGCCGTGACCGAGGGCGGCTCGCCGAGGTCCGCCGGGTCGGGGGCGTCGGCGCCGTGACCGAGCACCAGGCTCAGGTCGTCGACGTCTCTCAGGGCCCACCACCGCTCCTCGCCGGAGTCGGTGGGAGGGACGGTCTCGCTGGGCTTCGGCTCGCGTTCAGGCATCGTGGCCTCTCCGGACCACTGCCCGCCGGAAGCTCCAACGGTTCAGAACGGTCGATTGGGTCAGAACCTAGGGCCGCCGGGTAGTGGCGTCAACGGTCGAGCGGCGGATCTCGACAGCTCGGACCGGCCCAGCACCCTCACCGCGGGAGGCGGCCACGCATCCGAGAATCCGTCATGCTCGGTGAGGTAGCACGACCCCAGCTGGGCGAGTAGCGTCCGAAGCGTCGGGCGGCGCCACGCCGCAACCGCATGTGGCCGGGAGGAGCCATGGGTCTGAAAGACGGCAAGGTCGGGGCCGCTATCGCGGTCACGGACATCGATCGGGCAGTCGAGTTCTACGAAGGCAAGCTGGGGCTGCACAGCAACGGAGACGACCCGGACGGCGGTCGCACCTACCCATGTGGCGGCGGCACCACTCTGCATGTCTTCCCGTCCCCGCTCGCCCGAGCCTCGGGAGCCACGGCTGCGGGGTGGACGGTCGAGGATGTCGAGCGCACAGTGGACGAACTGATCGCCAACGGCGCGACCTGCGAGCAGTACAGCGAAGGTCCCTTCGCCACCGATGAGAAGGGGCTGGCCCGGATGGGGAGCTACGTCGGCGCTTGGATCAAGGATCCCGACGGCAACGTCCTGGCGATCGGCAACGGATAGCCGTCACCTGATGCCCGCCGGCAGCAGCGGCTTGAACGGGGTGAGCTCCTCCTCGCCGCCACGGATCGCCACGCAGCTGGCCTCCGGCACCTCACGCCAGGCTCCGCGCAGCTCGCCCAGGGGCTCGGACACCACCATGCGCGCGTCGTCCGACAGCTCGTGAAGTGCTGCGTTCTCAGGATACTGATGCTTGAGCATGGAGACATCGGTGCTGTGGAACAGCGACCGTGACCGGCCCTCACTGGAGTAGCGGAAGGCCCACGTCGTCTCACCGTCGGTGGTGGCGAGCGTTCCCTGGATCGGGAACCCGATGCCGTGCCGCCGCGCGGTCTCCTCGACCAGACCCACCGCCCGGGACACCGCTTGCGGCGGATCGTCCTCGAGGCCGAAGGTCAGCGCGAGGAAGAAGAGCATCTCCGAGTCGGTGGTGCCTTCGATGTCGGCATAGCGCTCGGGATCCACCGCCAGCGCAAGGTCTCGCTTCATCGCGTGGAAACCGTCGATGAACCCGTTGTGCATCCACAGCCAGCGTCCCTGACGGAACGGATGGCAGTTCGTCTGCTGCACCGGTGACCCGATCGCGGCGCGGATGTGCGCGAACACCCGCGGCGAGGAGACGTGGGCCGCCAGGTCGCGAAGGTTGCGGTCGTTCCAGGCCGGCTCGATGCTCCGGAAGAGGCCAGGCGTCTCCCGGTCTCCGTACCAACCCACGCCGAAACCATCGCCGTTGGTCGCCTCCGCACCCATCGTGGAGTGCATGCTCTGCACGATCAACGAGTGCTCGGGCTTGTAAAGCAGGTCTTCCAAGAGCACTGGGGAGCCTGAGTAGGCCAGCCAACGACACATGCGGGACCTCCGATCCGTCACCTCCATTGCACGTCGGCGACCGCGACCGGCGAATCATCCTGTCCGGGTGAGGGCGAGCCCGGACCTGGACCCCCGATCCGTCACGCCCTGAGGCTGCTTGCGGTGGACGAGGCCGGGACCTGAGGGCTCAGCGCCTCGTGGGCGCGGCCGTTGAAGTAGGCGTACAGGAGCATCAACGAGACGAACGGCTGCAGCACCAGCGCCGCGAGGCTGGGCACCATGTTGACCACCGCGAAGGGAGCCTGCACCACCAGGATCACCAGGGTGCCGAGGAGTCCGCCCACCAACGAGCCGAGCAGCAGCGACAGCCCCGGGACGGAGAGGACCGTGACCTTCTCGCGCCTGACCAGGCGCCAGCTGCGGAGCAGCGACCGGAACCCCCGGGTCTCCTCCCGCACCACCACCGGCACGAAGAGGCACCAGGCCCAGACGCACACGAAAGTCATCACCGCCAGCGCGAGGGACGCGCCGAGGACGGTCAGGACCAGGAGCACCAGGGCACCCGTCGCCAGCAAGCGAGGCGCAGCCGGCCGCACGAGCCGGTACGCGCTCAGCGGGGTGACGTGTCTGCCGGCCTCGACCTCGGATGCGGCCTGGATGGTGGCCGCCTGTGCCAGCAGGAGAGCGAGCAGCAGGAGCAACACGTGGCCGGCCAGGAACCAGGCCGGCGGAGCCGCGTTCGGATCACCCGGGAGCAGGACCTCCTGAAGCAGCGTCGCGCCCGCACTGACGATCACCACCGGCGTGGCGATCCCGGCGAAGAGCCAGAACCGTTGCCGGAGCAGCTGCCAGGAGACCGCGATCACCTGACCGGTGGTGCGGGCCGCCTCGAGCGGCAGCGGTGCCGAGTCGCGCCACGACGTACGCCGCACCAGCCAGACCACCACGAGCAGCGCGATCACGAGCACGCCCAATGTGGCTGCAGGCCTGACCGTGAGGACGCGAAGCACCTCCGACCCTCCCGACACCGCTGAGCAGAAGAACGCGGTTCCGGCGCCGCCGTAGGCCTGACCGCCCGGGACGGCATAGCTGCGGGACCGTCCCTGCTCCGACCAGCTGAACGGCTTCGTCCAGGCCGGCTTCATGTTGGGCCCCGTGGGTCCGTCGTAGAACTCCAGCGTGCCCCTCTCCCCCCAGTGACCCTCGTAGCCGATCCACGGGAACCGCTCGAGGGCGGTCGTCGGATCGGACGGGATGGTGACGACGTCGGGCCGCACCGTCCGGTTCGGCCCGAGCGTGGTGTCACAGCCGAAGCCCTGCGCGCCCGAACGGCCGAGGAAGAGCGCCGAGGTGTAGTGGCTGGCGTGCGAGCCGGTGGAGACATAGACGACCGGGTGGGTGCGGTCCATGACCTCGAGGTCGGAGCCACCCCAGGTGGCGTTCTCCGAGCCATAGTGCTGGCTGTACGCCGTGAGCACGGGCTCGGTCTGCAGGGCCGCCCTCGCACTCGCCGCCGCGAACTCGACCTGGATCCGTTCCCAGTCGCCTTCGTGCTTGTTGTTGAAATCGTTGTAGGGGTAGAAGAAGTAGTACTGCAGCGCGAGCCGGTCGGGATGTCCCTTCTCGGTCGCGACGTGGGCGTAGACCGTGGGCGGAGTGCCCTGCCAGGTGGCTGCCGCCCACTGCTCGTAGCTGCAGCCCGGGGCCAGCGGGTTGCCGGGAAAGTCCAACGAATACCCGGGCAGTCCCCTGGCGAGGCGCGCGGCACCGGGTGCCACCTTCACGATGTCCTGCGGTGTCCACGGACCGCGCAGAGCGATGGAGGGATTCTGCAGCAAGGGATCCACGCTGCTCGGCTGATAGGGCTCACCGCTTCCGCAGCCGGTCTTCTGCACCTGGAGCATCAGGACCGGCGCGTACTTCTCGGCGAGCGCCTGCTCGTCGGACGTGCCGGGCTGTGCCGCACCGGCCGGCGCGGCAGCGCCAGCCATCAGCAGCACTGTGATCAGAACCAGCAGCAGCGCACCACGTCGCGCAGCGCCGGACGAGGTCACTTCTGTGCCGCCGTTCGTGCGTGCTCGCTCTTGCGCCTCCTGGCCCGCCACAACGGGTCGACCAGCAGCAGCACGGAGATGGCCAGGAAGACCATCACGGCGATGACCGGAAGGAAGAGCCCGACGACGGTCGCGACCGCCTGCAGCAGGAGGGCTGCCCGCCGTTCCTTCGCGAACACCTGCAGCTCCTCCTCGGCCACGTCGTCGGCGGCGAGCCCGGGGGTGCGGGCGGCGTACGCCACCAGTGAGTTGACCAGCAGCGCAGCGAGCGTGAGGTTCGTGCCGAAGATCACCACGGCCCCGCCCTCCTCGGCGTCGTTGAGATGCACGGCGAGCAGGTTGGTGGTGAATGGCAGGAACGACACGAACAGGAGCAGCAGCAGGTTGAGCCGCATGAAGGATGCGTCGACGCACTTGATGAAGCGGGTCATGTTGCTGTGCGCGATCCACGCGCCGCCGATGAACGTGAAGCTGACGAAGTACCCCAGGTAGGCGGGCCAGCTGTCCGCCAGCGCGGGGAGCAGTGGTTCTTCCGCCTTCGGCACGTCGAGCTCGAGCACGAGCAGCGTGACGACGATCGCGAAGACTCCGTCGGAGAAGGCTTCGAGTCGCGCCTTGGGCAGCAGGCGCGACGCGCCTGCCTCGGGAGCGGCGCGGTCAGACATGGTGCTCGCCTCCGGTCATCGGGTCGGTGGTGCCGGTGACCCGAAGCTAGGAGCCGTCGCCCTTCGGTGTCCGGCCCCTGTCACCCTGAGGGTGACATCGGGTGCCCGTCGAACGATCCGGTTGCCACGATCCCTCCATCGGACAACCACCGGACAGGAGCGACCCGTGAACCGAACCGCCGTCCCCGACAGTGCCGAGGCGGAGCCGACCCGGCTCATGGAGAAGCGCCGTAGCCGCTCCGAGCGCCGTGCGTCTGGCGAGGCCAGACGCGCGGAGGCACCCTTGTCGGCGCATGCGGAGCTGCCGATCGCACCGGAGGGGCGGGACCCGGTGGGGCTGCTCCGGGCCCAGGAGGACGAGCGAGAACCGGAGCTGGTCCCCCTGCGCTACGAGCGGATGACCGCCTCGCCCTTCGCATTTCTTCGCGGCGCAGCCACCGTCATGGCCCACGACCTGGCCCGGACCCCGACCAGCTCGATCGAGGTGCAGCTGTGTGGCGACGCGCACGTGGCCAACTTCGGGATGTTCGCCGCGCCCGACCGGCGGCTGGTCTTCGACCTCAACGACTTCGACGAGACGTGGCCGGGTCCGTTCGAGTGGGACGTCAAGCGGCTGGCTGCGAGCGTGGTGGTGGCGGGCCGGGCGACCGGGGCGAAGGCCAAACGGTTGCGGCGGGCGGCCGCAGCCACGGTCGCGTCGTACCGCACCACCGTGGGCTCGTTGGCGGCGATGGCGCCGCTGCAGGTCTGGTACGCCCGGGTCGATGTGGACGACCTCGTCGAGCGGCTGCGGGCCACCAGCCTCCGCGACGAAGCAAGGAGCGCGTCCAAGGCGTCCCGTCGCAACAGCGGCGATGTGGCGGTGCAGAAGCTGACCGAGGTGGTGGACGGGCGACACCGGTTCCGCCACAAGCCACCGCTGCTCGTGCCGGTGGACCCCGATGCCCAGCCGGCTGTCTTTCGGCGGGCGGCCGCACTGCACACGCAGTACCTCGAGAGCCTGCGCGACGACGCACAGGTGCTGCTCCGGCGCTTTGCCCTGGTCGGGCTGGCGCAGAAGGTCGTCGGCGTCGGCAGCGTCGGCACGCGAGCCCTGGTGATGCTGCTGGAGTCCGGCGACGGCGACATGCTGCTGCTCCAGGTCAAGCAGGCCGGCCGGTCCGTGCTGACGCCGTACCTCACCGAGCCGGACGTCCGCCACGAGGGGCAGCGGGTCGTCGTCGGGCAGCGGCTCATGCAGGCCACCGGAGACCCGTTTCTCGGCTGGGCCCGCGGCACGATCCCACCGCGCCGCGACTACTACGTGCGCCAGCTTCGCGACCTGAAGGGCGGTTTCGACCTCGAGGCCTTCGACGTCGACCGGTTGACGGTCTACGGACGGCTCTGCGGTGCCGTCCTCGCCCGGGCACACGCCCGTGCCGGCGACCCCGCCGTGGTGAGCGGCTACCTCGGGACGTCGGAGGAGTTCGACCATGCAGTCGCCGACTTCGCGATCGCGTACGCCGACCGCACCGAAGCCGACTTCTCCGCACTGGCGGCCTATCGCGCGACGCGGGTCGCCTGACCGTCGCACTCACATCTGCTTCAGCAGCCCCTCCTCCTGCGCCCGGCGGCCGCTTCGTAGCGGTTGGGCACCTCGAGCTTGGCGTAGAGCCGTCTCAGCCGGGTCTTGACGGTGTTCACCGACACCCCGAGCGTCTCGGCGAGCTCGGTGTTGCCTGACACGGTGGGGAGCAGCCTCAGCAGGTCCAGCTCGCCACTGCTCAGGTGCGATGCACCCGACGTCCGGGTGCCCTCTCTCGGCGTCCTCGCCACCGACAGGAGCCGGGCGAGAGCCTCCGACGCCTCGTCGCGGGCCAACCGCTCGGTGAGCACCTGGATCTCCTCCGGCCAGCCGCACAGGGCACGGTGCATCCCGAGCTCGTAGGCCAGCTCGCCCGCGGCCAGCAGGCGCACGTCCGCCTCGCCCGGACGGCCGCGCAGGTGGCACAGCGCGAGCAGGACGCCGAGGTCGACCGCCTCACGCGGCGTGGTGGGCCGGATACGTTGCGCGAGCCGCAAGGCGGGCCTGCGAAGGTCGGGCCGCTCCAACCGGGCGACCAGCAGGTCGCGCGACGCGCTCTCGGGCAGCCGGCGCAGCAGGCGCTGGGCGCGGACGGGATCACCGTTCTCGACCCGCAGCCGGGCCTCGAGCGCGTCCGCCGCACCCCGGAGCTCGGAGCCGGGAGCGACCCGCCGGAGCATGACCCGCACGTCGTCGAGCGTGTCCCACGCCTCGCTCGTCCTCCCCCGCGCCGAGCAGCACTCAGCCACACGCAGGCCTCCGAGCACCTGGTAGCTCACGTGCCCGATCCCGGTCGCGCGCTGCACCACTGTCACGGCCTCCTGCTCGGACTCGTCGATCCGGTCCTGATCGAGCAGCGCGCCACTGAGAGCGAGGCGGGCGTCCAGGTCGCCGTAGGGGACGTACGGGTCCGTCCGCAGCCAGGAGATCGCCTGTTCCGCGAGGTGCTGCGCCCGGTGCGCCCGGCCCTCGCCCGCGGCGACCATCGCCGTGAGCGACGGGATGGCGGCCTGCCGGAAGTACTCGTGGGTGCGCGGCCGACGGGCCACCTCGGCCAGGATCCGCCTCGCCTCCTGATGCCGTCCGACCCAGATCCGTGCCCGGACCGCCAGCATCGCAGCGCTCTGGTGCACCCCGCGGACCCACGAGTCGCCGAAGAACTCCCGCGCCAGGTCGACCTCTCGCACGGCCCGGTCGGGGTGGCCGATCCAGACGTCGAGAAAGGCCCGGAGGAAGCGAGCCTCTGCCTCCAGCCACGCCGGGCCGGAGACGGTGACCGAGCCGGGGTCCTCCGACACCTCGCCCGCCGCGGCCTGCAGCTCGGCGACCGACGCCTCGACGACGAGCAGGGCATCGGCAGCCGCCGTCGCGTCGCCGGACAGGAGCGCGGACCAGGCGATGCCGAGCTCGTGGATGTGTCGGTCACCGACGAGTGGGCCCGGCGTCGACGCGTACCACCGCCGGACCGCATCCGCGCGACCGGCGTCGAGCAGCGGCGCGAGGTGCTGCTCCAGCACCGCCATGGCCCGCGCCAGGTCGCCGGCCTCGTGGAAGTGCTGGATCGCCTGCTCCGCCTGCCCCTGGGTGAGGTACCACTCGGCCGCCGCGCAATGCGCTCCGGCCACGGCGTCACGGCCCTGGCGGCTGAGCTCCCGGCGGAGGTACTCCGCGAACAGCAGGTGTGCGCGGTACGTCTCGGTGGTGCCGCGCGACCGGGCGACGAGGGTCGACTGCTCCTCGAGGCGGGCGAGGACCGTGTGGCTGTCGCGCTTCCCGCGCAGTGCGTTACAGGCGTCGGGCACCAGCTCGTCCAGCACGCTGGTCCGCACCAGGAGGTCCCGCTCGTCCGGCTCGAGCCGGGCCAGCTCCGTCTTGAAGAGCACGTCGAGACCGGGGCCGAGCAGCCACGCAGCCGGGTCCTCCTCGTCGGCCTCCAGCACCTGCAGGCCGACGGTGAGAGCGGCGAGCCAGCCCTCGGCCACCTCGACGAGGGCGCGGGCCCGCTCCGGCGACAGGGTGGGCGCCACGGCTGCCAGCAGCGCATCGGCCTCCGCCGGCTCGAGGGCTAGATCCCGTTCGGTGAGCACCCGCAGTCGACCGCTGGTGAGGAGCCGCTGGGTGCCCGGCAGGGTGCCGTGCCGGGTGCGCACCAGCGTGCGGCAGCGCAGCGGCTGACCTTGGACGAAGTCCAGCAGCTCAGGCACCACCCGCTCGTGGAGCCGGACGTCGAGGTCGTCCACGACGACGAGCAGGTCGCCGGCATCGTGCACGGCGTCCAGCAGTGACGGCGTTGCGAACCCGTCCTGACCCGTCGCCTCGCTCCGGCGTACGTCGACCCCGGCCCGGCGGAGCGCGTTCAGGAGCCGGCGCCGGAACCGGTCGGGAGTCGTCTCGGCCGACGACATCGACACCCAGGCGACCGGGGCGTGACTGCGATGGGCGACCTGTGCGAGCAGCGTCGTCGCGCCGTACCCCAGCGGAGCCCTGATCACGCACAGCCCTGCCTGCGGGGTGGCGAGGACGCGAGGGACCAGCCGTTCCCGCACCAGCGGTCCGGGACCGGCAGGTGCCTCGGGCGCGGGGACGTCCGTCGTCACCCGCCCATTGTGCGACGCCGCGGTCGCTCGCGGGTGACCATGCGGATTGTCGGGCATGCGAGGCGGCGGCAGATCGCGTCGGACTTGAACCCGACCCGGATGGCGACCCCGGGGACGTTCGCCTCTGGGGCAGCCACCGGACGCGGTGCTGCGATGGCGCAGTCGACGCGACCATGCCACCAGCGAGCCTGGGGCCCGGATCGAGCACCCGGTCCCGAAAGGAGCCACACGTGGGCACGATCTTCCTCACCTACGGCAGCACCGAGGGCCAGACCGCGAAGATCGCCGACTTCATCGCCGATCTCCTCCGCGGTCACGGTCACGACGTCACGATGACGGACGTCAAGGAGGCAGCCGACCCGGTCCTCGACGGCTACGACGCTGTGATGGTCGGCGCTTCGATCCACATGGGAAAGCACGACAAGCACATCGTCGACTTCGTCCGCAAGAACCACGACGTGCTGGACCGTAAGCCGTCAGCGTTCTTCTCGGTGAGCCTCGCCGCGCACGGCGACACCGCCGAGGCCGAGGGCTACGTCGAGCAGTTCGAGCAGGAGACCGGGTGGAGACCCGGCAAGGTGGCCCTCTTCGGAGGAGCGCTGCTCTACACCCACTACGGCTTCGTCAAGCGGCACATGATGAAGAAGATCGCCGGCGACAAGCCCGGGAACCTGGGCACCGATGTCTCCCGCGACTACGTGTACACCGAGTGGGACGGGGTGCGGCGCTTCGCGGAGCACTTCACCGCCGACCTCGACTCCGCGGACTCTTGATGCCAGGGCGCACGCAGCCGGAACCGCCCGCCGGCCACGAGGTGTCGTGGCCGGCGGAACGGTGCACGGGGAGCCTGCCGCTCAGGACGGAAACTCGGCCTCCATGCAGGCGAAGTAGTCCTCGAAGTTCAGGACCCCGTGACAGGCGGCTCCTGCCAGCTGCGCCTGCATCGGAATCTCTCCGGTCTTGCCGACGATCCACGTGGTGATCTCGACCGTCCCGTCCCCGTCGAAGTCCAAGCCGATCAGGCCACGGAAGGTCTCTTCGGACGTGACGCCGCTGGTGAACCGCTTCTCGATCCCCGGATTGGCGAATGTCACCTGCCCGGTCACGTCGTTGATGATGATCTGGGCTCCGGCTCCGGCCTGCTTGTCCGGGTTGACGCACTCGTGCGCCAGGCTCGGTGCGGCGGTGAGAAGGATGGCGCCGATCGCGGCGCTCGTGGCGAGTGCCGCACGTCTGGTCACGCTCATGAAGATGTACCCCCCTTGAGTGACGCGGGTCCCCCTGACCCGCTCTGGAGGTCGCAGCGTGCCGTCCCCTCATCGGCTTGTCACGACCCGGCCCACGGAAATGACCCATATGGACCACACCAATAGCCCACGAATCGGGCACGCACGCAGATTCGGGAAGCCCGTCGTCGTGCGGCTGGCTCGTGCAGATCTCGCCGATGCGCGGAACAGGCCCCTGATGCCCTATGGTGGGATCTGTTGAAGGGATGACTCTGCAAGTCGTCCTGGCCGCACAAGATGTCGCGGCTCGTATCTCGTACTCCTGGTCTTCGGTTCGCTGGACATCAGCACAGGTGGATGTCTTCAGCAGCTCGTGGGCACAATGCCCCCGGCACGAACGAAGGAAACGAACATGGCTCAGGGAACCGTCAAGTGGTTCAACGCCGAAAAGGGTTTCGGCTTCATCGCGCAGGACGGCGGCGGTGAGGACGTGTTCGTCCACTACTCCGCTATCCAGTCCGGCGGCTACAAGTCGCTCGACGAGAACCAGAAGGTCGAGTTCGACGTCACCGCCGGCCCCAAGGGCCCGCAGGCTGAGAACGTCCGCGTCTCCTGATTTCCCACGAAGAGCCCCGACCGCACCGCGGTCGGGGCTCTTCGTGCGTCGTGCCCCGGACGGCGATGGCCCCACCCAGCGCCGGCTCATACGGCCGCCCGTCAGTTGAGCGCCACGTCGAGCGGCAGGTCCTCCTCCTGGATACGCGGAGGCTCGTGCCACTCACCCCTCAGCCGGGAGCGCGCCTCCTGGTGGCGCACCGGTTCGTAGACCACCATCACCAGAGGCACACGGTGACCAGCAGCCCGAGGAGCAGGACGGGCCAGCCGCCAACCGTCCGCGCCGATGAGCACCGTCCCGGCGAACCGTCGCAGCTGTCGTTGGAGGTCGAAGAGCAGCTCCAGCATCGTGCCCCGGTGCTCGGCGTCCGTACGGCGGGCGAAGGAGACCTCGGCGCTCGCTGCGCAGCCACCACGTCACAGGCAACCCCGGTCAGTCTCTTGACGCGGGACCTCGCGACCCTTGATCGTTGCGTGCGCTGACGAAGGTGTGTGAAGAGTCAGCGCACGGACGGATGCTGCGCACCCTCCCCCAAGCAACAGGAGCCGCACCATGGATTACGACATCTTCGAGCTGGACGACGTCCGCCTGAGCACCGGACAGACGCTCCGGGACGCGAAGCTCGCGTACAAGACCTACGGAACTCTGAACGAGGACAAGTCCAACGCGATCGTGTACCCGACCTGGTACTCCGGTCAGCACCCGGACAACGAGTGGCTGATCGGCGAGGGCATGGCCCTCGACCCCGCCAAGTACTTCATCATCGTCCCCAACATGCTGGGCAACGGGCTGTCGTCCTCCCCCAGCAACACCCCGGCCCCGCACGACGGCCCCCGATTCCCCCACGTCACGTTCTACGACCAGGTCGAGCAGCAGCACCGTCTGGTCACCGAGCAGTTCGGCATCGAGAAGCTGGCCCTCGTCACCGGCTGGTCGATGGGCGCCGGCCAGACCTACCAGTGGGCGGTCAGCTACCCGGACATGGTCGAGCGCGCCCTGCCCTTCTGCGGCTCGTCGAAGACCTCGGAGCACAACATCGTGTTCCTCGAGGCAGTGAAGTACGCCATCTACACGGACGCGGCCTGGCAGGACGGGCTCTACACGAACGAACCGGTCAAGGGCCTGCGCGCGGTGGGACGCGTCT
The DNA here is from genome assembly GCF_014395785.1 of Nocardioides mesophilus. Classification (GTDB taxonomy): domain Bacteria; phylum Actinomycetota; class Actinomycetes; order Propionibacteriales; family Nocardioidaceae; genus Nocardioides_B; species Nocardioides_B mesophilus. The sequence continues at coordinate 3,071,110 of NZ_CP060713.1, read as the reverse complement.
ACGCCGGGTGGGGTCTCTCGCAGGCCTTCTACTGGCAGAAGCTCTACGCGCAGGCTCCCTTCGACTACGCGTCGCTCGAGGACTTCCTCATCGGCTTCTGGGAAGGCTTCTTTCTCGTCAAGGACGCCAACAACCTCCTCGCGATGGCCTGGACGTGGCAGAACGGCAACATCGGCAACACCCCTGGCTTCGACGGGGACCACGAGCGTGCCTTGGCCTCGATCAAGGCCAAGATGATCGTCATGCCCGGCGAGAAGGACCTGTACTTCCCCCGGAGGACGAGGAGTACGCCGTGGCTCACATCCCGAATGCCGAGCTGCGGGTGATCCCGGGAGTGTGGGGTCACTTCGCCGGCGGTGGCGTCAACCCCGTCGACACGGCGTTCATCAACGACGCCCTCACCGAGCTGCTCGGGTCATAGGAGAATAGGTTCGGATCGCAGTCCGACGCCGGACTGGTGGGAAGGGAGCAGATCGTGCCCGTCGTCCTGGGAGTCCTGGCAGCGCTCTTCCTCGTCCTGCTCGTGGTCGGCGCGGTGACGGGCCGGGTGCGCATCACGGCATGCTGCCGGGCGGCGTCGGAGGACCTGAGGATGCGTGAAGCGTTCGACCCGGATGCGCAGGAAGGACCTGTGCGCGACAACCGGACTCGGGCGTCCCGATGACGACGCGACACCGCCCCCGCTGGTCCGAGCTGCAGGAGATCCTGCGTCCCGCTCCGGTCCGGCTCAGCGCAACGGACCGGAGGCTGGCCCGGGCGGCCTCGATCGCAGACCTGCGCCGGCTGGCCAGGCGGCGTGCTCCGCGCGCCGTCTTCGACTACACCGACGGCGCCGCCGGCGAGGAGCTGAGCCTGTCGCGCTCCCGCGAGGCCTACTCCCGCATCGAGTTCTCACCACGGGTGCTGCAGGACGTCTCCGCAGTCGACACGTCCACGCCGATCCTCGGCAAGCCGTCCGCGGCGCCGTGGATCTTCGCCCCCACCGGCTTCACCCGGATGATGCACACCGAGGGCGAGCCTGCGGTCGGTCGCGTGGCGGCGCGCGCTGGTGTCCCCTACGCGCTGTCCACGATGGGCACCACCTCGATCGAGCAGCTCGCCGCCGCGGCACCCGACGTCCGTCGGTGGTTCCAGCTCTACCTGTGGCGTGACCGGGAGGCCAGCCGCGACTTCGTCGAACGGGCGCAGGCCACCGGCTACGAGGCGCTGATGCTCACCGTCGACACGCCTGTGGCCGGCCCCCGGCTGCGCGACGTGCGCAACGGCCTGACGATCCCGCCCACGCTCTCGCTCAGGACCTTCGCGGAGGGTTCCCTGCACCCGGCGTGGTGGCTGGACCTGCTGACCACGGAGCCGCTCGAGTTCGCCTCGCTGCGCCGGTTCGAGGGAACCGTCGCGGAGCTGGTCGGTTCGATGTTCGATCCGGCCGCCACGATGGCCGACGTGGTCTGGCTGCGGGAGCTGTGGGACGGACCCCTGGTCGTCAAGGGCATCCAGACCGTCGCCGACGCGTTGGCGGTGGTCGACGCCGGTGCCGACGCGCTGGTCGTGTCCAACCACGGCGGACGCCAGCTGGACCGGGCACCGGTCCCGCTGGAGGTGTTGCCCTCGATCGTGGACGCCGTCGGGGACAAGGCGGAGGTGTACGTCGACGGCGGCATCCTCTCCGGGAGCGACATCGTCGCCGCCGTCGCGCTCGGGGCCCGGGCGGCGCTCGTCGGCCGCGCCTACCTCTACGGCCTGATGGCAGGGGGCGAACGCGGGGTGCAGCGCGCCGCCGAGATCCTGCAGCAGGAGATCGCCTCCACCCTTGCACTGCTCGGTGTCTCGCGGGTGGAAGACCTGCGCCGTGACCACGTTCGCCTACGCCAGGACTGAGGTAGTTTTCGACGATGGAGCTGATCGAGTTCACCCCCACCCGCGAGCAGTACGCCTACACGTTCGGCGGCGTGCCGCCTCAGATGAGGGTCAAGCCCGGCACCGCGCTGCGGCTGTGGTCCGACGACGCGTTCGGTGGGGCACTGCGCAGCGTCGAGGACCTGTCCAGCGCGAAGGTCGACCTGCGGTTCGTCAACCCGCAGACCGGACCCTTCTACGTCGAGGGCGCCGAGCCCGGTGACACCCTCGTGCTCCATCTGGTCGACCTCGTGCCGGCGCGGGACTGGGCCGCCTCCGCGGCGATCCCGCTCTTCGGCGGGATGACCGGCACCGACCGTACGGTCAACCTCCAGCCGGCGCTGCCGGACACCACCTGGATCTACGAGCTCGACCGCGACCGCAACACGGTCGCCTTCACCGCCCGGCACAGCGATCACCGCGTCGAGCTGCCGGTGGAGCCGATGCTCGGCACCGTGGGCGTCGCCCCGGCCGGGGGCGAGGTGCGCTCGTCGCTGGTGCCTGACCGATTCGGCGGCAACATGGACAGCCCCGAGATGCGCGCCGGGGCCACGGCGTACCTCGGGGTCAATGTCGAGGGGGCGATGTTCTCGGTGGGCGACGGGCACTACCGCCAGGGCGAGGGCGAGGCCTGCGGCACCGCCGTGGAGGGGGCGATGACGACCACCCTGATCGTCGACCTCGTCAAGGGCCACGCCCCTGGCTGGCCGCGGATCGAGACCGACACCCACATCATGGCGATCGGGTCGAGCCGGCCGATGGAGGACTCCTGGCGGATCGGCAACGCCGAGCTCGTGCACTGGGTGAGCGAGATGTGCGGCCTGCACGTGATGGACGCCTACCAGCTGTGCTCGCAGATCGCGCAGGTCCCGGTCGCCAACGTCGTCGACGCCAACTACAGCGTGGTGGTCAAGGCGGCCAAGCGGCTGCTCCCCCCGCGGAGGCCTTCGGCGGTATCCACGCGGAGATGCGGGCCCGTGCCCGCTCCCTCGGGACACTCTGACCCGCAGCACCCCTTCCACGAAAGGCAGCACCCATGGACCTGCAGCTCAACGGAACCCGCGTCCTCGTCACCGGCGGCACCCGGGGCATCGGCCGCGCGGTGGTGGAGGCCTTCCTCGACGAGGGGGCGGTGGTCGGGTTCTGCGCCCGCAGCTCCGAGGAGGTGGCCGCGACCCAGGAGGCGTTGAGCGATCGCGGCAACGTCACCGGCTCCACGGTCGACGTGGCAGACGCCGCGGCGCTCGCCGCGTGGGTGGACGAGTCGGCCGCGTCCTTCGGCGGCCTCGACGTCGTGGTGGCCAACGTCAGCGCGCTGGCCATCCCCGACACGGAGGAGAACTGGGAGCTCAGCCTCAACGTGGACGTCATGCACACCGTCCGCCTGGTCAAGGCGGCCATGCCGCACCTGGAGCAGAGCCAGGCCGCCTCGATCATCGCGATCTCCAGCGTGTCCGGACGTGAGTCCGACTTCGCGTCCGGGCCCTACGGGACGGCGAAGACCGCGATCATCGGCTACATCCACGGCCTCGCGATGCAGCTGGCCCCGCAGGGGATCCGGGCCAACACCGTCTCCCCCGGCAACACCTACTTCGAGGGCGGCGTCTGGCAGAGCATCGAGGGCGGCGACCCGGACTTCTTCAAGACCGCGGTCGAGCTCAACCCGACCGGTCACATGGGCACGCCGGCGGAGATCGCCGCACCGGTGGTGTTCCTGGCCAGCCCCGTCGCCAGCCGGATCAGCGGCACCAACCTCGTGGTCGACGGTGCCCTGACCCGCGGGATCCAGCTGTAGAGGCTGCACGAGTCCGCGATGCTGCGGATCGCGGCGCGACGGCGTCCGGAACGGTGCTCCCCGGAGCCATGGGTCAGCCCTACTGCTCGGTGCTGACCTGACCGTCGCGGACGTGCCAGCGCTGGTCGAGCCGGACGTTGTCCAGCAGCCGCCGGTCGTGCGAGACGAGCAGCAGGGCTCCCTCGTAGGACTCCAGCGCCTCCTCGAGTTGCTCGATCGCCGGGAGGTCCAGGTGGTTGGTGGGCTCGTCGAGGACGAGCAGGTTCACTCCGCGGGCCTGCAGCAGCGCCATCGCGGCACGCGTCCGCTCCCCCGGTGAGAGCCGGCCGACCAGGCTGGTCACCTGGTCAGCCTTGAGGCCGAACTTCGCCAGGAGCGTCCGGACGTCGGCCGGAGCCATCTGCGGCATCGCCGTCTCGAAGGCGTCCCCGAGGGGGAGCTCCTCGGCCAGTCCGGTGCGGGCCTGGTCGATCTCACCGACCGCGACCGAGGCGCCCAGGCTGGCTCTTCCGGTCTCCGGCGTGAGCCGTCCGAGCAGGAGCCGCAGCAGCGTCGTCTTGCCGGCACCGTTGGGACCGGTGACGCCGATCCGGTCACCTGCGCTGACCTGCAGCGAGGCCGGACCGAACGTGAAGCCGCCGAGGGTCGCGGTGGCCGCGTCGAGCGTGGCGACGACCGAGCTGGAGCGGGGGGCGCTGCCGATCGTGAAGCGGAGTGCCCACTCCTTGCGGGGCTCGTCGACCTCCACCAGGCGGGCGATCCGGGACTCCATCTGGCGGACCTTCTGTGCCTGCTTCTCCGAGGACTCCACGCTCGCCTTGCGGCGGATCTTGTCGTTGTCCGGGGCCTTCTTGATCGCGTTGCGGACGCCCTGGGAGCTCCACTCCCGCTGGGTGCGGGCGCGGCTGACCAGGTCCTCCTTCTTGTCGGAGTACTCCTCGTAGGCCTCACGGGCGTGCCGCCGGGCAACCGCCCGCTCCTCGAGGAACGCGTCATAGCCACCGTCGTAGACCGCGACCTGCTGCTGGGCCAGGTCGAGCTCGACGATGCGGGTCACGACCCGGGAGAGGAACTCGCGGTCGTGGGAGACCAGGACCACTCCGGAGCGGAGCCCGCGCACGAAACCCTCCAGGCGCTCGAGTCCGGCGAGGTCGAGGTCGTTGGTGGGCTCGTCGAGCAGCACGATGTCGAAGCGGCTCAGGATCAGCGCGGCCAGCGCTGCTCGGGCCGCCTGCCCACCGGACAGCGAGGTCATCAAGGCGTCCGTGCCGACGTCGAGACCGAGCTCGGCCATCACCGGCGGGAGTCTCTCGTCGAGGTCCGGTGCACCGCTGGCCAGCCAGTGGTCGAGGGCGTGCGCGTACGCGTCACCTGTGGCGGGCGACCCATCGCCGTCACCCAACGCGGCCGCGGCCCGTTCCATGGCCTCGGTGGCCGCAGCAGCCCCCGTACGTCGGCCGACGTACTGCAGGAGGGTCTCGCCCTCGACCCGCTCGTGCTCCTGGGGAAGCCAGCCGACGAAGGCGTCGTTGGGTGCGGTCGAGACGGAGCCGTCGAGCGGATCGAGGTCGCCGGCGAGGATCCGCAACAACGTGGTCTTGCCCGCGCCGTTGGCGCCGACCACGCCGACCACGTCTCCGGGCGCCACGGTCAGGTCCAGGGACTCGAACAGGGTGCGGTGAGCGTGCCCGCCGGCAAGCTGCTTCGTGACGAGGTTCGCGCTCATCCGACGATCGTAGTTACCGCGCCGCGGCGGGCATCGCCGCCCACCCTGGACGCGCGATGGCCTGGCAGCGGGGAGAGGTGCCCCTACCCCGCCTCGATGATGTCGCCGTTCCTGGGCAGCCGGCCCTCGAAGGTGATGGGCACGGCCGCGGCGTGCAGCACCTCCAGCCGGTCGATGGCCTGAACGTGGACATGGGGCTCGGTGCTGTTGCCGGAGTTGCCGCAACGCCCCAGCGTCTCGCCCGCCCGAACGCTGTGACCAGGCCGCACCTGGACGCTGCCGCGCTGCAGGTGGCACAGCGCGACCACTGGGCCGTGGTGCGTCTCGATCATCACGTGGTTGCCGGCCAACGCCACCCAACCCGCTGCGGCCCGGCGGCGCTGGGTGAGGGCATAGCCGACGGACGGCAGCCCGCGGAAGGCGGCGTGATCGGCCGCCGTGTCATGCACGCCGACGACCACGCCTTCAACGGGGGCGAAGATGGGGCGGCCGAACCCCGGGAACCGCTCCGCTGGTTCGGGGCGCAGGAGCGACCCGAACGTGATGGGTGCCGTGCGCCCTGCCTCGTCGACCGGGACGAAGTCGATCGCGAAGGACGTCGCCAGCAAGGTGGTGCCGTGACTGGGAACTCGGTTCGCGGGGCTGTTCTGGGTCAGCCAGCGGCCCTTGAACGGATAGGTCAGATCGACTGTCGACACCATGGCGACGACCCCCTCTTCCGTGCGAGGACGACTCCATTCTGCTGCTGGGCAGCTACGCCTGGTCCGGTCCAGAGCTCAGGGTCCGGAGCTGCTCCCAGTGCCCTTCGGACACGAAGTGGACCTCCCCGTTGACCACCGTGATCGCCGTCTGGTCGTCCATCGCGTACGCCGCGTTCGGGATGCCGGCCGCCCACTGCTCCGCCTCGGCCATGGGGTTGCCCGGCATCCCGTCGGCGGCCAGGTGCGGGCAGATCGAGAAGTCGACGACGCCCAGCGTGGTGTCATCGCCGGTGGGCGGCCGCCACTGGATGAAGTCGTCCCCGACAACGGGGGTCATCACCATGCTGCCCGCGCTGAGTCCCACCCAGACGGTCTCGTTCAGCGACGGCAGCAGGTCCGCCAGCCCGGACTCGCGCATCCAGTGACACAGGTAGAGGACGTCGCCGCCCGCGACGAGGAGGGCATCGGCCTCCCGGACCAACGGCACCCACTGCTCCTTGTCGATGCTGGGCAGCGCGGTCAGCTTCAGCACGCCGACGGACTTCCAGCCCAGGTCGACCATCGGGTTCTGGGAGTTGCCGCTGATGAACTGCCACGCCCTCACCCCCGGGCCGACCATGGGATGCCCGTACTGCGCAGTGGGGATGCACAGCGCCGTGGATTCGGCTATCGGCTTGCCGAGGAGCTCGACGAGCGCGTCGCGGATGCTGGCGTTCGTCACGCCCCCGGAGGTGAGAAGAAGCTTCAAGGTGTCTCCTGGAGGTGGAGTTCGTTCAGAGGAGGATGGAGACTCCGGCCAGCGCGATCCCGGCCACCAGCAGGGTGGAGAGGACCGAGAGTACAAGGGCTGGGCCAGTGTTGCGCGCCAGGCTGCGCAGGTGCACGCCGGTTCCCATGCCGAAGAGAGCTGCGGCGAGGGTCGCGGTCTGCAGCGCCTCCAGCAGAGGCAGAAGCGGGTCAGGCACGAGTCCGGCGCTTCGAAGGACGACGCAGGCCAGAAACCCGAGAACGAACGCGGGAACGATCGGAGGGCGGCTCGCCGTCTCGGTCCTGGCGGACTCCGAGCGCATCCTGCGACGCACGCTGACGCCGGCGACGACGGGTGCCAGGAGCAGCACGCGGGTCAGCTTGACCACGATGGCCACGGCAACGGCCGCTGCTCCCGCCGGACCGGCAGCAGCGACGACCTGGCCGACCTCATGGACGCTCGCGCCTGCCCAGGCTCCGTACTGCTCGTCCGTGAGCCCGAGCGGAGCCTGGAGGAGCGGCAGGATCACCATTGCCGCGGTGCCACAGAGCGTCACCATCGCGATGGCCACGGCTACGTCGTCGTCATCCGCTCCTGCGTTCTCCTCCATGGCCGCGATGGCGGAGGCACCGCAGATCGCGAACCCGGTGCCGATGAGGAGGCTGCGAGCCGGCCCGAGCCCGATCTTCTGCCCGAGCCAGGTGGTGGCGAGGAGCGTGGAGAGGAGAGTGATCACGACCAGGGCGATCATCGGGGCGCCCAGCGCACCGATGGAGACCAGCGAGAGCGAGAAGCCGAGCAGCACGACGCCGATCCGCAGAAAGCGTTTGGTGGCGAACTTCAGTCCCGACCGCGTCCGTGCCGGCAGCGCGCCCGAGTTCGCCGCGACGGCCCCAGCAGCACAGCCCAGGTGAGCGTTCCCAGGGAGGGGAGGATGCGATGGCCGACGAGAGCAGCGGCAACTCCCATCACAGTGACCGCCACGCCCGGCGCGAGGGGCCGGAACGCCTCCAGACCGAAGCGGACGCTCCGGCGACCGAGTGACAGCGGCTCGATGTCCATGCCCTCAGACTGCGGTGGATGACGAACATCCGGTAGCCGGCACACGGGCAAGGGGTCATACGCTTGACGCATGGCCGCGCCGCTGAACCTGGAAGACCTTCGTGTGCTCGTCCTCGTGGCAGAGCAGGGAAGCATCGGCAGGGCGGCTGCCCAGCTGGGCTTCTCGCAGCCAACGGTGAGCCGGCGCATGTCGGCTCTGGAGAGAAGCCTGCGGCTGCCTCTGCTGGAGCGCAGCAGCACCGGGAGCTCGTTGACCCCCACGGGCCAGGTGGTGGTCGACTGGGCCACGAAGCTGCTCGAGAGTGCCGACGACTTCAGCCGGTCATTGGAGGTTCTGCGGGGCGCGCATCGCCCGTCGGTGCGCGCGGCCGTGAGCATGACGATCGCCGAGCATCACGCGCCGCAGTGGGTCGGCCGGCTGAGGCAGCACCACCCGAACATCACGGTGACCCTGCTGGTGCAGAAATCCGCCAGGGTGGCCGAGCTCGTGACAAGCGGAGAGGTGGACGTCGGGTTCGTCGAGTCTGTGACGCTCCCACCGGCCCTGGAGCGTCATCGCATCGCGTGGGACCGGTTGGTGGTCGCGGTGCATCCGGACCATCCGTGGGCCGAGCCTGGCCGCGTGGTGAGCGCGGCCGAGGTCGGCCAGGCCCCGCTCATGGTCCGAGAGCCGGGATCCGGGACCCGGGAGACGTTGGAACAGGCACTGAAACGAAGAGGGCACCCCCTGAATCCCGGTCTCGAGATGGCTTCGAACACGGCCCTGAAGTCGGCGGCTCTGGCAGGGATGGGGCCGGTGGTGCTGTCCACGACCGCCCTTGCAGCGGAGTTGGCGTCAGGGAAGCTGGTCGCGGTCCGTGTCGCCCGTCTCGGGCTCCGGCGTCCGCTCACGGCGATCTGGCGGCAGCGGCCGCAGCTGTCGGACGCGGCGCTGGCGCTGGTGGAAACCGCCACCACAGCCCCTGCGTGAACGGTCAGTCCAAGATGATCGTCTGGCAGCTGGAGGTGTAGGTCTGGTCCGCGCCTGCGCTCATCGTCCAGATGACCCCGAGCGGGACCCCCTTGGGCAGCACGGCGGCATCCTGGGGGCTGAAGACATGCCTGCCGGACGCGTTGCCGGCTGCGTTGGTCGTCAAAGTCGCGGCTTCCACGTCCTGGGGCAACGCCGCGGAGCAGGTGGTGTCCGGTCCGTAGATGTGCAGCGTGACCGTGTACGAGGTGTCTGCGGTCGCGTGCTGGAGGTGGTACTGCTCATGGGCAAAGATGTTGGGCCCGTTGGCATGGATGTTCTCCACGAAGCCGGAGCCGCCGGAGGTGCCAGGGGACGGGGACAGCACGATGTGCGTCGAGTGATAGGTCGCATCCGCTGACGCGGCGACCGGGGACATGACCGTTCCCGTCAGCAGGAGTGCGGCGAAGACAGCTGGTGTACGCATTCTTGACTCCTCTGCTGGTTGCCGAAGCCACAAGCGGTTTCAGCATGACCGGCCACGGCTCAGGGTGACCATGGCTCAGGTGGGCCAACCCGGGAGTGGCGTCGCAGTGGCGGCCCTTCCTGGTCATCGTCGACACGCCGCTCGGGTGGCGGCGCGCTGGAGTGCACGTCCGCCTCGTTCAAGCGGGTATGCCGTACGGGTCCTTGGCCACGCTGGAGATCGGCACGATCTCGCGTCCGAGGGGCACCAATGACAAAGGGATCATCTTCCAGCAGGCGACGCCGAACGGGATCCCGATGATGGTGATCATCAGAAGCGCGCCTGCGAACAGGTGGATCAGGGCCAGTTCCCAACCGAAGAAGATGATCCACACGATGTTGCCGATCACCGACCACAGGCCCGCATCGCGTCGCCAGGTCGCCGTGCGACCGAAGGGCCAGAGGACGAAGCTCGCCAGTCGGAAGGACGCGATGCCGAACGGGATCGTGACGATGAGCACGAATGCCAGCAAGCCGGCTATGACGTAGCCGATGGCGAGCCAGAATCCGGCCAGCACCAGCCACAGGATGTTGCCTACCGTCCTCACAAGACAACCCCAGCACAATTGCGCCCTCTGTCAAGGCTCAGGGAGTGGAGTCGCCCGGGGTGACGAGGCCGCTCTCGTAGGCCGCCACCACGAGCTGTGCCCGATCGCGCAGGCCGAGCTTGGTCAGGATCCGGCTGACATGGGTCTTGGTCGTCAACGGGCTCAGCGTGAGCTCGCGGGCGAGCTCAGCGTTGGAGAGCCCTCGCGCCACGAGCCGGAGGACCTCGACCTCACGCTCCGTGAGGTGCCCCGTGAGAGGCTCCGTCCCCCGCGCGGCGGGTGCGCGTGAGCAGAACTGTGCGACCAGCCGCCGGGTGACCTGGGGACTGATCAGCGAGCCGCCTTCGGCGACGACCTGGACCGCCCGGTGGAGGTCCTCCGGGGAGGTGTCCTTGAGGAGGAACCCGCTCGCTCCGGCGCGCAGGGCGTCGTACACGTGCTCGTCGAGGTCGAATGTGGTGAGGACCAGCACCCGGACGGCGGCCAGCTCCGGGTCGGCGCTGATCCGCCGGGTCGCCTCTATCCCGTCCATGACCGGCATCCGGACATCCATCAGCAGCACGTCGGGCGCCTGCGACCTGGCGAGGGCGACGGCCTGCTCGCCGTTCGACGCCTCCCCCACCAGCTCCAGGTCATCGGTGTACTGCACCTGCAGACGAAAGCCGTTGCGGATCATCGCCTGGTCATCGGCGATGCCGACACGGATCGTCATCACGACCGTCCCAACGGCAGCTCGGCGTGGACCGCCCAGCGACCGGTCGAAGTGCGCCCGGCGGACAGCACGCCCCCGGCCGACACGGCTCGTTCACGCATGCCGCGCAGCCCGTTTCCCTCCTCGACGTCAGAGGCCGGACCGACGGCCTCGCCCCGGTCGAGAATCTCGAGCTCCAGCGTGTCGGCGACCCTGACCGCGACCTCGGCCTCCTTACCGGGTGCGTGCCGCAGCACGTTGGTGAGGGCTTCCTGCACGATGCGGTACGCCGCCTCGCCGGCGGCGGCCGGGACATCGCCGAGGTCGCCGTCCACCTCCAGGGTCACGTCCAGGCCCGAGCGGCGCGCGTTGCCGACCAGGTCCGGCAGGTCGCGCAGCCCGTGATGCTCCTCCTCGCGCAACAAGGTGACCAGCCACCTCACCTCCCGGAGGACGCTGCGGCCTGCTGCCTCGATGTCGCGGAGGGACGCGGTGGCGTCGTCCAACGCGCCGACAGCGACTGCCATTCTCGCCGCGCCCGCCTGCACGGTGATAGCCCCCATGCCGTGGCCGACCACGTCGTGCAGCTCTCGCGCGATGCGCAGTCGCTCGGCCATCACGAGCTCGGTGCGCCGCTGCTGGTCGCGGCCGGACTTGAGAGCCACGAGCAGTCCAGCGGCTCCGGACACCGAGCACATGAGGCCGTAGGCTGCGGCCTCAAATCCCAGACCGGCCACTTGCAGCGGGGCTACAACCCCGAGCAGCGCCCCGAGCAGCGCCCCGGCACGCCAGGTCGGCGAGTGCTCCGGCGAGCTTCCCTCGATGGTGTACCCGCGACCCACGACGAACACCATGACCGAGACCGCGACAGGGAGCGCCGGTCCTCCCACCAGCAGCTGCGCCACGTAGCCGACCACCGTGGCGGCCAGCGCAATGAAGGGAGCTCTGGCCCGCGCGAACAGCGCCAGTCCTGACGCGATCCCCAGCAAGGCGGCGACCGCCGCGCTGCCCGGCGACCGATCGGGCAGCCCGGTCCCTACAGACACCGTCTGAAGCAACGCACAACCGACGGGAAGCAGCGCCTTTCTGAGGAAGTCCATCCGCTCCTCCCGAACCAACATCATCCGCACCGTCGGTCGATCATCCCGCACGCCGGCCAGGCTCGTCCTCCCTCCGGCGGCGACACCTCCGTACTCCCCGAGGAGTACGGACTGGGACCGGAGGAGCAGTCCAAGTGCGTCCCTGTGGCGGACGCAGTGAGCTGACGCGGTGACCAGCATGGAGATCAGGCCAGACCGACCGGGATGAGAGGAAACCCATGTCCAGCATCACCATCGACCGGCTCACCAAGCACTACGGCGCGGTGCGCGCCGTCGACGACCTCAGCTTCTCCCTCGGGGCCGGGTCCATCACCGGATTCGTCGGCGCCAACGGTGCCGGAAAGTCGACCACGCTGAGGATGCTGCTGGGCGTCACCCGGCCGACGTCCGGCACGGCGCGGATCGAGGGACACCGTTACGTCGAGCTCCGCAACCCGACCAGACTCGTCGGGGCGCTCCTCGACCCCGACGTCTTCCACCCGAGACGGCGAGGCAGAGACGCGCTGGGGGTCCTGGCCGCTGCCGGCAACATCTCCGACCGACGAGTCGAGGAGGTCTTGGAGCTCGTCGGGATGAGCGACGCGGCCCACCGAAGGGTCAGCGGCTACTCGATGGGCATGCGTCAGCGGCTGGGCCTCGCCGCCGCCCTGCTCGGCGATCCCCCCATCCTCGTGCTCGACGAGCCAGCGAACGGGCTCGACCCCATGGGGGTTCGCTGGCTGCGGACCCTGCTGCGAGACCTCGCCGACGAGGGCCGGACCGTCCTGGTCTCGAGCCACCAGCTCGCCGAGCTGGCCCAGACCGTCGACGACGTCGTCGTCATCGACCACGGCCGGCTCATCGCCGACGGCCCCATGCGCGACCTCATCACCGAGGGCGGCGCCACCTCGCTTGAGGACCTCTTCCTCGAGCTCGTCCAGAAGGGACACTCCTGATGCGCGCGACTCTCGCCTCCGAGTACCTCAAGCTCCGGACGCTCCGCCTTCCCGCACTCCTCCTGGTCATGGGGACCGTCTTCTCGGGCGCCATCGGCGTCAGCGGCGTCCTCATGCAGCCAGCCGGGACCCCGCTGGACATCGACCAAGCGGGTCGCGCGGTGACAGCGCCGATCTGGTTCCTGGTCGCTGTGGTCGCGATCCTCGCCAGCGCAGGTGAGTTCCAGCACCACACGATCCGGACGACGCTGCTCTCGACGCCGCATCGCACCGACGTGCTCATCTCGAAGGCCGTGGTGATGGGTGGCTACGGAGCGGTCATGACCGGGCTCGGGATGGCTGCCTCGATCACGGCGGTGCTCGTGACCGCCCGGATCGACGGGGTGCCCCTCGATGCCGGTGGCGCTGCGGCCTGGTTCGGCCTGGCCGCGGCGGTGTGGGCGGGGGCCCTGTTCGGGATGCTCGCCGCTGCCCTCGGCATGCTCACCCGCGGTACGGCGCTCGCACTCACCGCTCTGCTGCTCTGGTACTTCGTCGGCGAGGGCGTCCTGCCTGTGGTGCTCAGGCAACCCGGCCTCAGCCACTGGACTCCGTCCGGCGTGGCGACGACGCTCACCTATCCGGCCTTCGAGCAGCTGAGCACGGTCCTGGCGAGCGGCGCAGCGCTGTTCGGGTACACCGCCGTGTTCGTCGCCGCTGCGGCATGGATGTTCCTCAGGCGTGACCCAGACTGAGATCGAGGGCGGCGGTGCTCAGCGGGGCAGGACCAGGCCGATGCCGCTCGCCCGGGTCGCCGCCTCCGCGGCGAGCCGCGCCCCCTCGGCCGCGTCACCGGGGCGGCCGCGCCGGGCCCGGGTCCTGGCGAGCTCGTGGGTGATGAGCACCTCGAATGCCGTCATGCCCTCGGCCGCGGCCCGGTTGCGGGCCGTCTCCAGCTCGGCGACCGCCTCGTCGAGCTCTCCCAGCGCGCGGGCGAGCAGCCCGAGGTAGTGGTCGGTGAAGCCGGCCAGCCCGATACCCGTGCCGACCCAGACGGGCAGCCCCCGGTAGGGCAGCAGCTGCTCCCGGAGCGCGGCCGCTGCCACGGGGTCGCCGAGCCCTGCCCAGACCTCCGCGCGGTAGGCGGTGGTGTAGAGCCACAGGAAGTCGTCGTCCAACGGACGCTGGTCGGCCCAGACCCCGAGCAGGGCGGGGACCTCGGCGGCCCGGCCGGTGCGCTGCAGCACCAGCGCGCGCAGCTCGTCCAGCGGCCCGGGCGGCATCAGGTCGACCAGCTGCTCGGCGCGGGCCCAGCGTGCCGGTCCGCCGTAGACCAGGTCCGCGTTGAGCTGGAAGAGGGGTTCCAGCACGTCGGCCGACACGATCGTCGTACGCCGGTGCAGTGCGACGACCTCGGCGAGCATCTGCTCGGCGTCAGCGGGCCGGCCCTCCGCCAGCGGACGCAGCACCTCGGCGTACCGCACGATGACGTCGACGATGGGCTGGCCCTGGTCGCGCGCCAGCTCGCGTGCGGCGGCGTAGTCGGACCAGCCGTCCGCGAAGCGGCCGAGGGCGAGCCGGTCGGACCCGCGCATCAGCAGGGCGCGCGCCTCGAGCTCGCGGTCGCCACCGGCGCGGGCGCGTCCGAGCAGCCGTTCGGCGACGTCGAGCCGCTCGTGGGCGCAGTCGACGTGCATGAGGGAGGCGTGCGCGACCTCGAGGACGTCGGACACCTCAGACCGGTCAGGCTGGTCGGCCGGCGCCAGGGCGAGGGCAGCGGCGGTGAGCTCGCGCGAGCGCGGCGCGTCCACCCAGTACAGCTCCAGCGCGAGCGTGGCGACCACGCGGGCGCGGAGCCCGGACAGCTCCGCGGGCAGCTCGTCGTGGAGCCGCTCGAGCAGGGTGACCGCGCGGCTGTCGACGGAGCCGTAGGTACGCCAGTTCCACACGGTCGTGGTCACCGAGACCGCCAGCTCCGCGCTCGCCACGACGTCACCGAGGTCGAGGACCTCCTGGGCGCGGACGACGGCTCGCTCCCACGCCTCGGCGACCTGACCGGCCCGGATCAGCGCGCTGACATGAGCGACCACGAGCCCGTGCCGGTCGGCGCTGGTGGCGGTCCGGTCCCGGTCGGCGGCGTCGACGGCCAGGCCGAGCCAGCGCGCGGCCTCCTCCGGTGCGGCGCGTCGCCGCGCCTGCGCCGCGGCCCGCGCCGCCCACTCCCACGTGGCCCGCGCGTGGTCGGCGCCCGCTCGCGCGTGGTGCTCGGCGATCTCCGCCGCGTGGCTCCGTTCGGCGTCGGGTCGCAGCGCGGCCAGGGTGTCGGCCACCGCCGCATGGCGCCGCGCCCGTCGCGGTCCCGGGATGGCCGCGTAGACGGCCTCCTGCACCAGCGCGTGCACGAAGCGGTACGAGCCGGAGGGCTCCTCGGTCACCAGTCCCGACAACAGGGCCGCCTCGAGGCCCTCGTCGACCATCGCCGGGTCGTCGAGGTCGCCGGCGACCTCCACGACATCGGCGTCGAACGAGCGGCCGACCACGGCCGCCGTAGCCAGCAACGCCCGCGCGCTGTCGGGCAGCTGGGCGAGCCGCCGGCGTACGACGTCGCGGACGCCGTCGGGCACCTCGAGCTCGGCCACGGCGGACGCCTCGGAGAGCCGGTGCTCGCGAGCGAGCAGGTCGACGAGCTGAGCGATGTAGAAGGGGTTGCCCTCGGTCCGGTCGCGCAGCGCCCGGGCGACGTCGGGAGGTACGCCGGTGTGCAGCCGCTCCTCGACGTAGGTGCTCACCTCGTCGGTGGTGAGCCCCGTCAGCGGCAGCCGGAGGGGCTCGTCGCGGGCCAGGTCACCGAGGGCGTCGGCGACCGCCGGGCCCCAGTCGGCCTCCGCGTCGCGGAGCGTGGTCAGCACGACGACGGGCAGCCCGGAGAGCGCAGGTCCGAGGTGGCGCAGCAGGCGCAGGGAGTCGGCATCGGCCCAGTGCAGGTCGTCGAGCACGACGAGCAGCGGCCCGGCCTCCCGCAGCATCGCCAGCGCCCGCTCGGCGAGGTCGAAGGTCTCCAGGCCCTCCTCGACCAGCCCCGGCAGGACCTGGGTCCACGGCCACAGGGCGGGCGCCGTGCCACCCTCGTCGCAGCGGCCCCACCGCGACGCGAGCCCGAGAGCGGTCGCGGGCGCGGCCGCGGCCTGGGCCAGCCGGGTCTTCCCGATGCCCGGCTCGCCGGTGACCAGGACGAGGCGGCCCCGACCGTCGACGGCCTCTACGAGCGCCCCGGTCACCGTGGCGAGCGGGGTGACCCGGCCGACGAGACCGCGGGGCGCCTGCGGCGGCTCCGTCGGCACGCGGACGGGCGCCGGTAGCGCCGGCGGCCGGGCGGTGGGCCGAGCCGCCGGTTTCACGCCGGCCGGCACCGCCACCGAGGGGTCCTGGCGCAGCAGCGCCGCCTCCAGGTCGCGCAGCGGCGGGCTCGGGTCGAGACCGAGCTCCTCGACGAGCACCGCGCGGGCCCGGGCGAGCGCCTTCAGCGCCTCCCCCTGGCGCTGGCAGCGGTACAGCGCCAGGGCGAGGAGGCCCCATGCCCGCTCGCGCAGCGGGCGGGCCGAGACCAGCGCCTCCAGCGGCGCGACGGCCACGGCATGGCGCCCCCGGTCGATCTCGGCCTGCCAGCGGTCCTCCGTCGCGAGCAGCCGCAGCTCGCCCAGCCGGCTCGCCTCGGCGGCGATCGACGGCGCGGCGGGACAGTCGGCGTACGCCTCCCCGCGCCACAGGCCGAGTGCCGCCTCGAGCTCGGCCGCCGCGGCATCGGGGTCGCCGGCGAGCAGGGCGTGGCCGGCCGCGGCCCGGCGCTCGAAGACGACCGCGTCGACGTCGTCCGGTGCGGCGAGCAGCGCGTAGCCGGGCGGCCGCGTCACGAGCAGCGTGGCCGGCGAGCGGGCCGGACGGTCCCGCTCGAGCGCGCGGCGCAGGTGGGCCACGTAGCTCTGCAGCGAGGCCATCACCTTCGGCGGCGGCTCCTCGCCCCAGACCTCGTCGACGAGCCGGTCCACCGAGACGGTCCGTCCACCGGCGGCCAGCAGGAGCGCGAGCACGGCACGCGGCTTGGCACCGCCCAGGTCGGCCGGTCCGGTGGCGGCGCGGACCTCCAACGGCCCGAGCACCCGCCACTCCATGGCGCACACCCTAGGGCCGGCCTCCCCCGTCTCGCTGCTGATTCTGCCGACCTTCCAAGTCGCTTCCAAGGATCGCCCAAGAGCGGGGGCCCAGCCTGGTGACACCGAGATACCCGACCCGAAGGAGCACCGATGAGCACCACCAGCGCCCCCCTGCACGGCCCCGGCCTCACCGACGTGCGCGGCATGATCATGGCCCACGACGCGTTCCGCTGGAGCCTGCTGCCGGCGCCGGCCCTGGTCCAGAACGTCGCGACCGGCGACGTACGCCGCGCAGCGGTCGTGGCCGGCCACGTCGAGACGATCCTGGCGGTCCTGGAGGGCCACCACACCAGCGAGGACGAGCTGCTGTGGCCCCGGCTCCTGGAGCGGGTGCCGGAGGAGCTGGCGCCGGTGGTGCACCTCATGGAGAGCCAGCACGAGCAGATCCACGACCATCTCGAGCTGACGCTGGCGCTGCTCCCCCGCTGGCGCGCCGGCGCCGCGGCCGCCGACCGCGACCGGCTCGGCACCGCGGTGGGCGCCCTCGTCGAGGCCCTCACCGAGCACATGGCCGCCGAGGAGCGGCACCTGCTGCCGCTGGCGGCCCGCTCGGTCAGCGAGGCGGAGTGGGCCGAGCTCGGCGAGCGCGGGATGCGCAAGATCCCGTTTCGCTTCCTGCCCACGGCCTTCGGGATCATGCGCCACGTCGGTGACCCCGACGTCGTCGCGGCCGACCTCGCCAAGGCCCCGCTGCCGATCCGCGCCTGGCTGCGGCTCACCGCCGACCGCGCGTTCCGCCGATACGCCGCGGAGGTGGGCATCGCGGCCTGAGCCCGCAGCCCGGCTCCCCCTCCGCGAGGGCGAGTGCCCTGAGTTGAGTCCCCGATGGTGGTGCAGCGCGGTGCGTCAACCGTGCGCGAGCGCGAGCTCGACGGCCCGGGCAGGCGTGCCACGGAAGGTGGGGCCGTGGCCGGGGACGACGACCTCAGCGGCGAGCGGCCGGAGGCGCTCGAGTGACCGGCGCGCGAGGCCGGTGTCGGTGTTGAAGTACGCCGGCAGCAGCTGCGGGCCGGCGTCGCGACCCACGGCGTGCTCGGTCATCAAAGCGTCGCCGGCCAGCAGGACGCCGCGGTCGGGCAGGTGCAGGGAGCAATGTCCGGAGGTGTGACCGGGCGTGTGGATGGCAACCGGGCGGCCCGGGACATCGAGCGTCGCCTCTTCGAAGTCGCGCAGCTCATGCACGCGCTCGACGCGGATGACGCCCAGCCGCATAGCGTCGAACACCCACCGCAGGACGGCCGGTCGCCAGGACTGTCCGAGCAAGGTCCATTCGCTGACCTGTTCGACCCGAGCACCGGAGGCGTTCGGCACCTCCGACTCGTGAGCGAGCACGGGGACGCCGTAGGCGCTGCGCAGGTGCTCGGCGCTCCCGAGGTGGTCGGGGTGCCCGTGGGTCAGCACCACCACGTCGACGTCCGACGCGCGCCTACCGATCAGCTCCAGGCTCCTGAACAGCCGCTCCCGATCCCCCGGGAAACCCGTGTCGATAAGCGTGACGGCGTCTCCCTCGGTCACGAGGGCCCAGGACACGTGCTTTGCCCGGGCGTGGTGGACACCGGGCCCAACCTCGGTCACCTCGACGTCCATCCCTCCAGCATGCTCCATCTCGCACCGGTCGGCATGAACGGAAGCATCAGACACCGAGCCAGAAGAACCTGGGAATACCGATTCGACCGAGGTCCCGACTCACTGACGAAACGCCGCTCGATCCGCAGCGAGTCTGGCTTCGACAAGAAGAAGGCCGCGACCCATCGATGACGGGGCAGCGTGGGCCGGCCGGGGGACCCGCGCCCGGGGTCACCTGCAGCGTCTACCCCTCGGCGCGATGATCATGGCCGGTGTCCGCCTGTTTGGGGTCATGTGCGCGCATAGAGCCGGCATGCGCCTTGGCGGTGGGGTCGCGTCGGGTCTTGATCAGGCTCGCGACCGTGACCACTGCGAGTACGGCGACGATTACGGTGAGGCTGAGCGGAGTGGGGATCTCCGGGACTCGTGGGTCGATGTCCACGTGGGCCCAGTGCAGGATCAGCTTGACGCCGATGAAGGCCAGGATCAGCGCGAGTCCGGTCGATAGATACACGAGGCGATCGAGCAGCCCGCTGACCAGGAAGAACAACGCACGCAGACCCAGGAGCGCGAAGGCGTTGGCGGTGAAGACGATGTAGGCCTCCTCGGTGACTCCGAACACCGCCGGGATCGAGTCGAGCGCGAAGAGCAGGTCGATGCTGCCGATGGCGAGCAGCACGAGGAACAGCGGAGTGAAAACCCGCCTGCCATCGACACGCGTGGTGAGCCTGCCGCCGACGTACCCACCGGTGATCGGCAGGAATCGGCGCGCCGCTTTGACGACGACGTTGTCCTCGACGTCGGGGTCTTGGTCGCGGTGCCGGAACAGCTGCACCGCGGTGTAGATCAGCAGCAGGCCGAACAACAGGAACATGAACGAGAACAGCGCCAGCAAGGTAGCGCCGAGGGCGATGAAGATCGCGCGCATGATCAGGGCAAGCACGATGCCGAAGGTCAGAACCTTGTGCTGGTGCTCCTCTGGTACGGCGAAGGTGGTCATGATGATGACGAAGACGAACAGGTTGTCGACCGAGAGGCTCTTCTCGATGAGGTAGCCGGCGAAGTACTCAGTGCCGAACTCGCCACCGAACTGCACGGTGAACCAGACGCCGAAGCCGATCGCGACGAGAACGTAAAACACCGACCAGGCCGTGGCCTCCCCAAAGCCGACCCGGTGCGGCCGCGCGGCGGCGAGTACCAGGTCGACCGCGAGCAGGGCGACGATCAGCCCGACGGTGACCGCCCAGGCGAGCAGGCTGATGTCGAGCACTGGCCCTCCCTTCAGCGTGCCGGTCCGGCGTCGCGCTCCGGTCTGGTCCGCCGGGGCGGTGGCTGAGGCTGACGTCTCCGCCCGGCTTCTGTTCCCCGATCCAGTATGGCCTCATCGCGCAGCCGCGGCCGACTACCCATCAGGCCATTGACTTCGAAGCGTTGCTTCAGCCGTGCAGCTCCCGATGCAGGCGCTCCATACGTGAGTCCAGCTCGGAGGCGGTGTCGGCGGCTTCCTTGAGTTCCTGCAGGAGCGCGTCCGGGACCTCGCCGTCGTACTTGTAGTAGATCTTGTGCTCCAGACTGGCCCAGAAGTCCATCGCGATGCTGCGCAACTGGATCTCGACAGGCACCCTCACCGCGCCGGAGGAGAGGAACACCGGCACCTCGACGATGGCGTGCAGGCTCTTGTAGCCGTTGGCTTTCGGCTCGGCGATGTAGTCGGACACCCTGCGGGTCGTGACGTCGTCCTGGGCGGTGAGCAGCTCGAAAATGCGGTATGCGTCTGCGTTGAAGCTGCACGTGACCCGCACTCCCGCAATGTCGGTGACGTTGGCCCGCACACTGTCCAGGCTGCGCTCTAACCCCCGACGTTCCACCTTGCTCAGGATGCTCTCCGGGGACTTGACCCGACTGGTGACATGCTCGATGGGGTTGTAGTCGTGCATGTGCAGGAACTCGTCGCGCAGGATCGCGATCTTGGTCTCGATCTCGCGCAAGCCGAACTCGTACTCCAGCAGGAACAGCCGCAGTTGCGCGCCGAGGCCGCTCAGCCAATCGGGTGAGATGCCTCCGGCCGCTGCGTCGACCGAGGGGTCCATCACGCCACCACCATCCTCGGTCGTCTCCACGATCTGCCTCTTGTCATGGACAGTCCGGTACCGGGCCACACCCTCATCTCGACGCTAGCGGGGAGACCAAGAGACCCGTCGTGCCCCGAGCTACCCGCCGTTGATCAACAGGGCGCGGAGCGCCTGCGCGCAGGCGCTCCGCGCCCTCATCAACGATCTTCGTGGCCTCCAGGCCACAGGGCTATCGCCGAGACAGCGTGACGGCGATGCGCTCGCCGCCGGGCAGGGAACCGGGTTCGACCAGCGCCACCCACCCACGTCGCAGCAGCACCTGCTCGATGACCTCGTCCACGGCGTCGTCGATCACCTCCGGGTGCTCGACGTCTGAGGCCGGTTGGAGATAGTCACCGTCCTCGGTCAGCCGGGCCGGGAAGAAGTAGGTGTGGTCGACCGCTAGCATCTCGACCGGCTCCCACCGCGCGGCGAGCCAGGCCGCGTCGATCCCCAGCGCTGCACGACCCTGGCCGAGGCGGGTCTCGAGCAGCTGTAGAGCCTCATCCTGGCGTGAGCGCAGGTAGCGCTCGACCACGGGCCTCGCCAGTTCGGCGATCCGGTCGAGCGAGGCGTGCAGGTGGTGACCGGGGACCACGCCGGCAAGTCGCCCCAGGTTGCGAGAGACCGCGAGGAAGGCCGAGGCGGTCGGCTCGGCGGCCACGATGACGAGCGGTCCAGTGGTCACCCGGATGTAGGTGCCCAACGCCTCGTCCACCCTCCGCAGGAAGCGGTCGGTCTGGCCAGGCCCGCCCTGCCCATTGGCGAGAGGGAACTTCGAGCCGTGCGCAGGGACCATCCGCCTGCCCTGGCCGATGAACAGGCGCGCCTGCTCCGCCGACAGCATCAGCACGAGGTGCCGTGGCGTCCGGTGCATGGCTCGGACCAGGTCGCGGGTCGCGAAGGTCGGGTCGACGACGACCCGCTCGACGACCTGCACCGGCAGGGTCATCAGGTCGCTGTGGGCATTACTGGCGAACGGCGCGATGCTGCGCTCGGCTTCGACCTGGGCGGCGCGTTCGACGAGCGTCGATAGCGCTGCGGTGATCTCCGCGCTCGTCACGCCCTCGGCCCGCAACCGTTTCTCCGCCTGCTCGCACAGCCGCCGGAGCCACGCCTGCGTCGTCGTCCCGACGGGCTCGCCTGGTGCGGTGTTGGCAAGGATCGAGACACTCGGATAGCTGCGCATGCTCTGCAGCACTAGGACGGCTCCGACCGTCGGGGGACGGTCCCGCGCCGGTGCTCCTCCGCCCCGTCGGTGTCCGGCTCGGGCGAACGGTGGGTGTACTGAACGTCCATGAAAGCACCTCTCGTCGGCCAGGCGCAGGGCCTGGTGGCGAGGTCTTCCTCGGTCGAAACCGGGCGCACCGGGGGTCATGGGACCGCCGTGCTGACGATGCACCGCCTGGGAGGTACTCCCCTCGTGCCGGTCACGTTAGCAACCGCGTTCAAGCAGGAGGCGGTTCTGTTATCTCCACCCCGAGCTGGCCCTGGGTGAGGAGCCGGACTTGCCCACCGCCTCCCGAAGTCGAGCGGCCACGCGTGCGCACGGATGCCAGCGACACGTTCGGCACGTTCCGTCGACGTGCGGCGTGGATGAACCATGGCGCAGGCAGGTCGCCATGGTGGTTGCGCACACGCGAAAGACCCGCGCAGTCAGACTGCGCGGGCCTCTCGTGATTTGTAGCGGGGGCAGGATTTGAACCTGCGACCTCTGGGTTATGAGTGCCGTATCCCACTCACACACTGCCTCACACTGTCCTCGACTGCCACCTCCTGTGAGCGTAAAGTCGCAGGTCAGGCTCATATTGAGTTTCCGCTGACCTTCGTCGACGTCCGCTGACATTCGGGGCAACGTTTGCGGACACTGTGCGGACATCGACATTTCCAGCCTCCAGGAGGCGTGATGGCGTGGATCAAGACCCGGGTGACCGACGACGGCGACACCCGGTTCGTCGCCTGCTACCGCGACCCCGAAGGACGGCAACGATCCGCCGGCACCTACTCCTCCCGGCGTGCCGCCGAACGCGCCGCCCACCGCGAAGAAGCCAAAGTCAGGGAAGGCGCCTGGCACGACCACTCCCGCGGCCAGGTCACCTTCGCCGAGTACGTCGAGACCGTCTGGCTGCCCTCCAAGCACGTCGAGACCTCCACCCTGGCCGCCTACCGGTCCTACCTCGACAAGCACTTCATCCCCGCCTTCGGGAAGCGGCCGATGGGAAAGATCCTGCCCTCCGAGATCCAACGCTGGGTCACCACCGCCACCGGCACCCCTACCGAGAATGGGCACGGCCTCTCGGCCGCCAGCGTGCGGAAGTACCACACCATGCTGCACTCGATCTTCGAACGCGCCCAGCGCGACCGTGTGGTCACCTTCAACCCGTGCGCGCATACCGAGCTCCCGAAGGTCATCAAGAAGAAGGCCCGGACACTGACGCCCGAGGAGTACGTCGCCATCCTTGCCTCGCTTCCTGCGCAGCATCGGCTGATGGTGGAGACCGCCATCAACACCGGACTCCGGTGGGGCGAGCTCATCGCCCTCAAGCCCCGCCACCTCGACCTCATCAAGCGCACGCTGACCGTCGAAGAGACACTCGTCGAGGTCTCGATCAAGAACTCCCCCACCGGCGCCCGGATGATCACCAAGCCCTACCCCAAGGACAACGAGCCCCGCACCCTGGGCCTCCCAACCGACCTCGTCGCCCAGCTCGCCGACGCGATCGCCACCCGGCGCCTCGGTCCAGATGATCTGCTGTTCGCCACCCGAGACGGCACCCCGATCTCGCGGAACAGCTTCCGCACCCGCATGTGGCTGCCCGCAATCAAGGCCTCCGGAGTCGACTTCGCCGTCCGCGTCCATGACCTCCGCCACGCCCACGCCTCCTGGCTGCTCGCCGGCGGATCCGACCTCAAATCCGTCATGGACCGCATGGGCCACGCCCAGATCACCACCACGCAGAAATACCTGCATGCCCTGCCTGACGCCGACCAGAAGAACCTCGACGCCCTCAACCGCATCCGCGCCCGAGAGCCCCACCCCGACGACGGCACGTCGAACGCGGATCAAGCGGACTGACAGGCGAGACCGCAGCCGCGCCAACTCCCCGTCAAAGGCATTGCGACCCGACGGCGTCGGCCGGGGCGATTCTCCTGTTCTCCGCCCACAGCGGCACACCCAGCTCCCGCAACCTTTCGCACGCGCGGCTTGTGACCGGCAGTGAAAGGCGTCAGCGCGCCTTCTCACCCCGGCGTTCGGAGGGCGGAGTTCCAGCGCATCTTGACAGTGTGGTGTCCGGCCGGGACGACGTCCAAGACGACCACCTCATCCTCCCTGGCCGGGACGCTCACGCCCGCCGTGATCACGACGCGGAGGGCCTCGGCGCCTCCGACGTCAACTTTGAAGGAACTAGCCTCAGGTTCGTCGATCACCGTCCCACGCACGTCGCGGTCGGATCGTGCGTTCGACGTCCAGTACGGCCAACACACGCTCCGAAATGGACAGAATCGACAGGCCGTCTCGTCCGGTTGCGCCGGAACCTCGCCGCTAGCGATGGCGTGGTTGAAGTTGCTAGCGCCCCGTTGTGCCTCGTGCAGCGCGTGTGTGACCGCGACGCTTTCGATCGAGAAGGAGGTCTCCTTGCCGGAGACATCCTCGATCACCCCGACGGCTGGCAGCTGGCCGCAGGCCACGTCTACCAGGTGTGCGTACAAGAGCAGCTGGCGCCGCTGAGCGTCTTGGATGCCCGCTTGATGGACCCCCGACTTAAGGTCAACGACGCGTAAGTGGCCGTTTCGGACATCGACCCGGTCGGGCGTGCCGAAGACCCCTGCCGTGGGGTCCTCGAGCCTGCGCTCGATCCATGGGAACCCGGGGCCGCCAGCCGGGGCTTGGGCAGCCGTGGTCATCTCAGGTTCAGGCTCTGCGGAGAGCTTGCGCAGGATCCGGACCCGGGTGGCTACTAGGCCATCCCATTGCGCAACCGGCGGGATCCTCCGCCCGGGCCAGGCCGTGGCCAGTTTCTGGACTTGCTGGGCCAGCAGCTGCTCCCATTCCTGTTCGAGCCAGGCCCGTCGGGCCATCCCGGCAGGAGGTTGGCCCGTTGCAGCCGACTCGGTGAGGCCGTGAGCGACGACGCCGAGTGCGGTGCGAGGGCTTGGCCTGTTCAGGGCGCGGGTGGCCGGGTCGCGCTGGAAGGCGAGCTTTCGCCCGCAGGTCTCCCATGCGTTCAGGGCACTCGGCGAGATCATGCTGACGGGTTCAGCGGTCGGCGACGGCCAAGCAAGCTCGGTCACACGAGCCGCCGGATCACGCCGATCGGCCGCCGGAGCGCCTCGAACACATCGCTCTGGGCCACGGCCGAGGATGTGCCGTCCAACTCGTCGATGGCGACGATCTGTTCCTCAACGGCACGATCCTCCGAGCGCCACCAAAGCGGGTGTCCGACCAGGACGGATCGGCCGTTCGTGGTGTTGTGCAGGTAGGGAACCCCGTCGGTGGTGGCGCCCGCCTGAAGATGCATCAGCCCGGTTGCGGCGATGGCCGCCGCGGCCCGCTGCCCCAGTTCCAGCCATCTGGCCAGGAGCAGTCCTTCGCCGGCAAGCAGATCGAGCATGTCCAGGGCCAGCCGCCAATCGAGAAGCCCGTGCAGCCGGCTGTTGTCGTATGACCTCAGACAGTCGAGACACGAGGAGCTGCAGTCCGCGTGGGCCTTCTCGGCCCATAGGTCTCGCAGCGACAGCCGGGTTTCGGTAAGTAGGTGCTCGAAGTTGGCGGCTGTCCCGATTTCGGCGGTATAGCCGGCGCCGTTGTCCAGGGCGTCGGCCAGGAACACCTGCATCGATCCGTCGCTTTGTGGGTGCAGGCCAAAAACGAGCTCCTGCGGGTCGATGTCGAGTTGGCGCTTAGCGCCGCGGCGAAGGACCTCGGCGAGCGACCGGTAGGCGGCCAGGCCGGCGGGCACCCGCGTCGGTGAGTGCGGCACTAGCCCGCCGGGTGCGTGCGCGCTCTCCAGGCCGATGGTCAATACGTCCGTGGTCCGCAGTTCCCCGATCGCGATCTGCTTGGAGCCGACGACGTTCTTGGGTGGCCAAGTCTTGAGGTCGGCGAACAGGTCCGGGTCGACAGCCAGCCATGAGCCGAAGTCCTGACCGATCTCGAACAGGCGCCCGTTGTTGTCGTTGACCTGAACTAGGCGCGCCTGCGTGTATGTACCAAGTCGAGCCCCGCGGACCGTGACGTCAGTATCTGGGTCACCGTCCACCGAGACCGTTGGAGAGCCAGCGTTGGCGGACTCGTCCTCGTCACCGTCGTAGTCGACCTCCTGGTAAGTGGTCCGGAATCCGCGCGGCTGATGCATCGGGACGATCCGCAGACCCGACGAGCAGATGCTGCAGACTGGCTCGACAGCATCTACGAAGCAGGCTCCGCACTCGTCGCAGAGGCCGATCGACACCTCCGGGCCCAGCGGGTCGACCGGCTTCATTCCTTTGAAGTCAGGGTGCCAAGCGGCGAAGCCGGCCACTGTGTGGACTGCTCCGTCGCGGACGATCTTGGCGCCGGGCGCGAACATCGATACCGCCTGGCTAAGCGGGCGGTCTGACACCGTGACGCGGTCGAGATCCTCCAACTTGGACGGGCGCTTCTTGACGAGCTGGCGCACCCGGGTCGGGAAGCCGAACATCGGCAACACCCCATATGTCGCCAACAACTCGCTGAGCTCATCCGTGAGCCCAGAATCGCGATCGATTGCGGAGTCGATCTCAACGACAAGCCCGCCATCGCTGACCCAGTCAGTGATCGCCGTAATCGCGCTGTCCTCGAGTCCCGTGAACGCGCAGAACCGGTCGACCACCGAACGGAACGTCGGGGAAGCCAGCTCCTTCGCTACCTCCTCCCTATGCTTCGACCAGTCCGCGGTCTTGCCGAAGACGCCGTGAATGCTGTCGGCCGTCCATTCCGGCGGCTCACTGATTGCCCGGAAGGCAACACGCAGCGCCTCTGCCGCCACCACGCGTCGCACGATGCGTACCCTCTTCAAGTCGAGGAACGGCTGCGGCGGGTCGTCACCGGTCATCCGTCGCGGCGAACGGAAGTAGTCGTCGTCGTGCGACCGGTCCCGACACACCGTCACGGCGTAGGAGAAGATCTGACCGGACCGCCCAGCGCGTCCGACTCGCTGCTGGTAGTTGAAGCGCTGCGGCGGCATGTTCGCCATCACCGTTGATCGAAGCGACCCGATGTCGACCCCGACCTCCATCGTCGTCGTGACGCTCAGGACGTCGAGCGGCACTGTCAGCGGGTTCTCCGCCGGCGCCGGCAGCAGCACCTCCTTGAACACGCGCGCGCGACGACGCTGCTCGCTCAACGGCTTGGTCTGACCGGTGAGCTCCGCCGCCGCGAGGCGGCGCGGCTTCTGGCGCGCCAGCCAGCCGTAGTAGTCACCCTCGCCGCCAGCGTCGGGGTCGACCTCGATGAGAGCCTTTCGATTGCATCCGACGTTGGCGCAGACCCCGCCCGAGCGATGGCCGTGCAGGAAGCCGCAGAAGCTGCATTGCCAGCGTCGGCCGTCTAGCGGGACCAGGCTCAACGGGGAGGACATGGACGCCAGGTTCAGCAGCCAGTCCGTGGCGACCCCGGAGGTCTTCAGCAGGTGCTTCACATCCTCTGCGAGGTCGGCGTACTCCTTGCCGTGTGCATCGGCGACAGCCTTCAGATAGCCGGACACCTTTCTCGGGATACCGGTCGACGGCGATGCGTCGGCCCCCGACCAACGCTGGCCGATGCCGAGGATGCGGATGACGGCAGCGAGGACCTCGGCACGCACGACCGGGTCATTGACGATCCCCGTGGACGCCGGCGGTGCCGCGAAGTACGCGATCCCGACGGACTCCAAGTCCCGACCGGCGCGACCGAACAGCCCACTGGCCAGTGCCTGCACCAGCTTCTCCGCCTGCATCGCGGCCTGGGTCTCTCGCGGCCCGTTGAGAGGCAGGGGCAGCCACATGTCCGGCTCCGGCGGCGTGAATGCCTTCCACCAGGGGCTGTCGTCCTGGTTTCTCGCAGCCGATGGCCCGGTTCCTCCCGGCGGGATCCCGAGGCGTACCAGCCGGTCACAGACCTCGTGACGCAGCTCTGGCCAGCCGATCCGAACCTCCTCCTTCTCGGCGAAGGCTGTCTCGATGGCGGCCGTCTCGGCCTGGTCCAAGGTCACGTAAGCCTGCTTCTTGAGAAGCTCGATGACCTCAGGGTTGGCGGCCTTGAACGTGGCGAAGGTTGCCTGTTCGGCTGGGGTCAAGGATTCCAGAGCCACACCGCGGTCGATGATGCCCCGCAGCGACGGCCGCTCGGCGGTCAGCACCTGCTGAGTCAGCTGACGGATGACGTCGCGGTAGTGGTTCAGACCGATCCCGGCTGCCGTCCGTGCGGCGTCGTCACGGCTGTCAGTGAAGACGATCGTCCGCGACTCCGCGGCGGTCTCCCCCAGACTCCGCACGAGCTGGGAAAGATAGAGTTGGGTGGACTGGGCGGCACCCGCCGTGTGCGCCCGGACAGGGCTGCGTACGGTCCCGGAGAAGAACTTCTCCCCTGGGTTGTAACCCGAGGAGTCGCACCGTGGGCAGCGATCCGGGACTGCCGGGATCCGCTGGCGTTCACCGAGGTCTGCCTCGACCGTCATGATCCAGCCGTCCAGCGATTCGCCGGCCGTCGTGATCAGGCCGGTGACGTGGTCCAGGCTGGCGGGCGCGAACGCGAACCGCGCTTCCTTCTTGCTGCCGGGGACCTTCTTGGACCAGGACGGGTCCGACTGCACTGGTCTTTCACCGGGCCAGAACCAGACGAAGTCGTCGTGGGTCCGCCGGAAGATCGGCGCCACGTCCGAGGCGACTTCACCGAGGTTGGCCGAAGCGATCACGACGCCCTCGGGCTCGTTGTTCTCGACCGCCGTCCGGTCCACAACGTGACCGCCCATGCTCACGTCTCCGCAGGAGAAGCAATACAGCAGCTCAAGCACCCTGGACCCGCAGTCACCACAGCTCAGGGTCGGGATCCCGTAGACCTTGCCGACGCGACGGCCCTCGCGCTTCTCCGCGGGGACGCCGGCGCATTCGGGGTTGCAGCAGACCCACATCCCTCGCATGGTGCGGACGAACTGGTGGGCCCGGAGCGGGATCGTCGCGCTGAGGTTGGAAGCGTCCGCGAGTGAGTTGAGCGCCGCTGACAGACCTTGCAGACCTTCATCGGGGGCGCCGAAAAGGCGCTCGGCAATCACCGAGGACTCGGTGGCCCGAGCGCGCCCGGAGTCGGGGTCGACACAGGCTGCCGCGATCTGCTGGGAGATCACACCGGCGGATGGCCCGCCGCCGGACATCAGGGCATCCCTATCGAGCCCGGAAAGAGCTGGCAGAGCGCGCGGCGTCCCAGCGGTGAGGTGGAACGCCGAACTCTCCACCCCGAAGAACTGCTCCAAGTAGTCCAGTCCGCCACTCTCGTCGGAGAGTGAGGCGCTGGTCGCGATGCACCGCAGCTGCGACGACTCTGGCGAGATGCCGAGCCTGCTGAGCAGGTTGCGCACGACCATCGCGACCTCGCTGCCTTGGGTCCCTCGGTAGAGGTGCAGCTCATCAACGATCAGCGTGAACACGTTGTCCGGTGACGCCGCCAGCCAGGTTCGAGTCTGCTCAAAGAGGGGGTCCTCGAAGGCACGCATCAACATCGCGTTGAGCATCGAGTAGTTGGTGACCAGTACGTCGGGAGGCGTCTCCACCATGTCCCAGCGGATCAGCATCTCGTGAGCGCGCGGGTCGGGAAACTGGGCCAGGTCGCCCTCGGAGACGTTCGCCTCGACCAGCCGAGCGAACTCCGATGTCTGGTCCTCCAGGTTCGACACCAGCCCGGCGAAGGCTGGGCCGCGACCATCAGCTGGGCGTCTGGATGTCCCCAAGGTCACGCCGGTGTATCGGCCGAACCAGAGCGGTTGATCAGGCAGAGCGGCGCCGATGCGCCGAGCAGCCCGACGGAGCCGGGTCATCTGGTCTTCGACGAGGGCGTTGGTCGGGTACAGGACCATCGCCCGGACTGCGGGCATCCGGGTCTCGGCCTTGCGAATCGGCCGCCATCGGCGCGGGTGCGGCTTGTCAAGCCACCACAGGTCGGGCTTGGGCTGCGCGGGCCAGGTCCTGGCTTCCTCGACCAGCCGGAGCAGCATCGGCAACAGGAAGCTCTCGGTCTTGCCGGAGCCTGTGCCGGAAGTGACCACGACGTTCCGTCCGGGTTCACCTCCTCCCCGGAAGTGGCTCGTCACCGCCTCGGCCTGGTGTGACCTCAGCTTCACCGGTTCGCCCGGAGCAGTGAAGTCACCAAAGAGCGCCCGGCCGACGATCTCGGCCGTCTCGGCAGAGACGCCCGCGGCAGCGGCGATACCAAGCAGGTCGACCGTTGCGTCGTACGGCAGCACCGGCTCGAGGAGGCACTCGCTGCGCAGGTTCCCGTCAGACCGCAACAGGGCACGCCGCTCGCCAGCAAGATCAGCGTTGCGCAGCCAGTACTGGGTGTCGATGTAGCGGAGGTAGGCAGCGGAGAGGTCATCTCGCAGCGTCAGCGGTGTCGTCTGCATGTGCTTTCACCCTGCCAGTAGTGAGTTCAGGCCATCCGCGACGTCGCGGGGCACATCGAGATATGCGATAGACCGGGTCCTGGTGGACACCTGCGGACGCCGCCCGGAGCACAGCGCCGCGACCCGGCCGTATAGGGCCGGAAGGTCCGCGCCGATCGGCACCACCAGCGCACTGCTGGACGGCACGTACCCGACCAAGGGCCGTCCGGCGGCACGAGCAGCGAGGTGCTTGACCACCTGGACACTGCCCACCCGCGCCTGGCGCTCGACGGCGCCATTTGCGTCGACCCAGATGCTCAGCCGCCGGAAGGACTGCTCGATTCGATAGGCGCCCGGGATGCCGACTCCCGCGACGGTCTGCCAGGAGGCATCCCGCAGACTGAACAGGGTCGCTTTGCTGTAGGCCGGGATCGGCACCAGCGGCATCGCTGCCTCGAGCTCGCCCAGCGTCGGGAGTGCCGCCAGCATCTTGCGAGGAGCGTCTCGAACGACGGCAGGCTCCAAGCCGGCGGCATCCATCGCTTGCTCTAGATCATCTGCCGCCAGGCCCCGAGCGAACCAGGACGACAGACCGCCGTCGACTCCGTCCTCGCGCACGAGGTGCCCGCCGTTGGCTTCGATCTCCGAACGCAGAAGCGCCCGCCCACGGCCCGACCAGACCCCGGCGAGCACAAAACCGTTCGTCATGGTCTCGGCGAGATAGGCCGGGTTGGCTTCCCACTCCAGCGGGACCATGGCGTCGTCCCGGCGGACGTCGATGTGACCCGCGATCTCAAGGGCCCGGACAAACTCGTCCGCAAACAGGCTGGTGCCGTCGGCATGCGAGGCGATCCGGTCCAGGGCACTGATCGGCCCGCCCCCGACGTGCACGACGGCGTCGAGGCAAACGTCCCAGGGAGCCTGAAGCTCGCGCGACCCGGCGTACTCCGCCAGGTGCAACTCCACCGGCGCGTCCGCCGGACCATCCAGCTTCTTCCACCGCGGCCGGGTGGGCGAGGTCTTCACTATCCCGCAGTCGCGGCACACGCCCTGGATCGTCTTAGAGGTCGCCTTCCCGCCATGCCAGGTAGGAAGCTGGATGTAATGCCGCCCGGTGACCATGCAGGACTTCGGGTCGGCGGTGCCCAGCACAACGACCGGCTGGACGACGTTGGAGGAGACCTTCTTGGCTTCCCAGCCGATCCCGTCCGCGATTGGACGCGGCGCAGCGGCCGCCCGGTCGCGCACTCCTACGGTGTTCACGCCGTCCACGAAGAACTCTGAACGCCCGACTGAGGCGGACGCCGAGATCGCCGCCGTCGCCCCGCCGTCGAGCTCGTAGTTGAGCGGAGTGCAGGTCTCCCAGGTGACGGCGTCTGGGGTGTCCGCCGACCGGAGACGGAGCGTCGGGCGGGAGAGGACTTCGTCGTCCACCTGCAGAGTCACCTCGTAATCGCCGTCAGCCAGGTCGAGGCCATTAAGCGGGATCACCATGGCGTTGGCGGACTCGGTCCACCGGTGCAGCTCCTCCGATTCGTCGCCGAGCGAGGTGATCGTCACTGTCATCTTCTCTGCCTCAGCGACGGCAGCTCGAATCTCCGGCGGTTGAAGGCTGGAGTACTTCCGGATCCGGCCCGGCATCTTGAGGCCGCCGGCGAAGTTCAACTGGGCCGTGGTGAGCGGTACCAGCGCATGCAGGTCGACGTGCTTGACGTCTTTCGGGATGGCGTAGAGCTGCACTTGGTCGATGAGAACCCAGCCAGCGGGCAGTCCTGGAAGCGCCTCCGCGTCATCAGTTGCGACGCTGCGAAACGTGGCGCCACGCTTTCCGCACTGGTCGACGATGCCCATGACCCCCTTTAGCAGGTTGTCGTCGTCCTTGACTAGCAGACAAACGTCATCCGCGAGCTGCAGCCGGGCGGTCTCGACCAGTGCCCCGACCATCTCATCGCGACGGAGCGGAACCACCCGCCGCGGTCGACGCGTGACCGTCTCGCCTGTCTTCGGGTCCTCCAGCTCCAAGACGGCGCCGACAAGCGACGCTGCGTCGAAGCGGCTTCCCGGGATCGGACGGACCCGTCCGCCAGCGGCAGGTATCACGCCGACTGCCGGACGCCCCGCGGCCGAGTTCACGACCAGTTCGGTCGCCTCCGCCTGCCGCGGGAGCCGGGCGACGAACGACAGCTCGATGATGCGGCCACCGAACGACTGGCGCAGATTCGCGCACAGACCGACCTGGCCCGTCGCCCCCACTGACTGCTCGGAGCTGTCTCGGAACGCGCCATCCCAGAGGCTGAGCTCGACCGCGACGACACCAGCGACCCGCTCACGTGCGGCGCCGCGACCCCAAAGGTTCTTCAGGTTGTTGCTCACTGGGCAGGGATTGCTGGAGATCCAGGCGTCCAGCAACGGCTCGAGGTCCGCCGGTATGACCTCCGAGCCCGGGACCAACCCGAAGCGCGTGAAGAACGCCGGCAGCTTGACGCGGTCGGCCGCTCGTACGAGGGCTTGCGACTGGGGGATGCCGACATATCGGAACGACAGTGCGTCGGCGGTCGGGAGCCCGAGCCTGCCCTCGTGCGCGACCAGGTACTCGTTGAGACCCCGCCAGAAGACCTCGGTGATTGGGAATGCCTGCTGCAGCCGGGTGGCCTCAGCCTTGTCCAGACCCAGCACCTCCCCCAGACGTGGGTAGTACGCGTGAGCCGCCAGGTTCGTGTCGGCCCCCATCCGCTCGGCAGCCAGCACCAGCACGCAAAGCAGCGCGACGACGGGAGGAGGAGTGATCTCCGTCGCGGTCCTCTTCTCCCGGGTCGCAGCGGACCCGAGCACGTGCCGTCGCCACATTTGAAACCGCTGCCAATGCGCGTCGAAGCCGTGCCGGTCCTCTAGATACAAGGTGCTGCGCACCACCTTGATAAGTTTCGCGACAGGATCTTCTGAGATACCGAGCTCGGCGCCCAGCACCTTGAACATCTCGGGAGTCACCTCCAGGTAGACCGGGAGGCCGGCGGACTCATCCGTGAAGACGTGGCGGGCCAAGGCCCGGTCCCACTTGTCGTACTCCGCCCATACGTTCACCCTTGTGCCCCCGAGTCCCTGGATTGCTGTACCAGCGACCGTACCTAGGACCTCCGTCACATGTCTTCGGATTGCCGGACTGCGCACGCATCACGAGTCACTCTGGTAACACCATGGCGTGGATGCACAAACTGTCCGACCGGTCGCCTAAGCTTCTCCCATGAGCAACCCCGCGTTCCGATTCATCGACCTCTTCGCGGGCATCGGCGGCTTTCACGCCGTGATGAAGGCATTCGGCGGCGAGTGCGTGTACGCCGTGGAGATCGACCGGCAGGCGGCAACGGTCTACGAGGCGAACTGGGGCCACCAGGCCTTTGGTGACATCACGCAAGATGCTGACGATGACCTCGGCATCATGAACGTCCCCGCCCACGACGTGTTGTGCGCCGGTTTCCCGTGCCAGCCGTTCTCCAAGTCAGGTGCCCAGCGCGGGATGGACGAAGCTCGCGGAACTTTGTTCTTCAACATCGCCTCGATCATCAAGACACACCACCCCAAGGTGGTCCTGCTGGAGAATGTCCGCAATCTCATCGGGCCCCGCCATGAGCATGAGTGGGAGGTCATCATTCGAACGCTCCGCGAGGAGGGCTACAACGTCTCGGCCCGCCCAGCGATCTTCTCCCCACACCTATTGCCCGAGCACCTCGGCGGCGTCCCGCAAGTTCGCGAGCGCGTGTTCATCACGGCGACCTACGGACCGGACAGCGTGCCTCGAAACGACGACGGCACCGTAGACATGAACGCACTGGGCCCGCCGCCAGTCGCCACCATGACGGACCGTTTCCCGCGGGTGGCCGAGAGCAATGCGCCGATGTTCGACCCGGGAGCCGCAGAGGGCGGCTGGAACCTTCTGGACGGCAAGCTGCTCGATGAGTCCCATGTGATCCCAGGCTGCGACCTGACTCCCGGGGAGACCCTCTGGATCGACGCCTGGGACGAGTTCGCTCGTTTCATGAGCGAACGGACCAGTGCCCCGCTCAAAGGCTTCCCATACTGGGCGGACTCCTGGCTTGACTTCCCGGAGGCCGCAGCCGCAATGCGACGGGCCCCGACGCCAGAGCGCCGCAACGAGAACGGGCGGTACGAGCCCGGATCGGAGGCCGTCCTGCGGCTTCCCAAGAAGGTCACCCGACCGGTTATCGACTCCACACTGCCGGCGTGGAAGCAGTCTCATCTGCGCCGCAACTACGACGTGTTCGCCGCCCACTGGCGTGACATCTTGCCTTGGGCCTGGCGCTGGGGGGTCTACACTCACCTCTTCCCGGCATCGCGCAGGAAACTGGAGTGGCAAGCACAGGACGCGAAGTCGCTCTGGAGCACTGTCATGCACTTCCGCCCCTCGGGCATCCGTGCCAAGCGGCCGACATACCTGCCCGCGTTGGTAGCGATCACACAGACCTCGATCGTCGGTCCCTTGGAGCGCCGGTTGTCTCCGCGCGAGGCCGCGCGCCTTCAGGGATTGCCCGACTCGTTCATCTTCGCCGACCAGCCGGCGGCAGCAACCTACAGGCAGATGGGTAACGGCGTGGCCGTCGGAGCCGTTCAGCATGTCTTCCGGGAGCACGTCCTGAGAGACCAGGCTCTGCTCGCCGCAGACCCGGACGGAATTGGGCAGAACATTGTTGCCGCGGCGAAGGGCACGACTCCCTCGACGGTGCGGAAACGGCTTGCGGAGCACCGGCCGGCGAAGGTCTGATTGCTGCCAGAGTGTCGTCGGGAACTCAGTTGTATGCAGGGCGCGGCGCATGAGGTAGGGGTCCGTCAGGTCCATTCGCGTGTCACCCGCTGGGGTGGACGCTGCAGCGGATCGCGCGAATTCTTCGGGTTCCGTCCTCTTGCCCGCGGCTACCTGCTCGAATGTGCGGGTGCGATCTGTAGATGCCGAGTTCTTCCTTCCCGCGGAAACCGAGTCCGAGGCGGTCGAGCGCATCTATGCGCTGACCGGACGAGCGCCAGAGAGGGTGCGGGGCGGCAGCCGAGCTGGCAAGCGGGCGCTCGTCGCGCTACGCGACGCCCTCGAGCTGGACATCGACATCGTCCGCACCCCTGCCGCAATGGCCCGGGAGATCGCGATGAGACTCGACGTCGAGTGGCGGGAAGACCTCCTAGTCGAACTCAACATGGTGAATCTGCGCGGCCTCAACACCCTTCTCGAAGCGGCGACGATCGCGTATCAGGAGGGAGCGCTGAAAAGGCTTCGCGACGAAGTTCCGGTGTCGCTATCCGGGCCTTCGTGGGCGGCGTTCGAGCCAGCACGATCGAAGATTGAGGCGGTGACCCGGATCGCCGCGTTGACAGACGCGCCGCGCGAATGGCTTGGCCCAGGAGGCAAGGAACACAAGTCGGTCTTGCTTAACCTTGCCACCGCCCTGTTCCCGGGAGACCCAAGAGTCGATACGGGCAGCAAGACACGGCTCGGAGCATCTCTCGCCCGTGTCCTCGGCGTTCCGTGGACGGACGACTGCGCATCGACAGGTGAGACGATCCAGCTTGCCGGGCTCAACACGATCCTAGCCGGGGCAGAGCGGAATCTGGGACGACTCGGTGCTCAGGTTTCGGACATGCTGGCCACCCCGGCGGCGGAGGGCGACGCGCTCGCTGCGGCGCTCATGTCCGGCCTTCCGGACCATTGGGACGGGAGGAAGTCAGTCGAGTGGCTCGCCGACAACGGCTTGCGCGGCGCGAACGATAATGAGTGGCAAGGCTTCTTTGGCGAGGAGCGCGCGAGGGCGGTCCTCGCGGCAGCGTTCACCCCGCGAGTTCCCGGGCCGCGTGTGCGGTACGGCAACACAGTCTTTGACTACGCACTCAACCGAGTCTGGGACATCAAGGTCCACACCGAGACCCAGACCTCCGCAGGCAAACGTCGGTCAGCCAGTCCCGAAATATTGCTCAACGACGAGCGGGCGATCCGGAACTGCGTTGACGAGCAGGGGATCGGCTTCCTCGTCATCAGCGGCAACGCGCTCATGGACGACTCGGGTGAATTCGTTACGTGGCATAGAAGGTTCAAGGCAGAACGGCGCGCCAGACCCGCATCGCCATCGAATTCCGGCAAGAGCCGGACACGAAAGGCAGCCTTCACTCCCCTGCGGGTGGAGTCGTTCTGGCTGGCGAACGGCAACTCGCTCAGGGCCGCCGTCGCTTCTGGTCAGTTGTCATCTCGCGCGCAGGGACGCCAGGCACCCAAGGGTGAGGGCGCGGTCGGCGCATCTCGCGAACCAAAGTTCATGCTGAATACGACCAAGGCGCGAGCCGGAATCCGCGTTGCCCACTACGACTGGCCAGAGATGCGTCGCCGTCCGGCGTGAGTCCTGAGAGTTGCACGGTCGGCCCCATCAGGACCCCGTCCGTCGCTCTCCCACAAGAGGCTCATGACAGAGTTGGGCCCATGGCTCCGTATGAGTCTTGGGCGTCCAGCCCCGCATCCCGGGCGGTCATGCGGGCCAACCGGCGACGGGACACGGCGCCGGAGATTGCCGTCCGTCGCCTCGCCCACGCCACCGGGCTAAGGTACCGCGTCGATGCCAGACCGCTCCCGAACCTCAACCGTCGGGCAGACCTCGTCTTTAGGCGCGCAAGGGTGGCCGTCTTCATCGACGGCTGCTACTGGCACGGCTGCCCCGAGCACGGGACCGTGGCGAAGACGAACGCGGACTACTGGGGGCCGAAGATCGCGCGGAACCGTAAGCGCGATGCTGAGACGGACAAGTTGCTCACTGACGCTGGATGGACTGTCGTGAGGGTTTGGGAGCACGCAGCGCCTCGGGAGGTCGTCGATCAGATCATCGCGGCAGTTCGATGAACTGAGTTGGCCTCACGAATGCGTTTGGATCCCGTGATGGATGCGGCGGGGGGCAAGCAAGCAAGCCCAAGGCCCCCGACCGTCGCGCCGGTCCAACCTTCTGACCAACGCCGATCCGGCGAGACCGGGGCGTTGACCTCTGGTCAGCCAGCGCCAAGGGGTCGCCCGGTTTGACCTTACGCAGACCTTCGCCAGGTATGGCCGCCATTCGCTTTGAAGCTCACTCAGCGCCCCCTCGAAAGCAATGTCAGCAGACGCTGTGCTGACACTGAACGCAAGAACCGCGCCAGTGGTAACCCACGAACCCGGCTCTGACCACGCCCGTCTCCTGTGAACCTACGTCGCAGGTCACTGCCGTCCTCGCGGCCCTTCCTGCGCAGCATCGGCTGATGATCGAGACCGTCGCCACCACCGGGGACCCCGATGGGGTGAGCTCATCGCCCTCAAGCCCAGCCACCTCGACCTCATCAAGCGCACGCTCACTGTCGATGAGACAGTCTTGGAGGTCCCGATCAATACCTCCCCCACCGGCGGTGGGAT
The DNA here is from genome assembly GCF_014395785.1 of Nocardioides mesophilus. GTDB lineage: Bacteria > Actinomycetota > Actinomycetes > Propionibacteriales > Nocardioidaceae > Nocardioides_B > Nocardioides_B mesophilus. Next base: position 3,033,548 of record NZ_CP060713.1, on the reverse strand, counting down.
GCTGACCAGCCCTCGGCGCGCGCGGCGGTTGCGACCGACAGCACGGTCGGAGTCTCGGGAAGGGTGGAGCCTCCCGGGTGGAGCCGGATCGCCAGATCACCGCCGGCAGGGTCGGCCTCGACGGCAATCGCTTGTCCGGCCCACGCCGATGCGAGCGCCAAAGCGGTCGTGGTCACTCCGGGCGAGCCCTTGTCTCCGCACAGCGCAATGAGCATCACTCGTCACCCCCTGCGGGAGCCTGCACCAGCGCCACTCGCCCGGCTGCCACGTAGGCGGTGACACGCTCGGCGACCGGTTCGGGCACGACGAGGGTCAGGCGAGTCCCCGCCCCCTCGATCGCTGCAGCCGAGGCGACCGCTGCGCTGGGGCCAAGACCGTCGAGTTGTCGAGGTTGCCCGGCGTGCTCGGGTCACCCTCCGGCGGCACCGCGATCACCACGACGACGTCGCCCGGCGCGAGCCCGGCGGGGGCGCGGGTGGCCTCCAACTGAAGGCCGACCACCCGCTCGCCCGGTCCCGGGAGAGGATCGGCGGTGACCATGTCGCGCGTCAGGATCTGGCCGTCCACAAGGCCGACCGCAGCCGTGCCGCCGATGACGGTGTCGCTGTCGGCCGACGGGATGGCGCCTTTGACGCCCGAGACCTCGATGATCTTTAGGTCCTTGGCAGTGATCACAGAGCCGGCCGGGACTGGCTCGGCGATCGCGAGCACCGGGCGTTGGTCGCTCTTCTGCTGCCAGAACCACCCGGCGAGGAGCACGGCCATGACGACGAAGAGCACCGCACCGGCCCATTGGCCGTACCGCCGAGGTACCCGGGGAAGGTCATGGCCAAGGGACATCGGCCGCTGCGTAGCAGCCCGGGGCCGCTGGTCCGTGGTCGCGCGCGGGTCGGCTTCTGTGCTCACTGGACCACCACCGTCTGGCGCTGAAGGACACGCATGGTGCTGGCTCCTGCGGGCGCATCGACGAGCCCCAAGTCACCGCCGGTGGTCGGACAAGTTCCCGAGCAGCTCCAGGTCACGTGGTAGCGAATGGTCGCCGAGATCTGGAACTGCCCTTGTGGCTCTCTGTCCGAGGTCTCCTTGTAGGTGTAGGCGCACGTGGTGCTGGCAGCTTCGGTCATGCCCTGGACCCATGGCTTCCCCGGCCCGTAGCACGTGACAGCGGTCGGTCCGAGGTCCCAGACAGTTTGCGACGGGGTAGCCGTGACGGTCACTGTCGTCGCACCCGCCGTGACGGATTTGTGCAACGTTGCCCACTGGCCGTCCGGTATCCAGAGCCAGTTCTCAACACCGATATAGGTCGCCGCGGGCGGCTCGGGGGCGGTGCGGATGTCGGCCATCGCGAGAGGCATCAGCCCGAGAGCCGTGGCCGCGAGCTCCTCGGGCGTCGGCGGTCCGGGCTCCTGGCCCGGCGCCGTCCAGAGGATCTGGACGTTGCAGGTAGTTGCGACCCCGGCAGACGTACAGCTGGTGCACTGCCACAGCGAGCCGTCGGTGTGCCCCTGCCAAGCCGGGGTTCCGGGCGGCGCGTCGTAGGGAGCGGCGTAGCACTGGTGCCCCGACCACCAGGTGCCGTCATGTGTCTGGCAGGGAACCTCGGTGCCGTCGGACTTATAGCAGCCGACCGGCGGTCCCCGACCGCCGTTCCCGGGATCTCCTGGGTCGCCCGGGTTGCTGGGTTCGCCGGGATCGGTGACAACGACGCAGATAACCCCGGACCCGACGCTGACGGGGTTCGTTCCCGGCGGGCACTGCGAGTCCCCGTCGGCGACGGCCCTCGGCGCCACGACAAGAAGCGGCAGCAACAGGGCCACCACCAAGATCCCAAGCGCCCGGCTCAGCATGTCTGGCCCTGCTCCGCGATTCCCGAGCGCCACCAGTCCTCACCGGCGTGCTTCTCCAACCGGACGGTATAGATGTGCGGCTTCTTGAACTGCGGCTGGTCGAGCTTCTTCCCATCCTGGGTGACGACGCGGCCCGACTCATCAAGGCATCGGCGCAGCACGATGACGTCGCCCCTCGGCCCGCCAAGCTTGATCGACCGCGGCTTCGTCCACACGCTCTTGGTCGAGCCACTGACGGTGACGTTGTTGTTAGCGACCTGGGCGAGATTGCCCCATGCCGTCGACCAATCGACGGCGTAGCGTTGGTAGAACTTCTTCGCCGCGCCCGTCGTCTGACCGGCCGCGTAGAACTTGTCGTTGCGCTTCGTGAACGCGTCTTACTCGTCCACCGCCGTCTCGTAGGCCGCCCGTTCCTTCTCGTTGTAGCCGGCGAGTTCAGGTGGAACTGAGGACGTCGGCGCCGAGGGCGCCGACGTGGTCGGATCCGAGCTGGGAGACGGGGCTGGTGAGGCCTCGTTCTGGTTGCAAGCAGCGCACGTCACCACCAGGAAGGTCGCGAGCACCAGCCGAGATCGCAACATTCCAGGCCCCTCCAAGTCGGCGCACCGTGATGTTGAGGCAACCACGCTACGCCCGAATCGGGCACTTCGGCAGACCTGCATATTCAGCCACTCCTGGCACACCACGTCTGCCTCCTCACCGGGATCCGCCTCTTCAAGCGCACGAGCGTGCGCGAATGGACACGAAAGCCAGCGTCGCCCTAGGACACGGGCACCGGTATCGGCGGCCGCATGCCTGTGGAAAGGGGGCTACGAAGCCCGGGCCGTGGACCCCCTCGGCGCGGGCAAGCGCAGATTTGGTCGGCTGTCATCGAGCTCGGCCATGAAGCGCTCGAGCTCGTTACTCGGCACCCGGCGCGACCGGCCGACCTTCACCGACCTCAGCTCGCCGCTGGACATCAGCTCGTAGACCTTCGTCTGGCCGACCGCCAGCCGCGCCATGACCTCGGGATCTTTAGCAGAAGGGTCTCCATCTCCACTCCTCGTGAATCGGGACCTACTCAAGCGCAACAGCCCGGCCGAATGGACTGAGAGACGCGGCCCACTGGAGTAAGTGATGGCTCACCATGCGCCTCACCGCCAGGTGCGCGACCAACCCTGGCACCCGGCCAGCGGGTGAGGTCAGTGCCCGTCAAGCAATAGGTCACCGAATCTGAGACGACGCGGTCGCGCTTAGATCAGCGCCACATCTGGTGAGCCCCAACGTCAGATTAGCGGCGATAGGAACGCGGTCGAGTTCGACAGGGTTGCTTGGGTCAATCGGCACGATCACGCGGTGTCGTAGCCAGCCTGACGTCCCCTTGCATCGACATCGCGCTGAGCGGCCCGTAGTTCATCGGTGACTTCGCGTGCATCCACCAGGTTCATGACAGCCTTCACTGTCACTCTGCTACCCGCGACCCACTCAGAAAGCGATGCAGACGACTCCACAGTCTCCCGGGGCACTTCGACGGCTCGGACCACCTCATAGGTGACCGAGTCGAGCACTACGAAGACGCAAGCGTGGAAGTCAAAGCTGCGGAAGGGTGAGTACGACTGGGACTTCGTCGACGCGGCGTCGGTTACGCGACACTTGACTTGGAGCAGCCTGTCGTCGAGACGCACGTCCCAACTCTTCTTGGACGACTTCGCAATGCTCCCCCCAAATGCCTCGGCCACGAGCAACTCTGCGTAGTCGCCTGCTGGTGCGTTGCGGGACCAAACGACAGTCCGCTGGTTCAGCTCAGTCAAGATCTGGGAGTACAGGCCCAACAGCTCGGTGGAACGCATCGCAGTCAAGTCAAAGACGGGTGCCGTCATTCCTCAAACCTAGTGGAGAGCCAGCCCCTGCCGCTGAGTCCGCGCGAGCCATTCGTGGAGCAGTCCCGGAGGTAGAGACGATGGACTGGATGCACGTGACAGCAGTGGCGGCGAGCATCGCCGTGCTGCTCGCAGGTGCTGCCGTCTTCCTGGTCACCACCTCGGCGCTCTGTCTCGCCGTCGCCAGCATGTGGATGAGTCCCTCCCGTGCAGAACGTGCACTCCGCGTCGTCGCCGAGCTGCGGGGCTTGGTCACGGCTCTGCGCGGGAAGCCCCAAGACGAGGCGGCGTGACGGCCCCTTACTTCGAGATGAGGTCGTTCAACGCCGTGTGCGCCAAGGTCAGCGGCAGGGTCCGATGCGCCAGTGCCTGGCTGGTTCGGGCCTAGGAGTGTTGCGCCGGGACCGCAGCGTCTTCACCAGGCCCCGAGCGTCCTGACAAGAAGATGGGTGTCCTGCTGAGAATCACGGTGTCCTGCGGGGACGTAGGTGTCCCGGAGGGACGCCGGGACACTGGCTCGGGATTCGGCAACACAGCGCGGATGAGGGACACGGGGATCTCGTTGCGCTCAACACTGGCCATCAAGGTGCTACCCGCACTTCGTAAACGACCAAGGGGTGCGTCTATGTGGGCGGGGGCGGCACCTCCTCGGCACCCCCGAACTAGAGGGACTCATGCCTGACCGCGCCACCCATTCGGCAGGCTCACCGACACGCTCACCAAGTGCCTCACCCAGTGGCGCACAAGTACATCACTGCACCGCCCACCGCCGCTGACACGCACGTCTGGACGCCCTATTCGTGGCAGCGCCTGCTGACATCCTGCTGACATCGAGGCCCGAGAAACATCAGAGGCCGTTTCCGGATAACTCCGGAAACGGCCTCTGACCTGCGGTTTTACCTTTGTAGCGGGGGCAGGATTTGAACCTGCGACCTCTGGGTTATGAGCCCAGCGAGCTACCGAGCTGCTCCACCCCGCGTCGGTGATACCTACCTTACGGGACTGGTCCGCAGCACTCCAAATCGAGTCCTGGTGAGCTGCCAGACAGCGAGCCGCGGGACAAGGCGAAGGCCCTCCCCCAGACGCCCGAGACCGGAGAGCAGAGCTCCGGTCAAGCGCGCCCAGGGAGAGGGCCCAGCGGCATCAGCCCGACTTCGAGCTGCCGCCGCCTCCGCCGCTCTTGGCCTTCGGTTCCGGCGCCACGCCGGCCGCCTCGATCGCCTTCTGCACCAGGGACCGCGCCTGCTCGGTCGCCTTGGCGTAGGCGGCGAGGTCGCCGGCCTGCAGTGCGGCCTGCGCCTTGGTGAACTTGGCCTCCGCCTGCTGCAGCAGGTCGCGGACGTCCTGGCTGACGACGCCCTGCCCACCACCGGTCCCGGTGCCCTGACCGCCACCGCCTTCCGACGGCGTGCTGGTCGTCGTGCCCTGGCAGGTCGCGCCGAGGCCGAGGACGTCGCAGAGCGCGGAGTTCAGCGTGGTGCCGATGCCGACGTCCTGGCCGAACGAGACCAGCACGTAGCGCAGCACCGGGTAGCGGCCCTCCCCCACCTCGCGCAGCGTGTAGAGCGGCTGCACGTAGAGCAGCCCGTCCCCGATCGGCAGCGTCAGCAGGTTGCCGAACAGCGCCTTGGAGTTGGTCCGGGTGAACGCCAGCAGCTTGTCCTGGATCTCCTGGTCCGAGGCGAACTGGTTGGCGATCTGCGAGGGCCCCGGCACCTGCGTGTTGCTGGGCAGCCGCAGGATCCGGATCTTCCCGTAGTCGTCCCGCGACGCGTCGGCGTCCACGGAGATGAACGAGGCCAGGTTCTGCCGCTCCTGGGGCACGAAGACGCTGGTCAGCGAGAAGACCGGCTCGTCGACGCCGCCCGGCGTGGTGATCGACAGCCGGTACGGCGGCTGTGTCTGCGTCTTGTTCTCCGGGTCCTCCGGGACCCGCCAGCGGTCGCTGCCCTCGTAGAACGTCTTCGGCTGCTCCACGTGGTAGGTGGCGAGGATCTTGCGCTGCACCTTGAACAGGTCCTCGGGGTAGCGCATGTGCTCGAGCAGCGCGTCGGGGATCTCCGACTTCGCGCGGACCACGCCGGGGAAGGCGGCGGACCAGGCGTCCAGGATCGGGTCCTTGTCCCACTCGTAGAGCGTCACGGTGCCGTCGTAGGCATCGACGACGGCCTTCACCGAGTTGCGCATGTAGTTGATCTCGTCGGTCGGCAGCGTCGCGTACGCCGTCCGCGGCTGCAGCGAGTCCGACACCATGTCCGAGAGCGAGTCCTTCTCGGAGTTCGGGTAGCGGTCGGTGGTGGTGTAGCCGTCCACGATCCACACCACGCGCCCGTCGACGACCGCGGGGTAGACGTCGCCGTCCACGGTCAGCCACGGAGCGACCTTCTCGACCCGCTGCCGGGGGGTGCGGTCGTAGAGGATCTTCGAGTTCTCGTTGACCCGGCTGGAGAGCACGATGTTCGGCTCGGAGAACTTCACCGCGTAGAGCAGCTTGTTGAAGATCCCGCCGACCGGCACGCCGGCCTGGCCGCCGTACGTCGTCGTGGTCTGCTGCGTCCCGGTGCCCTCCGGGATGTCGAGCTCGACGTCGCGGCCGTCCTTGGGCTTGCCGACGATCGAGTACGACGGGCTGTTCTCGCCGAAGTAGATCCGCGGCTGGTAGCCGTCCGGCGGGAACATGTCGGTCAGCACGCCCCGCGGCGGGATGTCCTGCTCGGCCCACACCGGCTTGCCCTCGGGGTCCACGACCGGCTTGTCGTCGGCGTTGCGCTGGTTGCCGTAGGCCGCGATCACGCCGAAGCCGTGCGTGTAGACGGTGTGCAGGTTCGCCCAGTTCTGCTGGGCCGCCTCCAGGCCGCTCTGCTCCAGCTCCCGTACCGCCAGCACCAGGTCCCGCACCTGCCCGTTGACCGCGTACCGGTCCACGTCGAGCACCGGCGGCACGCTGTAGTAGCCGCGCACCTGCTGCAGCTGCTCGAACGCGTCCGAGACCAGGTTCGGGTCCAGCAGCCGGATGTTCGAGAGCGACTTGTCGTCCTTGCTGAGGTCGGCCTGCGAGAGCACCGGGCTCGGGTCATAGGAGGTCACCTCGGCGTCCTTGACGTCGTACGCCGACCTCGTCGCCTCGATGTTCCGGCCGATGTAGGGGCCTTCCTTGTCCGGCTCCGAGGGCCGCACCTGGAACTGCTGCACGATGCCCGGCCAGATCGCACCGAGCAGGATCGCGGACAGCACCAGCAGCGCCAGCCCGACCGAGGGCAGCATCCAGGTCCGGCGCAGCACGTTGGCGAAGAACAGCAGCGCGCAGATCAGCGCGATGAAGGTGAGGATGTTCTTCGAGGGCAGCACCGCGTTCTGGTCGGTGTAGCCCATGCCGGTGAACAGCCCGCCGCCCTCGGTGGTCAGGTCGTAGCGGTCCAGCCAGTAGTCGAACGCCTTCAGCAGCACGAACAGCCCGAGCAGCACCGACAGGTGCGCCTGCGCGCTGCCGGAGAGCTTGTCGGTCTTGGCCTGCAGCCGGATGCCGCCGTAGAGGTAGTGGGTCAGCGCCGCGGCGATCAGGGAGAGCACGATGATCGCCATGCCGAAGTCGATCAGGTAGTGCAGCCAGGGCAGCTCGAAGACGTAGAAGCCGACGTCGCGGTTGAAGTAGGGGTCCTTGGTGCCGAATGACTGGCGGTGCCGCCAGAGCAGGAACTGCCGCCACTGCCCGGAGCCGGAGCCGCCGGCGAACAGCGCCAGCACGACCGCGATGCCGATCAGCACCCAGCGCCGCAGCGGCTCGATCGCCTCCCGGTAGCGGTCCAGGTTGACCTGCTCCTGCGAGGCCGGCCGGAAGATCGGCCGGAACCGGTAGGCGATCGCGACGTTCGCCGCCACGATCACCCCGAGCAGCAGCCCGAAGACCACGAACAGCAGCACCCGGGTGCCGAGCACCTTGGTGAAGACAGAGGAGTAGCCGAGGCTGCGGAACCACAGCCGGTCGGTCCACACCCCGGTGAACACCGAGGCCAGGAAGAACAACGCGACCAGGATGATCGCGGTGAGCACCAGCGCACGCGAACGCTGCGACGGCTGCGGCGAAGGACTCCGCTTGGGCTGCCGAGGAGGCTCGTCGAAGAATCCGCTCACGCTGTCCGCCTGTCCGTGTTCACTGCTCGAAGGTCGCTGACAACAACTCTAGGAGGGCCGGCACCAGGTCCGGGCCCTCTAGCACCGAGAAGTCGTCGTCGTGGGCGCGCAACCGAAGCGCGCTGTAGGTGGCGCCGTCGCGCCGGGCAGCGGCGATCATCCGCACCTCCTGGCGCTCGGGGTGCGCGGCGGCGTACTCCTGCGCGGCGGCCGGCTCGTCGGGGAGGTCGGCGTCCGCGGACGGCGGCAGCACCAGCCGCTCCACCACCACGGCGCAGCCGGCGACCTCGTCGGGCCACATGATCGAGATCAGCAGCTCCTCGAGGTTCTGCTCCGGCGTCAACGGCTCCTGCTCCACCGGGGTCAGCGACCCCGCCGGCGGCTCGCCCTCGATGCCGAGCGCCGAGGCCAGGCCGGGCTCCTGGGCGAGCAGCTCGCCGGTGGGCACCAGCGCGAAGATCCGGGCCGGCTGGTCCCAGCCCTGGCCGGCGGCGTGCTGCTCGATCTCGCGGACCACGGTGACCAGGACCGGGTCGACCGGTGCCGGCGCGGCGGCCGCGTCCTCGGGAGTGGCAGCGGCCTCGGGGGCGTCGGGGGTGTCGGCGGGCGGGTCGGTCTCGGTCACGGGCACCTCGGCAGGTCGGCGTTCGGGTTCTTGGCGTAGGCGGTCAGCGCCTCGACGGCCTGGTGCAGGGTCTGCACCTTGACCAGCCGGATCTCGTCCTCGCTGACCGCGGCCCCGACGGCGGAGTCGCAGTTGTCGGCGGGGACCAGGAACACCTTGGCGCCCGCGTCCGCGGCGGCGACGATCTTCTGCTGGATGCCGCCGATCGGCCCGACCGCGCCGTCGGGCGAGATCGTGCCGGTGCCGGCGATCGACGCGCCTCCGGTCAGCGCGCCCTTGGTGAGCTCGTCATAGACGGCCAGGGAGAAGATCAGCCCGGCGGAGGGGCCGCCGATCTGCTCGTCGATGCGGACGTCGACGTCGAAGGGGAAGTCGTAGCCGGTGCCGATCTGGACCCCGACGATCGCCTTGCCCGGGTCGTCGGGAGACGCCTGCGGCGTCAGCGTCAGGGTGCGCCGCCTGCCCTCCCGGCTGACCACGACCTGCACCGGGTTGCCGACCCCGCTCTTCTGGATCAGCTGCGAGACCTGGGAGACGTCGGTGATCTTGGTGCCGTCCACCTCGAGGATCCGGTCCCGGACCTGCAGCTTGCCGTCGGCCGGCGAGCCGTCGGTGACCGCCAGCACCTCCACGCGCAGCGGCAGCTTGTAGCCCAGCTCGGTCAGCGCGGCGGCGACCGCGGTGTCCTGGGAGGACACCATCTGCACGCTGCTCTCCCGCTTGACGTCCGCGACCGACTGCTGCGGCGGGTAGATCACCTCCCGCGGGTAGACCGCCCGGGTGCCGTCGAACCACGCCGACAGCGCCTCGACCAACGAGATCTCCGCGCCGGGGCTGGTCACCGACACGGTGGTCAGCCGCAGCGACCCCTCGGTGGGATAGGTCTTGGTGCCCTCGATGTCGAGCTTGGGCTTGCCGTCCTGCTGCGCCAGCACGTTCACGGTCGGACCGGGGCTCATCGTCACGTAGGGCACCGGCAGGAACGCCGCAACCGCGAGGAGGCCGACCAGCAGGACGGCCACCACGACGCTGGAGAGGGTGCGGCGACTCATGCCGACACCTTCTCATCCAGGGACAACTACGCGGATCTACGGGTGTCGGCGCCGGCGGAGCGCCGTGAGGGCCGGACCGCGATGCCGGTGCTGCGGTCGCGCGGCCCGGCCGGGCGTGGCCGGTACCCGGTCGGGTGCTGCTTGAGGATCGCCCGCGCGAAGCGCTCGTCGTCGGCCTCCGAGCGCGCGGCCTGCTCGCGGCGCGGCCGTCCCACCCAGACTGCCCACAGCATCGCCAGCACGGTCACGCCGGCGGCCGGGACCAGCCACAGAAGGATCTCCACCGGTCCAGGGTAGGGACCGGGACGCCGGACGCGTCGCAGGCACGCCCGGCGGGCGGCGTCTCAGGGGGTGCCGACCCACTCCTCGTCGCCGTCGGTGAACCGCTGGTGCTTCCAGATCGGCACGGTGGCCTTGAGGTCGTCGATCAGTGCCCGCGACGCCTCGAACGCCTGGCCCCGGTGGTCGGCCGCGGTGGCCACGATCACGGCGGCGTCGCCGAGGTCGAGGCTGCCCACCCGGTGCACGGCCGCGACGCCGCGTACGTCGTACCGGGCGGCGACGCTCTCGCAGACCTCCCGCAACCGCTCCATCGCGCTCGGGTGCGCGGAGTAGTCGAGCCCCGCGACGCCCTTGCCGCCGTCGTGGTCGCGCACCTTGCCGACGAACAGCGTCAGTCCCCCGGCGGCGACGTCGGCGAGCGCCTCGAGCACCTCGGCGACGTCGAGGGCCGAGTCGCGGATGTCGACGAGTCGCACGAGGGGGGAGGAGTCGGTCACGTCGTGAGCCTACGAGGTGGCCGTCCCCGCCGACAGCCCGGCGGCCCGGTCACCGGGGCCGCACGCATTGGTCACGACGAGTAGTTTGGGACCATGAGCAGCGACCCCGGAGACCGGCCCGACGAGGGCGACAACCCGTTCAAGGGGACCCCGTTCGAGCAGATGTTCGCCGCCTTCGGCGACAAGATGCCCGGCGGCGGCGCCGGCATGCCCGACCTGTCGGCGCTGTTCGGCCAGATGCAGGCGATGATGACGCCGTACGACGGGCCGGTGAACTGGCAGCTGGCCAAGGACGTGGCCCGGCGCACCGTCGCCGAGCAGCCCGACCCCACCCCGACCGCGGCGCAGCGCAGCGACGTCGCGGACGCGCTGCGGCTCGCCGACCACTGGCTGGACTCCGCCACCGACCTGCCCTCCGGCGTCGCCACCACCGCGGCCTGGAGCCGCGCGGAGTGGGTCGAGCAGACGATGGAGGTCTGGAAGGGCCTCGTCGAGCCGGTCGCCGAGCACGTCGTCTCGGCGATGACCGAGGCGCTGCCCGGCGAGGCGAAGGCGATGGCCGGGCCGCTGATGGGCATCTTGAACCAGGCCGGCGGCGCGATGTTCGGCACCCAGGTCGGCCAGGCGCTCGGCGCGCTGGCCGGCGAGGTGCTGACCGCCTCCGACGTCGGGCTGCCGCTCGGCCCGGAGGGCAAGGCCGCCCTGGTCCCCGTCAACGTGGCCGCCTACGGCGAGGGGCTCGACGTCAGCGCCGAGGACCTGCTGCTCTACCTGGCGCTGCGCGAGGCCGCGCACCAGCGGCTGTTCGCGCACGTCCCCTGGCTGCGCGGGCACCTGCTCTCCGCGGTCGAGGACTACGGCCGCGGCACCAGCATCGACGTGTCCAAGATCGAAGAGTCGATGCGGGGCATCGATCCGTCCAACCCGGCGGCGCTGCAGGAGGCGCTCGAGGGCGGCCTGTTCGAGCCGCAGAAGACCCCCGCCCAGCAGGCGGCGCTGACCCGGCTGGAGACCACCCTGGCGCTCGTCGAGGGCTGGGTCGACGAGGTCGTCGGCCAGGCCACCGAGGGACGGATGCCGGCCGCGGCCAAGCTCCAGGAGGCGGTACGCCGCCGGCGCGCGGCGGGCGGACCGGCCGAGCAGACGTTCGCGGCGCTCGTCGGGCTCGAACTGCGACCGCGCCGGCTGCGCGACGCCTCCACGCTGTGGGGGTCGCTGCGCGCCCGCCAGGGCCACCAGGGCCGCGACGCGGTCTGGGCGCACCCGGACCTGCTGCCCACCCCCGCCGACCTCGACGACCCGCTGGGCTTCCGCGAGGGGCTGGCCGAGCCGGAGGCGCTGACCGCGGCGGAGTTCGATGCCGCGCTGGCCGACCTGCTGGACGGCGACGCGGGCACCGGCCCGGACGCGCCGTCGCCGGAGTCGCCGGAGTCCCCAGGCGCGCCAGACTCCCCGGGCACGCCGGAGGACCCCGAGGGTCCGGCGGGTCCCGCGGGCGAGCGGTGACCCGCGGGCTGCACGCGGACGCGCTCACCCTGCTGCGGGACTGGACCGCCCCCGACGACGGCCAGGAGCGGCTGCGCCGTGCCTACGTCGCGCACCTCGAGGAGCACCCGGACGGGCTGAGCCGGACCTGCCGGCCCTCGCACCTGACCGCCGGGGCGCTGATCGTCTCCGCGGACCACCGCGAGGTGCTGCTCACCCTGCACGCCAAGGCCCGGGAGTGGTACCACACCGGCGGCCACTGCGAGCCCGGTGACGCCACCCTGGCGGCGGCGGCGCTGCGGGAGGGGCGGGAGGAGTCCGGCCTGGACCGGCTCGACCTCGACCCGGTGCCGATCCAGCTCGACCGGCACGACGTACCGTTCTGCGGGCCGGCCGGCGGCGGCCCGGTGCACCACCTCGACGTCCGGTTCGTCGCGGTCGCCGCCGCGGACGCCGTACACGCCGTCAGCGAGGAGTCCCTCGACGTGGCCTGGTGGCCGGTCGACGCGCTGCCCGGCACCGCGGACCTGCCGGCCCTGGTCGAGCGGGCGCTGGCGCGGCTGGGGAGCCGGCCGGCCGGTCAGTCCAGCGGCTCGTCGTCCGCGGCCATCTGAGCCGCGCCCTCCGGTGAGCAGTCCACCGGGTCGGCGGTGAGGCCGAGCTGGGACGCGGCGGCCACCCCGTCGAGGAAGCCACGGGCCCGCTCGGCGCGCGGGAACCGCTCGACCATCTCCCAGAACGCCGGGGTGTGGCCGATCTCGCGCAGGTGCGCGAGCTCGTGCAGCAGCACGTAGTCGATCACCCAGGCCGGCATCCCCTCGAGCCGCCGGGAGAGCCGGATCGCCTTGTCCTCGGGGTGCAGGAGCCCCAGCGGCTGTTCTGGTTGTCGACCCAGCGCACGCTGTCCGGCACCGCGAGGCCGTCGAGGTACTTGCGGTTGAGCTCGCAGGCCCGCTGCATCAGGCTGTCGTCGCTGGGCCGGCGGCGCCGCTCGGAGCGCTCGAGCCGGGCCAGCATCGTGGCCACCCAGCGTTTCTCCTCGGCCCGCGTCATCCGGGCCGGGATCAGCACGACCACCTTGCCGTCCTCGCGGTAGGCCGCCACCGTGCGGCGGCGCCGGGCCGAACGACGTACCTCCACCACCGCACCGGCAGCGGTGCGGGGCGCAGTGACGTCGGCGGTCATGCTCCGACGCTACCTGTTCGCCCAGGTCAGGAGGCGTTTCAGCGGCCACGTGTTGACGATTCGCTCCGCCGGTACGCCGAGGCCGACGGCCCGCGCGCAGCCGTAGTCGAGGAAGTCCAGCTGCCCCGGCGCGTGCGCGTCGCTGTCGATCGAGAACAGGCAGCCCGCCTCCAGAGCGAGGCCGACCAGGTCGTCGGGCGGGTCCGAGCGCTCCGGGCGGGAGTTGATCTCGACGGCGACGTCGTGCTCGGCGCAGGCCGCGAAGACCGCCGCGGCGTCGAACTGGCTCTGCGGTCGGGTGCCGCGGCCGCCGGTGACCAGCCGGCCGGTGCAGTGGCCCAGCACGTTGGTGCGCGGGTCGCGCACGGCTCCGAGCATCCGCCGGGTCATCGCCGCCGGCTCCATCCGCAGCTTGGAGTGCACCGAGGCCACCACCAGGTCGAGCCGGCCGAGCATCTCCTCGCTCTGGTCCAGGGACCCGTCGTCGAGGATGTCCACCTCGATCCCGGGCAGCAGCCGGAACGCCCCGTCGAGGTGCGCGTTGACGGCGGCGACCACCTCCAGCTGCCGGGTCAGCCGCTCCGCGCTGAGCCCGTTGGCCACGGTCAGCCGCGGCGAGTGGTCGGTGAGGACGACGTACTCATGGCCGATCTCCTGGGCGGTCGCGACCATCTCCTCGATCGGGGAGCCGCCGTCGGACCAGTCGGAGTGGGTGTGCAGGTCGCCGCGGAGCGCCGCGCGCAGCTCCGCCCCTCCGGTGTCAAGCGGGCCGGCGCCGGCCTCGAGCTCGGCCAGGGTCTCCGGCACCCGGCCGGCGACACAGTCGGCGACCACCGCGGCGGTCTTGGCGCCGATCCCGGGCAGCTCCTTCAGGGTGCCCTGCGCGGCCCGGTCCGCGAGCTCGCCGGGCGGCAGGGTGAGCAGCGTCCGCACCGCGCCCCGGTACGCCTTGACCCGGTAGGTGTCCGCCAGCCGGCGCTCGAGCAGGAACGAGATCCGCCGCAGGGCCGCGACCGGGTCCAGCGGCTCCCTGGCTTCTGCTGCCCGACCGGCCCCGGTGGTCGGCCTGCCGCTGCGTTGCGCCATCGGCTCCCCTGTCTGCTCGTCCCGTGCTCGAAGTCTCGCTGCGCCACCCGCCGACTCGCGCCGGCGACCGGGTTTCTCGGGTCCACACCCTGTGCACCAGCATCATCGCTGCTCAGCACGGCGCGCCGGCGAGTCGCCCGGGCGTGTCCCCCACAGGTTCGTGCACCGCCGTCCCCAAGGTTATCCACAGGCTGTGGGCATCCGTCCACAGCCGGTCCCCAGGTCCGTCCACAGGGCGTTGGGGCGGGCGTTGACCGGTGCGCTGACCGCCGCCTAGGTTGAGCGCAGATGAGGCCCTCGGCCGACTCGGAGCGCCGTGGGCAAGGGGAAGGCACGCGGCGGTCCGACCGGCAGAGGGCCTCTTCTCAGTTGCGTGCTGGGTTGCGTTCTCGGTCTGGGTCAGCGGCCGGTGAAGCGCGGCGTCCGCCGCTCCCGCGACGCCCGGATCCCCTCCTGGAGGTCCTCGGTCGCGAGCGTGACCGGTTGCGCGAGGGCCTCCCACTGCAGGGCGGCCTCGAAGTCGGTGTGCCCGCCGTTGCGCAACGCGAGCGTGGTCAGCCGGCTCGCGATCGGGGCGGTCGCCGCGACCCCGGCGGCAGTGTCGAGGACCCGGTCCAGGCCGGGTCGTGGACGCGGCCGAGGCGCTGCGGCTCGGGCTGGTCTCGGCGGTCCATCCGGGCGACGGCTTCCTGTGAGCAGCAGGTCGCGGGCGTGCGCCGGGCCGACCACGTCGGGCAGCAGGTGGGTGGCCGCCATCCCGGCATGCATCCCGAGCTTGACGAACGGCACGCCCAGCTTGGCCGGCTCGGCGGCGTACCGCAGGTCGCAGGCCAGGGCCAGGCACAGCCCGGCGCCGATCGCGTGCCCGTTGACCGCGGCGATCGTCGGCACCTCCAGCCGTCGGATCGAGAGCCAGGCCCGGTAGAACGCGATCATCCGGGTGCGCAGCCGGTCCACGGTGGCGTCCGGCTCGCTCGCGATCCAGCCGGTGTCACCGCCGGAGCAAAAGGCGCTGCCGGCACCGGTGACCACGACCGCCCGCAGCGACCGGTCCCCCGCCAGCTCGTCGACCGCGCGGACCCAGGAGTCGGTCATCTGCGCGGACATCGCGTTGCGCTGCTCGGGGTTGTCCAGGGTCAGCACCGCCACCCCGTCGGGGCGACGCTCCACCCGCAGGTGGGGCGCCGCGACCCGGGCCGGGGACGTCGCGGCGGCGGAGGACGGGGCAGCCGGGACACCGGCGTCGGAGCTCGTCATGGCCGGACCCTACCGACGCCCCTCCCGGCTCCGGCAGCCTCGCCCGGAGTGACCTCGCTCGCAGCGCTCTGGAGAACCAGTCGAAAAGGGTGGATAAGGGACGTCGGATCGGTGCCGCTGAGCGTGAAACCGCCTGCCGGAGGCAGCGCCTGCACCATTCGGCCGCACGCCTGCCGTAGGGTTCAGAACGGCCGGCAACCGGCGGCCCACGGCGGGTCTTCCTCAGACTCCCCGCCGACGACCAGTTCGACATAGACCAAGGAGGCCGTCATGGCGGAGACCTGGAGCGGCGAGTTCTACTGCGTGAAGTGCAAGGAGAAGCGCGAGGCGGAGGGCGAGGTGAAGGTGAACGAGAAGGGCACGCGCATGGCGAAGGCCGTGTGCCCCGTCTGCGGCACCAACCTCAACCGGATCCTCGGCAAGGTCTGAGCACCTCACCGAGCTCTCGAACGAAGGCGGGGCCCCTCCATCCGGAGGGCCCCGCCTTCGGCGTACCACGGACTCGCGCCCTGCGGGGAGCGCGATCCGGACCTGTGGACGGTGACCGGCTTGCCGGCAGGCCTGTGGAGGACCGATCGCGCCGGCGTCGACGCTCGGGCAGGCTCGGGGGATGCGCCCCCTCCTGCGACCCGGCACCCACGTCCTCCAACGCGGCGACGGCCGGCTGCAGCTCGGTCTCGACCCCGCGTCGGCGGTGATCCTGCCCGACGAGCCGGAGGTCCGCGAGCTGCTGGCCGGCCTCGACGGCAGCACCCGCGACGACGACCTGCCGCTCCTCACCGTGCTGCGTGAGCAGTCGCTGGTGCTCGACGAGCACGACGTGCTGCCGCTGCTGAACGCGAGCAACCGGTGCCCGGCACCCGCCGCGGCCGCCCTGGCCCGGCAGCGGGGCGCCGCCGCCGGTCCCGCCGCGGACCGACGGGCGGCCACCCGGCTCGAGGTCCGCGGCTTCGGAGGCGACGAGCTCGCCGACCAGGTGGTGGCGCTGGCCGGTCGGCTCGGGCTGCGCGCCGGAGCCCCGTCCAGGAAGCGCGCCTCGGGTGACGACGCCGTCGTGGGCGTGCTGGCCGGGATCGGGGAGCCCGACCGCGAGCTCGCCGACCCGTGGGTGCGGGAGAGCACGCCGTACGTCGTCGTGCGGATGTGCGAGGGGCACGCGGTCGTGGGGCCGTTCGTGGCGCCGGGCCGGACCAGCTGCCTGCGCTGCATCGACGCCCACCACACCGACGCTGACCCGGCCTGGCCGCTGCTGGTCCAGCAGTACTCCCGGCTGAGCTCCCGGCCGCGCCGCGACGGGGTCCCCGAGCCGGTGGACCCGGTGCTGGCGACGCTGGCCGCCGCATGGGCGGTGCGGGACCTGGCGTCGTACGTCGACGGGGTCCGGCCCTCGACGTGGTCGACCACGCTGGTCCTCGACGCAGAGCTGGCCGAGGTGGAGAGCCGGTGCTGGCTGCGGCACCCGGAGTGCGGCTGCGGCTGGGCCTGAACGCCGACGCCGACCCCAGACCGACGAAGTGGACCAAGACGGCGACAACGGGCCACGACGCCGTGACCACCCGTCCGACACAATGGGGACATGGACGAGCTTCCCCGACGGGCCGTCGCCCGCACCGCCCGGCTCGCGGCCCTTCCCCTGGGGTTCGCCGGGCGCACCGCGGTGGGCATGGGGCGCCGTCTCGGCGGTGCTCCGGCCGAGGCCGTGATGACCGACGTGCAGCAGCGGACCGCCGAGCAGCTGTTCAAGACCCTCGGTGAGCTCAAGGGCGGCGCCATGAAGATGGGGCAGGCGCTCTCGATCATGGAGTCGGTGCTGCCGGAGGAGTTCGCGGCGCCGTACCGCGACCAGCTGACCCGGCTCCAGGACGGCGCTCCCCCGATGTCCGGCTCCACCGTGCACGCGGTGCTCGCCCGCGAGCTCGGGCCGCGCTGGCGCACCAAGCTGGTGAGGCTCGACGACAACCCCGCGGCGGCGGCCTCCATCGGCCAGGTGCACCGCGGGCAGTGGGCCGACGGTCGCGAGGTGGCCGTGAAGCTGCAGTACCCCGGCGCCGGCCAGGCCCTGATGGCCGACCTGCGCCAGCTCGCCCGGCTGGCCCGTACCTTCGGCAGCGTCATCCCCGGCATCGACATCAAGCCGCTGATCGCCGAGCTGCAGGACCGGGTCGCCGAGGAGCTCGACTACCGGCTCGAGGCCGAGGCGCAGCAGGCGTTCGCCCTGGCCTTCCGGGGCGACCCGGACTTCCGGATCCCGGCGGTGATCGAGCACACCGAGCGGCTCCTGGTCACCGAGTGGATGGACAGCAGCTCGTCCCTGGCCCGGCTGATCGCCGAGGGCACCCCCGAACAGCGCAACCACTACGGCGAGCTCTACGTCCGGTTCCTCTTCGAGGGGCCGCAACGGGTCGGGCTGCTGCACGCCGACCCGCACCCCGGCAACTTCCGGGTGCTCCCGGTCGACCCCGACGGGCCGGCCGACGCCCTCGGCGGCCTCGGGGTCGTCGACTTCGGTGCGGTCGCCCGGCTGCCGGAGCACCAGCTGCCGCTGCCGATCGGGCGGCTGCTCGAGCGCGCGGTCGCCGACGACTACGTCGGGGTGCTCCAGGGGCTGCGCGACGAGGGCTTCGTGAAGCCGAACATCCGAGTGGACCCCGAGGAGCTGCGCTCCTACCTGGCCCCGTTCGTGGAGCCGGCCGTCGACGAGACGTTCACCTTCTCGCGGGACTGGATGCGCGAGCAGTTCCAGCGGCTGCAGGACCCCCGGCAGCCCGGCTCGACGCTGGCGCTGCGGCTGAACCTGCCGCCGTCGTACCTCCTGATTCACCGCGTCTGGCTCGGCTGCCTGGGCGTGCTCTCCCAGCTCGGCACGGAGCTGCCGTTCCGGGCGATCCTCGAGGAGACGCTGCCGGGCTTCGGGAGCGACTGACCCCGGGCGCCGACGCCGGCGTCAACGCGCTCGGCGGCTCACCACCACTCGCTGTCGAGCTTGCCCTCGATCGCCCGCAGGTGCTCGCGGGAGCAGCGGTCGCAGAACGACCGGGACCGGCCGTTCTCCACCGCGGTGGTCCAGGTCAGCGGCAGGTCGTCGGACGGCGCCGAGGCGCCGCAGAAGTCACAGGTGACCGGCACGCCGATCACCCTACGCCCGGCGCCCGGACCCCTGGGTGAGTGCGGCGTGGTGCGGGCGCAGCGCGGGCGCGGTGCGGCGCGGGCGCGGGCGCGGGCGCGGGCGCGGCGCGGCGCGGGCGTCGTTCGGGCGCGGCGCCGTGCGGGCGCGGCTTCCCATGGTTGTTTGACGCTTCCCATGGGTCGCAGCCCATGGGAAGCGTCAGAACGCCGACATCCCGTGGTAATCGGCGGCAAGACGGCGAGAGCCGGATCCTCGACCGTGGTGGTGGTCGAGGATCCGGCTCTCGTGGTGGTCGCCCTCATCGGGCTGCTCATCTCTCGACGTCGATCCGTCAGAGCGAGCGGGCGAGCGCGAGGCGCGCCTGCTGGGCAGCGCGCTCGGCCCGGCGGGACAGCCGGCGGTGCATCGCCAACTGGTGTCCGCGTCGCAACTCACGCGCCTCTCCCAGGCGCTCGGACATCTGGGATCGTGCCAGATCTTCATTCAGCAACTGCATCTTCTTGCTCCGGTTCGTGAAGTCGTTCATGGGTGTGGTCGGTTCCGTTCGTCTCGTTGGTGGCTGCGGGCAGTTCGGCCGGTTACGGTCGGCGGCTCACAGCGTCCGGGCGAGGACGAGTCGGGCTTGCAGGGCGGCGCGCTCGGCACGACGGCTCTTGCGTCGGGCCAGGGCGAGCTGGTGGCCGCGCCGCAGGCGGGCGGCTTCGCCCAGTCGTACGGACTGGTGCGACCTGGCGAGGTCGTTGAGGTGGGTCATGGCGTTTCCTTCGAGTGGTGTCGGTTCGGATCTCGGTGCTGGTGCTGCTCGGTGCTGCTCGGTGCTGGCTCGGTGCTGGTACTGCTTCAGGGGTGCGCGGTCAGGCCGCGACCTCGTTCTTGCGGGGCCGTCCGCGGGGCCGCTTGCGGGGAATCACGACTCCCTGCAGGAACAGCTCACCGCCCCAGACTCCCCACGGCTCGCGGCGTTCCTGGGCGCCGGTCAGGCACTCGGTCCGCAGCGGACACTCGAGGCACATCGCCTTGGCGACCTCCACGTCCTGGGGGGTCTCGGCGAACCACAGCTCGGGGTCCTCACGCCGGCAAGGCAGCTGTTCCTCGTCGACCTCGGCCGCGGTGGCGGCGTACGTGTCGAGGACGCTGATACTCATCTGTCACCTCCTTGTGACTGTGTTCTTCGGTGATCGGGTCTGATCGGGGAAACACAAAGGCCGCGGATCCCGGGTTTCGGGTTCCGCGGCCTGGAGGCTGCCGGTATGAGTGACTCACTCAGATCGGCGGACTCCAGGCAGAGGTACCCGGGAAGGCTCCCTTGACGGCAACGGCAACGGCAGCGATGTGGGCGTACGTGCACACAGCGGTGCCCTGCTCGTCGACCGTGCCGGCGAAGGCGGCGGCGAACGCGACGCCCGACATCAGCGGAAGTGCACGCACGGAAGCGGCACGATCGCGATCGACGACGGGCAGGGCGAGGCCAGCGTTCGGCTGGACGGCCTGGGTCATGAGGTTGGTGAGCATTCCGGTGCACCTCCTTCGGATCTTCGTGCGCGGGTCGTGGCGAGACCTGTGTGCGCTGGTGATTGGTGGAAGAAACGTACCGCCCGCCTGCTGTAAGCGGCAAACCATTTAATGGGTATTTCCCGAACTTCTTCGACGCGCATCAACCCATGGCCCGGGAGGGCTATGAGGCATCCCCCAGCAGGGCGAGCACGTCGTCGCCGTACTTCGTCAGCTTGGCCTGGCCGACCCCGTTGACGCGCAGCAGCCCCGCGGTGTCGGTGGGGCGGGTCTCCGCGATCGCCTGCAGGGTCAGGTCGGTGAAGACGACGTACGCCGGCACCTTCTCCTGCGTCGCGCGCTCCACCCGCCAGGCGCGCAGCCGCTCGAACAGCTCCTCGTCGTAGGCGGCCGGGCAGTCCTCGCAGCGGCCCACCTTGCGCTCTGCGGTCGACCCGAGCGGCCGGCCGCAGGTGCGGCAGTTGGCCACCCCGCGGCGGCGCTTGGCGGCGCGGTCGCCGTCGCTCTGGTCCGAACCCACCTCCGGACGCAGCCCGGTGAGGAACCGTGAGGGCTTCCGGATCGCCCGGGCCCCCGGGTTGCGCGCCCGGGACCAGGAGATCTTCAGGTGCACCCGGGCCCGGGTCATCCCGACGTAGAGCAGGCGCCGCTCCTCCTCGACCGCGTCCGCTCCCTCGGCGTAGACGATCGGCAGGGTGCCGTCCTGCATGCCGGCGAGGAACACCGCGTCCCACTCCAGGCCCTTGGCGGTGTGCAGGGTGGCGAGGGTGACGCCCTCGGCGACCGGGGCGTGCTGCTCGGCGGCGCGCCGGTCGAGCTCGGCGACGAACTGGGTGAGATCGGCCTCCGGGGTGGTGCGGGCGAGCTCCTCCGCCTGGGACACCAGGGCGTGCAGGGACTCCCACCGGTCCCGCACGTTGCCGCGGCCGGTCGGCGGCTGGTCGGACCAGCCCATCCCGGCGAGCACGGCGCGGACCGAGCCGACCAGCCCGTCCCCGTCCCCGTCACCGGCGCCGGAGCGGGCGCTGCCGCGCAGCAGCGTCACCGCCTGCCGCACCTCGGCGCGCTCGAAGAACCGGGCCGCGCCGCGCACGACGTAGGGCAGGTTGCGAGCGGCCAGCGCCTCCTCGAACGCCTCGGACTGGGCGTTGATCCGGAACAGCACGGCGATCTCGCGCAGCGGCGTGCCGGCCTGGGTGAGCTCGAGCACCTGGGCGGCGACGTGCTCGGCCTCGTCGACCTCGTCCGGGCGCTCGCTGTAGGCCACCTCCGGGCCGGCCTCACGCTGCGCCCGCAGCTGCACCCCGGCGCTCGAGGAGCCGGCCAGCAGCCGGTTGGCGGCCACGATCACCTGCGGGGTGGAGCGGTAGTTGCGGACCAGCTCGATCGAGGTGGTGCCGGCGAAGCGCTTCGGGAAGTCGAGCAGGAACGAGGCGTTGGCGCCGGCGAAGGAGTAGATCGTCTGCGCGGGGTCGCCGACCACGCAGAGGTCGGAGCGGCCGCCGAGCCACAGGTCGAGCAGCGCCGACTGCACCGGACTGACGTCCTGGAACTCGTCGACCACGAAGTGTTTGTACTGCCGGCGCACCTCGGCGGCGACCCGCTCGTCCTCGGCGAGCAGGGCGGCGGCGCACAGCAGCACGTCCTCCATGTCCATCCGGCCCTGGTCGCGCTTGACGTCCTCGTAGGTGGCGAACACCCGGGCCACGGTGGCGGCGTCGATGCCGGTGACCGAGCGGCCGCGCTGCTCCGCGAGCCGGGGGTAGTCGTCGGGACGGACGTTGCTGACCTTGGCCCACTCCACCTCGCTGGCGAGGTCGCGCAGCGTGGCCTGATCGGTCTGCACGCGGTTGCGGCGGGCGGCGTTGCCGAGCAGCGCCAGCTTGGACTCGGTCAGCACCGGCAGCTCGCCGCCGTACACCCGCGGCCAGAAGTACCGCGCCTGGCGCAGCGCGGCGGAGTGGAACGTGCGCGCCTGCACCCCCTCGGCGCCCAGCGCGCGCAGCCGGCCCCGCATCTCCCCGGCCGCCCGGGTGGTGAAGGTGACGGCGAGCACCTCGCGCGGGTTGTAGGCCCCCGACGCCACGCCGTAGGCCATCCGGTGGGTGATCGCCCGGGTCTTGCCCGTGCCCGCACCGGCCAGCACCCGCACCGGCCCCTGGAGCGCGACCGCGACCTCCCGCTGCTCGGGGTCGAGCGCCTCGAGGAGACGGTCGGCGGAGCCGCTGGAAAGGTGCATCAGGAACAAACTCCTCGGGTGGGCTGTTGGCGCAGTGCAAGCCTAGACGCGAGAGAGGACACGAATGACGGCGCTGACGATGTACTCCACACCCTGGTGCGGATACTGCCACCGACTCCGACGACAGCTGGACAGCGAGGGCATCGCGTACGACGTCGTGGACATCGAGCAGGTCCCCGAGGCCGCCCTGGTCGTGGAGCAGGTCAACAACGGCAACCAGACCGTCCCGACGCTGGTCTACAGCGACGGCAGCGCCCAGACCAACCCCTCGGTCGCCGACGTCAAGGCGAAGCTCGCGCAGCTCTCCTGACCGGAGCCCTCACCACTGGCCGGGCAGGGTCCCGCCGTACCACGTCTCGACGAGGGACCGCGAGATCGAGATGCCGCCGGGCAGCAGCAGCGTGCCCGCCTCCGCCTCGGCGCGCATCTCCTCGCGGGTGAACCACCGGGCGTCGCTGATCTCGGCGCCGTCGACGTTGATGTCGGTCGTCGCGGCGCTGGCGAAGAAGCCCACCATCAGGCTGGCCGGGAACGGCCACGGCTGGTTGCCGAAGTAGTCGACCGCCTCCACGACGACGCCGACCTCCTCCTCCACCTCGCGGGCCACCGCCTGCTCGAGGGACTCCCCCGGCTCGACGAAGCCGGCGAGCGTGGAGTAGCGGCCCTCGGGCCAGCGTTCCTGGCGGCCGAGCAGGCAGCGGTCCTCGCCGTCGGTGACCAGCATGATCACCGCCGGGTCGGTGCGGGGGAACTGTGAGCGTCCGCACGAGTCGCAGACCAGCACGTGACCGGCCTCGCTGACCGTGACCGCACCGCCGCAGCGTGGGCAGAACCGGTGCGAGCCGTGCCACTCGGCGAGCGCCACCGCGTGCAGCGTCAGCGCGGCCTCGTCGGCGTCCAGGGTGTGCACGAACGCGCGCAGCGGCTCGGTGCGCGTCCCGGCCGGCGGCTCAGCGGCGAGCACCGCGAACCGGACCTGGTCGCCGTACTCCCCGAGCAGCACCCGCTGCCCGGCCGGGGCGTCGGCCGGCGACACCCAGTGCGGCTCGTCCGCGCCGTCGGGCACCACCAGTGCCGCGTCGTGCAGCACCAGGACCCGGGTGCCCGGGTCGGCCCACACCTGCTCCAGCCAGGCCTGGTCGGTGCGGCGTCCGGCGACCCGGTTGTGCGCGTGCACCGACAGGGCGATCGGTGCCTGGTGCGGGTAGTTGGTCAGCATCTCGGCGCGGTGCGGCGTCACCTCTCGACCTTACGACCCGCGGTCCGCCCGACCCAGGCCCGGGCTCCCGGGGTCGCGGCGCTCGGCTACGGTGCTGCGCGTGAGCACCCACATCAGCGCCGCCCCCGGTCAGATCGCTCCGCACGTCCTGATGCCCGGCGACCCGTTGCGGGCCCGCTGGATCGCCCACACCTTCCTCGAGGACGTCGAGTGCTACTCCGAGGTCCGCGGCATGCTGGGCTTCACCGGCACCTGGCGCGGCGAGCGGGTGTCGGTGCAGGGCTCGGGCATGGGCCAGCCGTCGATGGCGATCTACCTCAACGAGCTGCTCCGGGAGTACGGCGTCCGCTCGGTCGTCCGGGTCGGCTCGTGCGGCGCGCTGACCGAGAAGGTCGCCGTCCGGGACCTGGTGCTCGCCTCGGGCGCCTGCACCGACTCCTCGATGAACCGGATCCGCTTCGAGGGCCTCGACTACGCGCCGGTGGCCGACTTCGGGCTGCTCCGCGGGGCGCACGACGCCGCGCTGGCCCGCGGTCTCGGCGACCGGACCCACGTCGGGCTGATCGTCTCCAGCGACTCGTTCTACAGCCCGCGACCCGACCTGACGGCGCGGCTGGTCGACTACGGCGTGCTCGCGGTCGAGATGGAGGCCAGTGCGCTCTACACCCTCGCAGCCGAGCACCAGGCGAAGGCGCTGACCGTGTGCACGGTCTCCGACCACGTGATCACCGGCGAGGAGACCACCACCCAGGAGCGGGAGCAGACGTTCGGGGACATGGTGGAGATCGCCCTCGAGGCCATGCTGGCCTAGCCGCCGCCGACGAGGATCTGCTCCAGCTCCGCGCGGCCCTCCAACCCGTCGTGCTCCACCAGCTCACCGGACCGCACGTAGTAGAAGCCGGCCCGGACCCGGTCGGCGGCGATGCCGCGCAGCTCCGCCCAGGCGAGGCGGTAGATCGCGAGCTGCAGCGGGTCGGCGGTCTGCTGCCGGTTGGTCTTCCAGTCCACGACCAGCCAGCGTTCGCCGCCGTCGTCGTCCGGCTCGCGGTAGACCGCGTCGATGCGGCCGCGGACCACCTGGCCGGCGAGCACCAGCGCGAACGGCGGCTCGATCTCGGCGGGCACCCGGTCGGCGAACGGGCCGGCCTCGAACCGGGCGATCAGCTCCTGCAGGTCGGCGTCGTCCTCGATCCCGGCGTCGGCGCGGCCCGGAAGCTCGTCGGGGTCGAGCAGCAGCTGCTGTCCGAACCGGGCCTCCACCCAGGCGTGGAACCGGGTGCCGAAACGCGCCGACGGGGACGGTTGCCGGGGCATCGGCCGGGCCAGGGTCGTCGCGAACGCGTCGGGGTCCCGGCGCAGCGCGGAGAGCGCGGTCGCGGACAGGCTGGAGGGCAGCGGCACCTCGATGTCGGCAGCCCGGGCCCGACGGGCCTCCTCGAGCAGCCGCTCCGTCTCGTCGTCCCACTGCGCGACGCGGGCGGCCTCGAGCACGTCGAGTCCCTCGTCGAGCTGCGGCTCCCCTGCCTCCAGCCGGGCCATCGCCGTCCGCACCCGGGCCGCCGCCTCGAGGCGGCGGCGCACCTCGGCGGTGTGCTCGGGGACCGGCCAGGGCGCCGGCTCCCCGCCGGCGCGAACCGGGTTGGTGGCGCCGTCCTCGGGCATCGGCAGCCACTGCTCCGCCGCCCCGCCCCACTCTTCGAGGCACTCTCGGACCACGACCTGGTAGGGCGAGGGGCCCAGCGGCTTCTGCTGGGTCGGCCCCCACAGGTAGGAGGAGACCACGAGCACCCGCTTGGCCCGGGTGAAGGCGACGTAGCCGAGCCGCAGCTCCTCGCGCGCCTCGTGCCGCTTCCACTCCTCGGCGACCGCGTCGAGGTCGGCCGAGGTGTGACCGGCCAGCACCGGCAGGTCGCGGGCGTCGCCGCGCAGCGCGGTCGGCAGCACCGCCGGTCCGGAGGTCCACTTGGGCCGGCCCCGGGTGGTGGGGAACTTGCCGTCGACGACACCGACCAGGAACACGGTGTCCCACTCCAGGCCCTTGGCGCGGTGCACGGTCAGCAGCTTCACCGAGTCGGCCTCGGTCGGCGTGGCGACGTCGAGGCCGTTGCCGAGGTCGTCC
The DNA here is from genome assembly GCF_014395785.1 of Nocardioides mesophilus. Classification (GTDB taxonomy): domain Bacteria; phylum Actinomycetota; class Actinomycetes; order Propionibacteriales; family Nocardioidaceae; genus Nocardioides_B; species Nocardioides_B mesophilus. Next base: position 3,008,026 of record NZ_CP060713.1, on the reverse strand, counting down.
TCGGTCTGCAGGTAGGCCAGCAGTGCCGGCAGCGTGACCGCGCCGTCGACCGCCTGGAAGTCCGCGACCGCCTTGACGAACAGGTCGAGGTTCTCCCGCCGGGCCTGCGCCGCGGGGCTCACCGACGAGGCCAGCTCGACGTCGATGCCGGTGGTGTCGACGATCCGGCGGACCAGGTCGAGCAGCGGCTCGGAGGCGTAGCTGCGCAGGTGCCGCAGCTCGCCGGCGAGCAGCCCGAACCGCTCCCGCGCCTCCGGTGAGTAGCTCCAGCGCTCGCCCGTGCCGGGGTCGTCGAGCGCGTCGCTGAGGGAGACCACCTCGGTGGGGTCAGAGCCGCCGACGGCGGCGGCGAGCTCGGTGGCGACGTCGCGGTCGAGGTCGCGACCGGCCCGGCCGGACGGCCCGGACAGGTGCGCCGCCCGCCGCCCCAGCAGCGCCAGGTCACGCGGGCCGACGCTCCAGCGCGGGCCGGTGAGCAGGGTGAGCACCGCGGCGTTGGCGGTCAGGTCGTGCAGCAGGGTCAGCGTCGCGACCACCTCGGCCACCTCCGGCAGCCGCAGCAGCCCCTGGAGGCCGACGATCTCGACCGGGATCGCCTCGCGGGTGAGCGCGTCGAAGACGTCGGCCGCGTGCGCGTTGTCGCGCACCAGCACCCCGATGCTCGACCAGGCCGGCTCGGCAAGGTTGGCGTGGGCCTTGACGACCTGGCCGGGCAGCCAGGCGAGCTCCTCGGGATAGCTCTCGTGCACGACCGCCCGGACCTGACCGTCGCCGGCCGTCGGGGACGGCCGCAGCGGCTGCACCTGGGGGAACGCGGCGTAGAGCGGCCCGGCGAGCCGGTTGGCGACCCCGAGGATCCGCTGCTCGGAGCGGCGGTTGATGGTGAGCGGGTAGCTCGGCACCTCCGTCGAGCCGGTCACGGTCGGGAAGTCGTCGCCGTAGTTGAGGATGTTCGACACCGAGGCGCCCCGCCACCCATAGATCGCCTGGTTGGGGTCGCCCACCGCGGTCACCGGGTGCCCGCGGCCGGACTCCGGGTCGGGCCCGGAGAACAGCCGGCTCAGCATGGTGGCCTGAGCGACCGAGGTGTCTTGGTACTCGTCGAGGAGCACCACCCGGAACTTGTCGCGCTCGGCGACGCCGACCTCGGCCCGCTCCACCGCCAGCCTGGCCCCGAGGGCGATCTGGTCGGAGAAGTCCATCAGCCCGAGGTCGCGCTTGAGCCGGCGGTACGCCGCCACCAGACCCAGCAGCTCCTCGCGCCGGTCTATCGCGTTGAGCACGTCGGTGAGCTTCTTCTTGGCCCGCGACGTGGCCAGCGCCTCGACGAACAGGGCGCGCTCGGTGCGCTGCAGCTCGCGGACCTGCTCGATGCCGACCAGGTGCTCGCTCATCGCCCCCTCGAGGGCGAGGACGTAGCCGATCACCGTCTCGGGGTGGTCGCTGAGCAGCTCGACCGGCTTGGTGTAGCGGGCGATCGCACGGGCGGCGAGCTGGTAGCGGGAGGCGTCGGCGATGACGCGGGTGTCCGGCTCGTGGCCGATCCGCAGGCCGTGCTCGGTGAGCAGCGCGGCGGCGTACGCGTTGTAGGTGGCGACCGTCGGCTCCTCGGGCTCCTCCGGCTCCCCGGGGCCGCCAGGATCGCGCGGGTCGCGGGGGCCCGGCGGTCGCAGGATGCCGGCGTCGCGCAGGGCGGTGCGCACCCGGGTCGCCAGCTCGCTGGCGGCCTTGGTGGTGAAGGTCAGGCCAAGCACCTGGTCCGGGGTGACCTGGCCGGTCGCGACCAGGTAGACCACCCGGGCGGCCATCACCGTCGTCTTGCCCGACCCGGCGCCGGCGATCACCACGGCCGGCTCGAGCGGCGCCGTGATCGCCGCGAACTGCTCGTCGCTGGGTGGGTACGGCGCCCGCATCAGCTGCTGCAGCTGCGCGGGAGTGCGGACGACGGCGCTCACGACAGCACCGTCCCGGCGCCCTTGACCGGGCAGATCGACTGGAAGGCGCAGCGGGTGCAGTGGTCGCCGGCGCGGGCCTCGAAGGACTCCGAGCGCACGGAGGCGACCGCCTCCATCAGCTGCCGCTCGACCGGGATGCTGCCGTCCTCACCGGGCTCCTGCGGCGGCTGGGTCTGCACCTTGACGCTGCCGCGCACGCTCTTGCGCAGCTGCACCAGCTCGGCGCCACCGGGCTCGCCGGGACCGCCGAGCAGCTCGTCGACCGCGCCGTGCCGGACCGCGTGCTGGTAGAGACCGAGCTGGGGGTTCGCCGGCAGGTCCTTGTCGGTGGGTGGGTACTTGGTGGTCTTGAGGTCGATCACCACGACGCGCCCCGCCTCGTCGAGCTCGAGCCGGTCGGCGTAGCCGCTCAGCACCACCTGCTGCCCGTCGGGCAGCGTGACCTCCGCCCGCAGCTCCTGCTCGGTGGCCAGCACCGTGCGGGCCCCCGGACGGCCGTGCCACTGGACGAACCGGGTGAGCGCCTGCTCGATCTCGGCCCGCTCCCGGGAGGCCGACCACGGGGTCCGGAACGGGATCTGCCCCCAGACCTTGTCGACGTGCGCCATCAGGTCGGGCACCGAGCCGGCGAGGTCGCCCTTGACCACCCGGTCGGCGAGCGCGTGCACGACCATGCCGAAACCCTGCGACGCCGAGGTCGCGGTGGCACCGCCCGCCTCGCGCTCGAGGAACCACTTGGCCGGGCAGGTCAGCAGCGCCTCCAGGGCGCTGGCCGAGAGCCGCACCGGCTCCTCGGCCGGACGGATCGGGACCAGCGCCCGGCTCCGGGCCCGCGTGCCCCACCACTGCGCGGGGTCGGCCTGCGGCACCAGGGCACGGCCGCGGTCCTCGGCCGCCGCGAGCCGGGCCAGCCTTGCCGCGGCGACGTCGCGCAGCGCCGGGCTGGTGGCCGGGTCGGCGACGGTGCGGCGCAGCTCGGCGACCAGCCCGGCCAGCGACATCGGCCGGGCGGGGCGGCCCTGGCTGTGGGTCCGGTCCACACCGAGCTCGTCGAGGAACCGCGAGGGCTGCTCGCCGTCCTCGTCGGGCGAGGCCACCGCGGTGACCAGCAGCCGCTGGCGCGGCCGGGTGCAGGCGACGTAGAACAGCCGGCGCTCCTCGGCGATCAGCGTCCGGGCCGTCACCGGCGGCAGCAGCCCGTCGGGGCCGATCCGGTCGGCCTGGAGCAACGTGGAGCGGCGACGCAGGTCGGGCCAGCCCTCCTCCTGGATGTGGGCCACCACCACGAACCGCCATTCGAGGCCCTTGGAGCGGTGCGCGGTCAGCAGCCGCACCGAGTCGCCGCGGACCCCCCGCTCGGCGAGCGTGTCGGCCGGGATCTCCTGGGCGGTCAGCGTGTCGAGGAAGACCGCGACGCTGGTGTGCCCGCGCTGCTCCTCGGCCTTGGCCGCGACCTCGAACAGCGCGCACAGGGCGTCGAGGTCGCGGTGGGCCAGCCCGGCGCCGGGGCCGCCCGCGTCGACGGTCCGGCGGAGCCGCTGCGGCCACTCGGTGCCCGCCCACAGCACCCAGAGCACCTCCTCGGCGGTGCCGCCGGCGTCGAGACGCTCCCGGGCGGCCCGCAGCAGCGAGGCGAGCGCCACGGCCCGGGTGATGCCGCGCCCGGCCAGGCCTGCGAGCCGGGCCGGGTCCAGCAGGGCGTCGCGCAGCAGCCGGGGGACGGGTGCGGGGACCGGTCCTCCGCGACGGCCGCCTCCACCTCGCGGGTCCGCAGCTGACGGGCCAGCGCCCGGACGTCGCCCGCGTCCAGCCCGGCCAGCGGCGAGACCAGCATCGCCTCGGCGCGGTCCGGCCCGAGGTAGTGCGTGCTCTCCGGGTCGTCGTTCTCGAGGTCGATCACCGCCCGCAGCGCGTCGAGCAGCGGCAGCACCGCCGGCTCCCGCACCAGCGGGGTGTCGTCGCTGGCCACCTCCACCGGGACGCCGGCCGCGCCGAGGGAGCGGCGCAGCGGCGGGATGGTGGAGCGGCCGGAGCGGACCAGCACCGCCATGTCCGACCACGGCACGCCGTCCTCGAGGTGGGCCCGGCGCAGCAGGTCGGCGATGTGCTCGGTCTCGGCCCGGGCGGTGTCGAAGGTGCGCACCTCCACCCGTCCCGGACCGAACTCGTTGTCGGTCGGCGTGGGCGCCCGGAAGGCGTCGAAGACCTCGCGGTCGATCGCCCCGCGGGAGTGGTTGGCCGAGACCACGCAGCGCGAAGCGCGCAGCAGCCGCGAACCGAACCGGCGGGTCACCTGGAGCGCCGTGACGTCGGCGGGGCGGCCGTCGCGGTGCCGGAACTGGTCGGGGAAGTCGAGGATCCCGCGCACCTCGGCGCCGCGGAACGCGTAGATCGACTGGTCCGGGTCGCCCACCGCCACCAGGTTGCGACCGTCACCGGCCAGGGCCTGCAGCAGCGCGACCTGGCTGGGGTCGGTGTCTTGGTACTCGTCGACGAAAACGTGGGAGAACTGCCGGCGCAGGTCCTCACGGACCTCGGGGTGGTCGGGGCCGGTGACCAGGCCGACCGCCTCGGCGATCAGCCCCGGGTAGTCGATGAGGTTGTCGGTGTCCACCACGTCGACGTACTGGTCCATCAGCATCGCCGCGGCGACCAGCTCGGGGCGGTGCTCGCTGACCCCGAGCCGGTGCAGGCCGACGGAGCCGAGCCCCTTCTCCTGCGCGCGGGCCAGCACCGCCTGCACCTCGCGGGCGAACCCGCGGGTGCGCAGCGCCGCGGAGAGCGAGTCGGGCCAGCGGACCGACTCGGCCTCGTCGGTGAGCAGCCGTTGCAGGATCACGTCCTGCTCGGGGGCGGTGAGCAGCCGCAGCGGTGCGGCGTAGACCTCGGCCGGGGAGTAGCGGCGGACCAGGCCATAGGCGAAGGAGTGGAACGTCGAGCTCAACGTGGTCGCCATCGTCCGACCGAGGCGGGCCGTGACCCGGTCACGCAGCTGCTCGGCGGCCTTGCGGCTGAAGGTGAGCGCCAGCACCGAGTCGGGCGAGGCCCCGCGGTGCTCGATCCGGTCGACGATCGCCTCCACCAGCGTCGTGGTCTTGCCGGTCCCAGGACCGGCCAGCACCAGCAGCGGGCCGCCGGCGTGGTCCACCACGGCGCGCTGGAACTCGTCGAGCTCCGGCGCGCGGGTGCGGCCGGCCGAGGGAAAGCGCAGGTGGTACGTCGTCACGGAGCGATCCCACCATCGGGCACCGACAGTCCGGGGGCGTCCCGGCGCCGGGGGCCACCACATCGCCCGCTCCAGGTCGACCCGGCCGGACGGCTTCAGCGGCGTGCCCTCGCCGCGGTGGTGCGCGAGGGCGACCCCGTCGTGGCACAGCGGCAGGCCGCCGTCGGCGCGGACCACCCGCCACCACGGCACCGGCCCGCCGTACGTCGACATCACCCGCCCCACCAGCCGGGGGCCGCCGACGCCCACCGCCTCGGCGAGGGTGCCGTACGTCGTCACCCGGCCGCTCGGGATCTGCTCCACGAGCGACAGCACCGCCTCGACGTACTCCTCGTCCACGGCGGCAACCCTACGAGGCCGGTCGGTCCGGCGTGCCGTCGCGGGCGAGCAGCCGCGGCAGGAGGTACGTCGCCCAGCCGGCCACCACCGCCAGCGCCGACCCGAGGACCCAGGCGTTGCCGGGGAGGTCGAGGGCGGCACCGAACCGGGCGGCCAGCCACACCAGCGCGGTCACCGCGAGCATCACCGCCATCCGCCCGCCCCACTCCCGCAGCAGTCCCGCGGGCAGCGCCAGCGGCGGCGGGCCGTAGGAGGCCGCCGCGCAGGCGACGTGCACCACCAGCAGGTCGGCGGCGGCCAGCAGCGTCCAGGCCGACAGCGTCTCCGGGACGGCGAGCGCCCACAGGCCGACGGCCAGCAGCATCCACGCCAGCGGCGCGTTCGAGTCCGGCAGCAGCACGCCGACCACCCCGACGGCGACCAGCGCCCCGGAGACGACGAGGTGCACGCCGCCCCCGGCCGCCGTCGTCACCGCCGGGAAGAGCAGCACCGCGGCGGCGGCCGCCAGACGGAGCAGCCGCTGCTGGCCGCAGGCCGTGCTCAGCTGGTCCAGCGTCGCGACGATCACCCCGCCGGGCCCGCGCAGCGGCGTACCGGTGCTCATCGCGACACCAGCCGCGGGCTGCGGGCACGGCGGCGCAGGCCGCGCAGCACGGTGTCGAGCGTGCCGGGCCCGCGCCACGGCACGACCGGCACCCCCGCCCGGACGACGCGGCCGAGCAGCAGGTCCCGCTCGACCATCCGCATCCGCCACGCCAGCCGTCGGCGCCGGTCCCCGGGCGCGTCCAGCAGGTCGATGTCCAGGGTGCCCGCGGCCGTCGCTGCGGGCGGTCCGGCCGGATCCGGCGGACTGTCCGGCCGGCCGGGCCGACCGCCCGGCAGCGTGTCCACCACGACGACGGTGATCCCGCTGCGGGCCAGGGTCACGGTCGCGGTCACCACCTCGTCGGAGAGCATCGGCGAGAGCACGATCACCACCGCGCCGGCGGGCACCCGCAGCCGGAGCCGGCCGGCGTCGAAGCGCTGCTGCTGCCCTGGCACCACCCGGGCCAGGGTGTCCAGGATCCGCCGCAGGTGCCGCCGGCCGCCGCTGACCGGCACGGTGCTGCGCTCGTTCTCCCCGAGCACCCGCATCCCCACCCGGTCCCCCTGGTGCAGGTAGTGCTCGGCCAGCGCCCCGGCGGCCCGGACCGCGACGTCGAGGGTGCTGGCCGCGCCGCTCGTGCCGCCGCTGCGTCCCACCTCGGTCAGCGCGTCGACGAGCAGCAGCACGCTGCTGTCCTCCTCCGCGATCGTGCCGGTCACGTGCAGCGAACCGGTCCGCAGCGACTGCCGCCAGTGGATCCGGCGGAGCCGGTCGCCGGGCTGGAACGGACGGATGTCGGCCAGCTCGCCGCCCTGCCCCGGCCGCCGTGCCTGGTGGGTGCCGACCAGGCCGATCGGGTGCGGGCTGGGCGCCCGGCTGTCGAAGACGCCGGGCACCGGCAGCGTGGTCAGCATCATCGGGCGCAGCGGGTGCGGCCCCCAGCGGCGACCCGCCCACGGCCCGGTCGCGGCCACCAGGCCCTCCCCGGCCGTCCGGCGCCCCCAACGCTGCGAGGCGACCGGGACGGCGAGGGTCACCTCGGGCTGGTCCGCGGCAAGCGCGGCGCCGACCACGCCGTGGCCGGGGCGGGTCGCCTGGTAAGCGTCCGCCTGCACCGCCACCAGGGCGTGCTCGGCGTCCTCGCAGCCGGTGAGGTGCGCCGAGACGGCGGTCGCCTCGCCCTCGCGGACCGCGGTGTGCGCCAGCCGGCTCTCCACCGCGGGCGAGCCGGCGGGCCGCCGTACGACGACCACCGCCGCGTGCACCAGGAACGGCACGCCCAGGACCAGCAGGTCGGGCCGCCCGAGCAGCACCGCCGCGACGGCGAGCACCGCGGAGAGCACCGCGGCGCGGGACAGCGCCGCGGTGGGCCGCCAGCCTGCGGAGACCTGGAGATCCTGCAGCGACACGTCGGCTCAGCCCCGCTCGCGGGCCCCGGGGGCCTCCACCTGCGTCAGCACGTGCTGGACCACCGAGGCCCCGCTGACCTCGGCCATCCACAGCTCCGGCTTGATCGTGACCCGGTGCCCGAGCACCGCCGGTGCCACGGACTTCACGTCCTCGGGCACCACGTAGTCCCGGCCCGAGATCACCGCGTAGGCGCGGGCCATCAGCATCAGCGCCAGCGCCCCCCGCGGGGAGGAGCCCATCAGGACCTGGTGGTGGGCGCGGGTGGCGGAGGTCAGCGCCACGCAGTAGCGGCCGACGCTCTCCTCGACGGTGACGGTCTCCACGGCCGCCTGCATGCCCAGCAGCCCGGCGGCGTCGGTGACCGCGTCGAGCACCTGCTCCTCCCGCCGCCGGTCCAGACGCCGCGACAGCACGCCCCACTCCTGGTCCGCGGTCGGGTAGCCGAACGCGACCCGGATCAGGAACCGGTCGAGCTGCGCCTCGGGCAGCGGGTAGGTGCCTTCGTACTCCACCGGGTTCGCCGTCGCCAGGACGTGGAACGGCGCCTCCAGCGGGAACGTCTGCCCCTCGACGGTGACCTGCCGCTCCTGCATCGCCTCGAGCAGCGCCGCCTGGGTCTTCGGCGGCGTCCGGTTGATCTCGTCGGCGAGCAGCAGGCCGGTGAACACCGGACCCGGCCGGAAGGCGAACTCGTTGGTCTTCTGGTCGTAGAGGAACGACCCGGTCAGGTCCGCCGGCAGCAGGTCCGGGGTGAACTGGGCGCGGGTGAACCGCAGCCCCAGGGTCTGGGCGAACGAGCGCGCGGCCAGGGTCTTGCCGAGCCCGGGGAGGTCCTCGATCAGCACGTGTCCCCCGGCCAGGATCCCGGCGAGCACCAGCACGAGCTGCTCCCGCTTGCCCACCACGGCGCGCTGGACCTCGTCCAGGACGCTGCCGGCGGTGCGGGTGACCTCGGCCGGGGTCAGTGCGTTCACAGGTCCTCGATTCGGGAGACGATGAGGTCGATCTGGTCCAGGGACAGGCGAGGGTACGGCGGCCCGCCGGACGCGTCCGCGACGACCCGGGCCAGCTCGGGGCCGAGGATCGCGTCGGCCCGGTCGGGGTCGGCCCGCCGGCTGACCCCGTGATGGGCCACGAGCCGCTGGTCGGCCAGCTCGGCGAGGTGACGGTGCAGCGCGTTGCCGACGTCGCGGGAGTCGAGGTGCTGCACGACGACGCGGTGCAGCAGCGCGAGCCGCGGGTCCTCCCCCGGCAGCCGGACCGGCACCGCCCGCGGCGAGGACCAGCGGACCGTCTCGGAGTCGCCGGAGACGTCGAGCAGCAGCCAGAGCACCGTGGCGCCGGCGGCGATCATCAGCGCGATCAGCCCGGGACGTGGCTGGTTGCCGAGCAGGTACGCCGCCACCGTGACCACCAGCCACAGCCCAGCCGCGGCGGCCAGCCGGCCGGCCCCCCAGGCCCTCACCGGAGCGCGCCGCTCTGCCGCAGCTCGTCGTGGAGCCGCTCCAGGGCCTCGCGGGCGCCGGCCCGGGCGTCCTCGCCCATCGGGTGCTCGGAGAACCGGGCCTCCCGGTAGAGCGCGGCGAGCCGGCCGATCGTGCGCGGGTCGAGGTCGAGGCGGTGCAGCACGCGCACGACGTACTCCGCCGAGGTCTCGTGGCGCAGCCGGGGCAGACCGGCCGCGGCGATGGTCTCCTCCAGCCGCGCCCAGCAGGCCACGATGGCGTTGCGCACCTCGCCGTCGCCGATCGCGGCGAGCAGCGCCGGCGCGTCCTCGCTCAGCGCCCGGCTGACGCGGGCCTCGGGAAGCACCTCGGCGTCGGTCTGCGAGGGCGTCGGGGGCCGTCGCCACCGGTGCTGCCAGACCCAGCGCGCGAGGAGGAGCAGCAGCACCAGCATGGCCAGGAAGACCGCCCAGGCCAGCAGGTCGCCGATCCAGCTCAGGTCCAGCCCCGACTGCTCACCGCGGCGTCTGGCCTGCTCCAGCGGGTCCGGCTGCGGCGAGGGCAGGTAGCTCTGCGGAACCGGCCGGCGGTTGACGCTCAGCTTGCGTCCCGAGGGGCTGACCACCGCGATCCGGTCGCTCACCGAGGCCCAGACGAGCAGGAGCAGGCCGACGGCGACCGCCGGCACCAGCGCGGCGACCGGTCGCACGCTTCTCTGCCCCCTCATCGCGGGCAGCCTAGCCGGGCGCCGCACCCGGCTGCGCAGCGCGAGGGCCCGGATCCCCCCAGAGATCCAGGCCCCCGCCGTCCGAGGTCGTGCCACGTGCTCTGACTGCCCAACGAACGCGGGCAGGGAAGGTCACGCGCGCGACACAGGCCCGGGCAGCACGAGGCCCCCGTGCCGATCAGGACACGGGGGCCAACGTCAGCGCGGCGCCGGGGGCGCCGGCCGGCGGGTCAGTACGACGGCTGGGAGGGGTCGATCTGGTTGACCCAGGCGACCACGCCGCCGCCGACGTGCACGGCGTCGGAGAAGCCGGCGCCCTTGAGCACCGCGAGCGCCTCCGCGGACCGGACGCCCGACTTGCAGTGCAGCACCACCGGCTTGTCGGCCGGAAGCTGGGAGAGCGCGTTGCCGTTGAGGAACTCGCCCTTGGGGATCAGCACCGAGCCAGGGATCCGGTTGATGTCGAACTCGTTCGGCTCCCGGACGTCGACGAGCACGAAGTCTCGCTCGCCGGTGTCGCGCTCCTTCAGCCACTGCTCGAGCTGGCCGACCGAGATGGTCGAGCCGGCCGCTGCGTCGGCGGCCTCCTCGGAGATGGCGCCGCAGAAGGCGTCGTAGTCGATCAGCCCGGTGACGGTGGGGTTCTCACCGCAGAGCGCGCAGTTCGGGTCCTTGCGCACCTTGAGCTTGCGGTACTCCATCTCGAGGGCGTCGTAGATCATCAGCTTGCCGACCAGCGGGTCTCCGATGCCGGTCAGCAGCTTGATCGCCTCGTTGACCTGGATCGAGCCGATGCTCGCGCAGAGCACCCCCAGGACGCCACCCTCGGCGCACGAGGGGACCATGCCCGGCGGCGGCGGCTCGGGGTAGAGGCAGCGGTAGCAGGGCGCCTCGGAGACCGTGGACGTCGCGCCCTCGAGGTCGGCTGCGAACTCGTCGACCGTCGGCCAGAACACCGAGGCCTGCCCGTCGAAGCGGTAGATCGAGCCCCAGACGTAGGGCTTCTTCAAGAAGTACGCCGCGTCGTTGACCATGTAGCGCGTCGCGAAGTTGTCGGTGCCGTCGACGATCAGGTCGTACTGCTCGAAGATGCCGAGCACGTTGTCGTTGTCCAGCCGCTCGTCGTGGAGCACGACGTTGACCAGCGGGTTCGCCTCGGCGATCGACTCCTTGGCCGAGAGCGCCTTGGACTTCCCGATGTCGGACTGGCCGTGGATGATCTGGCGCTGCAGGTTCGACTCGTCGACCTCGTCGAACTCGGCGATCCCGAGCGTGCCCACGCCGGCGGCGGCCAGGTAGAGCAGCGCCGGGCTGCCCAGGCCACCGGCCCCGATCACCAGGACCTTGGCGTTCTTGAGCCGCTTCTGCCCGTCCATCCCGACGTCGGGGATGATCAGGTGCCGGCTGTAGCGACGGACCTCGTCGTTGGTCAGCGTGTCGGCAGGTGCGACCAGGGGTGGCAGGGACACAGGTGCTCCTCAGCGTGTGGGTCAGGTTCCGTCGGTGTCAACACCGACGCCTCCTGCCATGTTCCCTCTGTACGGCGGCGCGCCTGCCGGCGTCCCGTCATCTGGAACGTGCCGCTCAGCCGCTCTTCGGGCCGGTCCGCTCGGCGAAGACGATCGCGTTGGAGTCGTAGCCCGAGCCGTTCCAGTCCTCGCAGGTGATCAGCACCAGCCGGCCGGGCACGTCCTGGCTGAACACCCGGGCCGCGTCGCGGGCGAGGCCTGCCTTGCGGTAGACGGTCACGCCGGTCACCGCGTAGTCGATGAGACCCCGGGTGGTGCGCACCTGCACCCGGTCACCGGTGTGCAGCGTCTCGAGGTCGTCGAAGGCCCCGCCGCCGGTGTGGACGGTGTGCCCGGTGATCAGGGCGCCGCCCCGGGCCGCGCCCGGGACTGCTCCCTCGCCCCACCAGCCGAGCGTCTGCGGGTCGGCGGGCGGGAAGAGCACGCCGTCGGTCACGCCGATCTCCACGACCGGGGCGTCCACCCTGAGCTCGGGGACCAGCAGCCGCAAGGGCACGCCGCTGCGGGGCGAGGCCACCGCGGGGGCGGACGGGTCCTGCCCGTCCTGCCCGCCGGTCGCTGGCCGGGCTCGCATCCGGACGGAAGGTTCCACGACGAACGGCGGAGGTGTCGGGGCCGCGACCGGGGCGGCGGCGAAACGTGCCACCGCCCGGTCGGCCTCGTCGAGAAGCCGGGGGGCCGCCCAGGGAAGGGCGACCGTCACGGCAGCCAGGCACAGGCCGAGCACGGCGAGCCACCGGGTGCGGTGGTCGCCGTGCTCAGTCCGATGCTCAGGCCTCGTGGGCACCGTGGTCGCGTCGTCCCAGTCCGAGCCAGCCACCGGCCAGCAGCATGACCAGGCCCGCAGCCACCATCAGCTGGGCGAGCTGGTGCGAGGAGCTGTCACCGGTGTTGCCGGCCAGGCCGGCCTCGACCGCGGTCGGGACCGCAGCCTGGGTGCCGAGGATCGCCGGCGGCGGTCCCACGTTGGCCGACTCACTGCCCTGGACCGTCTCGCTCGGGGAGAGCGTCTCGGTCGGGAGCACCGTCGCGGACTCGCTGGGCGACTCCGACTCCGACGGGGAGATCGACTCGCTCGGCAGCACGGTCGCCGACTCACTCGGCGAGACCGACTCCGACGGGGAGACCGACTCACTCGGCGAGACCGACTCCGACGGGGAGACCGACTCGCTGGGCGAGACCGACTCCGACGGGGAGACCGACTCGCTCGGCGACACCGACTCCGACGGGGAGACCGACTCGCTCGGCGACACCGACTCCGACGGGGAGACCGACTCGCTCGGCGACACCGACTCCGACGGGGACTCGCTCGGCTGCTCGCACGGACCGACCCAGAAGACCTTGGACTTGCTGTCGTTGCCCTGGGAGAACGGGGCGTTGATGGTCAGCTTGACGTGGTAGCCCTGGTTCTGCTGCGGGGCCCCGGTGAAGGAGAGCGTGTAGGTCTCCTGCGCGTCGAGGCCGGCCTCGCTGCCGCCACCGGAGTTGTCGTCGCCACCGATGAAGGGATGCGTGTTGCCGCTGGTCACGCTGAGGCCGGCATCGGCCGTCGGCGCCTGGTCCTCGAAGACGACGGTGGCGTAGTAGTCGCCCTGGTCGAAGCCGTAGAAGTCCACCTGGAACGTGCAGCCGGGGTGCGGCTCGTTGTCCGGGTGGGTGTCGAAGTCGACCCCGTCGATCTTGACGGTGCCGTTGTTGCCGGGAGGGCCGCCGTTGCCCGTCGCCGTCGCGCTGGGGGCGCTGAGGATGACGAGGCCGGAAGCCATGATGAGAGTGCCGAGCGCTGCCATGACGGCGGCGCCTCGTTGCTGCCACGTCAGCTGACGTGACGGACTGGACGTCGTGCCCAAAGGACCCACCCCTTGTTCGTTCTTCACGTGTAACGAGCCACGTGCCCCCACGTAGCGATGTGGGATCCCCGAAGGTGTGGGTCGCACCGAAGCGCGGTCCCGGGTCTGTCTGCTGGCCCCCCAGCGAAGAAACCCCACATCGAAGACGGCGAACCCGTCCCCTCATGTGGCATCCTCCCGCTCGGGGGAGCCACATGCAACACCATTCCCCGGGATCAACGGTGCAAAACGGGACAACCAGCCTCGTTTTCATCTTTTTACCCGCGCTTTACTTTCGCTTTCCGCCCCAGGTGCCCCGTGACTCCCTCCGCGACTGCCCGCGACTGCCCGCGATTCCCGCGCCGCCCGCGCCACCCGGACCGCCCGACGCGGTCGTCCCGCGCTCCGGGTGTCGCTCGGCGGGTGGATTACCCCGGAGTAGGCTGCGGGCCAGCGACCCAGGAGGAGCGGCCAACGTGACCACGACGCACGAGCAGAAGCCCCGCGGGGGCCGGATGCCCCGCAACGCCCGCCGCGTCCAGCTCCTGGAGTCGGCGCTCGAGGTGTTCGTGGCCCAGGGCTACCACGCCGCCGCCATGGACGACATCGCCGACAAGGCGGGCGTCTCCAAACCGGTGCTCTACCAGCACTTCCCCGGCAAGCTCGACCTCTACCTCGCGCTGCTCGACCAGTCGTGCGACACGATCATCGACGCCTGCCGCGAGGCCCTGGCCTCGACCGACGACAACAAGCAGCGGGTCACCGCCACGATGCACGTCTTCTACGACTACGTCGCCAACGCGCACGGCGCCTTCCGGCTGGTGTTCGAGTCCGACCTCACCAACGAGCCGTCGGTGCGCGAGCGCGTCGACCGGGTCACCCGGGAGTGCGCGGAGGCGATCACCGAGGTGATCCACACCGACACCGGTCTGCCTCCCGACCAGGCACGGCTGCTGTCGGTCTCGCTGGTGGGCATGGCACAGGTCTCTGCCCGGTTCTGGCTCGACGCCTCAGGGACCACCGACCGCGAGCAGGCAGCCACCCTGGTGGCAGGCTTGGCCTGGCGAGGGATCCGTGGGTTCCCTCGCACCGACGAACCGACAGAGCACTGACTCGACACAGGAGGTCCTCCGATGGAGGTCAAGATCGGCATCCAGAACGCCAGCCGTGAGCTCGTTCTCGACATGGACCAGCCCGGCGACGAGGTGGAGAAGGCGGTCGGGGCGGCGATCGACAAGGGCATGTTGTCGCTGACCGACAGCAAGGGCCGCCGGGTCATCGTGCCCGCCGACAAGCTGGCCTACGTCGAGATCGGCTCCCCCAGCATCGGTCAGGTGGGCTTCCGCTCCTGACTCCCGGCCTTGCGCCGGGACGGCCGTCGAGGCCATCGCGCGTCCTGCGGGGCGCCTGGTGGCACGGCGGCCGTCGTCGTTCCCGGAGCGGATGTCAGCCGTGGGCCGGTGCCACGCCGATCGGCCGCCGTCAGAGGGTTCAGGTCAGGCGGCGCAGGTCGGGCACCCCCGGGTCAGGCGGCCAGTCCGAGCGCGTCCATCCGTTGCGAGTGGTTCTCGGTCAGCCGGGTGAAGAGCCGCCCGATGGCGGCCAGATCCATCGCGGGCCGGTCCACACCGCCTGCCAGCAGCGCCGACAGCGCGTCCCGCTCCGCCGCGACCCGCTGCGCCTGGGTGAGCGCCTCCCCCATCAGCCGGCGGCCCCACAGCGCGAGCCGGCCGCCGACGCGGTGGTCGGTCTCGATCGCCCGGCGGACCCGGTCCACGACGAAGCGTGACTGGCCGGAGTCGGACAGGCTCTCGATGATCAGGTCGCGCGTGCTCGCATCGAGGAAGGCCGCGATCTCGCGGTAGAAGTCCGCCGCCAGCCCGTCGCCGACGTACGCCTTGACCAGACCCTCGAGCCAGTCGGCGGGCGCGGTGCGGGAGTGGAAGTCGTCGAAGGCCGTGCGGAACGGCGCCATCGCGACGTACGGGTCGGCGCCGAGCTCGCTCAACCGCTCGCTCAGCCGCTCGAAGTGGCCGAACTCGGTGGCCGCCATCCGGGCCAGCTCGGCCTTGTCGGCCATCTCCGGAGCCAGCTTCGCGTCGTCGGCCAGTCGCTCGAAGGCCGAGAACTCGCCGTAGGCGATGGCGCCGAGGAGGTCGACGACGGCTGCCCGGTAGGCCGGGTCCTGCAACGCCACGTCGACGGCGGAGGGTACGTCGCCGTGCCCGGCGAGGCTGAGCTCGACAGGCTCGGGCGGCATCGGCCCCTGCGGCGATTCAGTCATGTCGGCAGCGTAGCGATACAGTGGCGGGAGACGCCGTGGAGTGCAGGACGCTCGGCTGCCCGGGGCCAACCCCCCTGGCACGGAGCGGGAGCCCCGCGGCTCGGCAGACACAATTGACCACGTCGTCCAGAGAACAGGCAAGATCCTGACCACCTTCAGAGACCTCGGGGTGCTCCCCGAGATCGCCGACGCCCTCGAGCGGGCCGGCATCACGACTCCCTTCCCGATCCAGGAGATGACGCTCTCGGTCGCCCTGATGGGCACCGACCTCATCGGCCAGGCACGCACCGGCACCGGCAAGACCCTGGCCTTCGGCATCCCGCTGCTGCAGCGCACCGTCGCTCCCGGCGACGTCGACTACGCCGATCTCGCGGCCCCGGGCAAGCCCCAGGCCCTCGTCGTCGCCCCGACCCGCGAGCTGGCCCTGCAGGTCTCCAGTGACCTCTCGGTCGCCAGCGCCGACCGTGGCATCCGCGTGCTCACCGTGTACGGCGGCGTCGGCTACGACAACCAGCTGGACACCCTCGCCTCCGGGGTCGATGTCGTCGTCGGCACCCCGGGCCGGCTCATCGACCTGATGAACCGCCGCGCCCTCGACCTCTCGCACGTGAAGTGCCTGGTGCTCGACGAGGCCGACGAGATGCTGGACCTCGGCTTCCTGCCCGACGTCGAGCGGCTGATCAGCCGGACCCCGGAGACGCGGCAGACGATGCTGTTCTCCGCGACGATGCCCGGTGCGATCGTGGCGCTGGCCCGGACCCACATGCGGCACCCGATGAACATCCGTGCGGAGTCCTCGGAGTCCCAGCAGACGGTCCCCGCGACCGCCCAGTTCATCTACCAGGTGCACGACCTCGACAAGCCGGAGATGCTCGCGCGGATCCTCCAGTCGGAGAACTCCGGGCTGACGATCGTGTTCACCCGCACCAAGCGCCAGGCGCAGCGGGTCGCCGAGGACATGCAGGAGCGCGGCTTCGACGCCCTCCCGCTGCACGGCGACATGCAGCAGATCGCCCGCGAGAAGGCGCTCAAGAAGTTCCGCGAGGGCAACACCAAGCTGCTCGTCGCCACCGACGTCGCCGCCCGCGGCATCGACGTCGCCGACGTCACGCACGTGATCAACTACAACTGCCCCGAGGACGAGAAGACCTACGTCCACCGGATCGGTCGCACCGGCCGCGCCGGCGCCACCGGTGTCGCGATCACCTTCGTGGACTGGGCCGACGTCACCCGGTGGAAGACCATCAACAAGGCGCTCGACCTGCCGTTCGACGACCCGGCCGAGACCTACTCCAACAGCGAGCACTTCTTCCACGACCAGGGCATCGCGCCGGGCACCAAGGGTCGCCTGGTGCCCGAGAAGCCCCGCGAGCCCTCGGCCGCACGCTCCTCGAGCCGCGACTCCAGCCGCGACTCCAGCCGCGGCTCGAGCCGCGGATCGGGTCGCGACGGCGGTCGTGACGCGGGTCGCGACAGCGGCCGCGACGGAGGTGCCGACTCCTCGCGGGAGGAGCGCCCCAAGCGCAGCCGGAGCCGCAGCCGCACCCGTTCGGGCGAGCGCGTGGACGCCGGCACGAGTCCGGCCGGCACGACCGACTCCGCGACGGCCGCGCCGTCGCAGGCGTCGGCCACCGGTGAGGACGCACCGAAGCGGAGCCGCAACCGGCGTCGGCGCAGCGGCCCCAAGCCGGCCGGCGCCGCCTCCGGCGAGTAGACCGCCGCGGTAGCGCTGCCCTGGCCCAGGGCAGCGGCCCGGGTCGAGTCCTAGGCGACCACGACGACCGAGGTGCCGACCGGCGCGAACCGCCACAGCGCCTTGGCGTCGGGCCGCCACTGCCGGATGCAACCGTGCGAGCGCGGGGAGCCGAGCTCGTCGCGGGTCTGCACCAGCCGGCCGTCCTTGATCGGGATGTCGTGGAAGCCGATCGCGGCGTGGTCGCCGTGGGCGAACCGGACCATGAACTTCATGGTGCCGGAGTCGTCGATGCCCCAGGCCTGCTCCGAGCGTGACCACACGTCGTACTCACCGGGCTGCAGGTTGTCGGTGACGCTGCCCGACACCAGGTAGGTGCGCTGGACCGCTCCGTCGCCGTCGACCAGCCAGACCCGCTGGGCGGCCATGTCGAAGACCACCCGGCGTCCGCTGCCGCTGTCGGCCGGCACCGCCAGCTCCGCCTGGGCCCGGGCGGCACGAGCGGCGCTCTCATGGGAGAACCGGGCGGAGGTCCGGGCGGGGCCCTGCTCAGCGGCCCCGCGGGCGCCTGCCTGCGCGGCCGGGTCCGGCCCCGTCACGTCCTGGGCCGTCTCCGGCCCCGTCGGCCGGGGCACGGAGGTCAGCGTCGCGGTCCGGTCCGCGGCGAGCGCCGCCCCGGTGCCCGGCAGCACGCCGAGGCCGCCGCAGACGGCGATCAGGGTCACCGTCAGAGCGCTCCCCGCTGCGGCGAGACGCCGGTAACGAGGCCTGGGGAGGGCGCGAGGGCGGGCCATGCTCGTCACTCTAGGTGGAGCGCCCGGCCCGCTCGAGGAGGTTGGCCGCGACATCCCGGTAGGCGTTGGCGCCGCGGTTGCTCCGGGCCGTGGACAGGATCGACCGGCCGGCCGCGGGTGCCTCGGCGAACCGGATCGACTTCGGGATCGGCGGCTCGATCACCTCGAGCTCGTAGGTCTCGGAGATGTTGTCCAGGACCGCCCGGGCGTGGTTGGTGCGCCCGTCGTACAACGTCGGCAGCACGCCCCACACCTCCAGCCCGCGGTTGGTGAACCGGCGTACGTCGTGGACGGTGTCGAGCAGCTGGCCGACGCCACGGTGCGAGAGCGTCTCGCACTGCAGAGGGATGAGGACGCCGTCCGCCGCGGTGAGCGCGGCGACGGTGAGCACCCCGAGGGATGGCGGGCAGTCGAGCAGCACCCAGTCGTGACCGCCGGCCTCCCCCGCCGCCAGGTCCTCCAGCGCCATCTTGAGGACGTGCTCGCGCCCGGTCCGGGTGAGCAGGTCGGCCTCGGCGCGAGCGAGCTCGATGGTCGCCGGGAGCAGGTCCACGCCGTCCTCGGTGGCGATCACCGCCTCCCCCGGGGCGAGGCCCTTGGTGAGCACGTGGTGCACCGACAGCTCGAGGTCCTCCGGGTCGATGCCCAGCGAGAAGGTCAGGCACGCCTGCGGGTCGAGGTCGACGAGCAGCACGCGCTGCCCGAGCTCGGCGAGCGCCGCGCCGAGGGAGGCGACGGTCGTGGTCTTGGCGACCCCGCCCTTCTGGTTCGCGATGGCGAGCGTCGTGGTCACGCGGCCCATTGTGCCCGACCCGGAGGTCGGGACCGGTGCAGGAGGTGGCGGTCGGACGACTCAGGAGTCTCTCGAGACCCATCCATCACCAGATTCCATACAATCCTTCGATTTCTCGACGAGAACCGTTGACCCTGAGCGAAAGCGGCTGGTTCAGTGTATGCAATCTCACACTTCCAAGCTCCCGAAGGAGTCGCCGCATGACCGCCATGACCACGCTTCCCACGCTCGGTTCCGCTGTCACCTACGGATACCTCGTCGACATGGTGGAGCGGTACTTCCACTACGTCGACACCTACGACCTCGACGGCGTGCTGAGCTGCTTCGCCGAGGACGCGGTCGTCACCATCCAGTCCGCGCACGCCGTGCACCAGGGCCGCGACGCCGAGATCAAGGCGATGTACGAAGAGCTCTTCGACAACTACCGAGCCCGGATGCGGCACGTGCACTTCCGGCACGTCGCCGACCCGGACAACAGCCGCATCGCCTCACAGTTCAGCGTCGAGCTCACCGGCAAGGACGGCGACGAGGTCCACCTGACGAACTGCAACTTCTGGTACCTCGAGAACGGTCTCTTCAAGCGGATGTACGTCTACATGAGCGACGGGGTCAACGTGCTCCACTGAGCTCTGCCGGCGGCACCCGGCGCGGGACGCGCATGCCAGGACCGGCCCGTTCGTGGTTCGGGTCCGGGCAGTCCGGTCGACCCGCACCGGGCCCGCGGGCCGCTCGGAGGCCGGTCTGGGATGCTGGCGGCCATGGCACCCACGGCACTCGTCACCGGCCCTACCGCGGGCATCGGCACCTGTTTCGCCGAGCAGCTCGCCGCCCGCGGCCACGGCCTCGTCCTGGTCGCCCGCGACGAGACCCGGCTGCGCGAGCTGGCCGGCCGCCTCGGCCAGGAGTACGGCGTCGCGGTCGAGGTGCTGGTCGCCGACCTCTCCGACCGGAAGCAGCTGCGCCGGGTCGAGGCGAGGCTGGCCGAGCCCAGCCGTCCGGTCGACCTGCTGGTCAACAACGCCGGCTTCGGCCTCAAGCGACCCTTCCTCGACAACAGCGTCGAGGACGAGCAGGACATGCTCGACGTACTGGTCACCGCGGTGATGCGCCTGAGCCACGCCGCCCTCGGCGCGATGGTGGGGCGGGGCCACGGCGCGATCGTCAACGTGTCCAGCGTCGCCGGCTTCCTCCCGCGCGGCACCTACAGCGCCGCCAAGGCGTACGTCACCTCGTTCAGCCAGTGGGCCGACCTGACCTACCGCGAGCAGGGGGTGCGGACGATGGCGCTCTGCCCGGGCTTCACCAAGACGGAGTTCCACGCGCGCATGGACGTCAGCCGCGGGTCGGCGCCCGCCTGGATGTGGCTGGAGGCCGACCGGCTGGTGCGCGACGCGCTCGCCGACCTCGAGCGCGGCAAGCGGGTCTCGGTGCCGAGCAGGCGCTACCAGGCGCTCACCGCTCTCGCGCGCTACGTCCCGCCGTCGCTGCTCGGCCGGCTGCAGGGCGTCGGACGCCGCTGACGGAGCTCCGCGGGACAGCCGTCTCCGGTAGACGCACCGATGTGAGCATGGCCTGCCCTTTACGACTTTGTCGGACAAAGCGCACGTAACGCAATAGCGTGGGGAACGTTGCAGCGCGCTGTGGCGGGGGCCTCCGTTCATCGGGAACGACCCCGCCGACGAGGGACGGAACGGACCATGGAGCGTGCGATGGCTGACGCGGCAACCGTCAGGACGACGCCGGAGACCGCGTTGCTCGACCTCGGCGGCCTGCCGCGGATCTTCTGGGAGACCTCGAACGACCTGTTCGTCGTGACCGACAGCCGGGGGGTGCTGCGCGCGGCGAACCCTTCCTGGCACCGCACCCTCGGGTGGAGCTCGTCGCAGTATCCGCGCCTCCGGCTTCGGGATCTGATCCACGACGACGACCTCCCCCTCGCGTTGGAGAACCTCGGCGCCCAGGCGTCCGGCGAGCCGTTCGCGGGGCTCAACCTGCGACTGCGCACCACCGACGGCGACTACCGCGAGATCTCGTGGAGTGGTGTCAGCGACGGACGTTTCTGGTACGCCGCGGGGAGGGACCTCACGGACCTCCAGCGCGCCGAGCGGGCCGCCCGTGAGGCTGCCGCGTTCTGGCAGGCCACGATCGACTCGATCCGGGGAAGCGTCGCCGTCCTCGACGACCGCGGGCACATCGTCGCCGTCAACGAGGCGTGGCGCGAGTTCGGCAGGCGCCAGGGGCTGCCCCAGAGCTCGCCCCTGGGCCAGGACTACCTGGCCGCCTGCGATCGGGCGCCCGACGAGCCGGGCGCACGCAGGGCCGGCGAGGAGATCCGGGCTCTGCTGGCCGGTCGGCGGGATCCGGTGGTCTTCGACTACGCCCTGGACCAGCGCTGGTTCACGTTCGCGGCGACGCCGTTCAGCGGGGAGGGCCCGGCACGGATCGTCATCACGCACACCGACGTCACCGAACGTCGGCGCCTGGAGGAAGAAGCACGGGCCCAGTCGGCGGTGTTCGACCAGTTCAAGGTCGCCGTGGTCGGCACGGACAGGGACTTCCGCATCACGCGCTGGAGCGCCGGCGCCGAGCATCTCTACGGCTGGTCGCAGGCGGAGGCTCTCGGCCGAACCGTGCCGGAGCTGACCGACCCGCGACCGGTATCGGTCGTCGAGAGGCGCAATGCGGTCCTGGACGGCCGCTTCGAGCTCTCCCGCAAGGACGGGACCACCTTCATCGGGCACCTGCGGTGGACGGACCTGCACAACGGCGACGGCCTGGTCACCGGGACGCTGGGCATCGGGATGGACGTGTCGGGCCAGGACCGCGCCGAGAACGACGCCCGGGCCGCTCGCCATCACCTGCAGACGGTCACCGACAGCATGACCGAGGGACTGTTCGCGCTGGACGCCGAGGGCGGCGTCACCCTGATGAACCGGGCCGCGGAGTCCATGCTGGGCTGGTCCTTGGACGAGATCCGCGGCCAGCGCCTCCACGACATCACCCGGCACCGACGGTCGGACGGGACCGTCCACCCGGCGGACGGGTGCCCGATCGGCGGTGCCCGTGAGCAGGCCCAGGTGCTCCAGGTTGACGACGACCTCTTCCTGCGTCGCGACGGGGTCGCCCTCCCCGTCTACTACACCGTGTCTCCGCTGGGGTCCGCTGAGAGTGACGGCTCCGTCGTCGTGTTCATGGACGCCACCCACCTGCGGGCCGAGCAGGAGCGGATGCAGGAGGAGCTCAGCGCCGTCGTGTGGATCCAACGGGTGGAGACGGCTCTGGCGGAAGATCGCTTGCTGCTGTACGCCCAGCCGATCGTCGCCCTGTCCTCGATGTCGGTCACCCAGCACGAGCTCCTGCTGCGCGTCGTCGAGAAGGACGGAGCCCTCTCGCCGCCGGGCGACTACCTGGCCATCGCGGAGGAGTACGGACTGATCGGGGACATCGACCGCTGGGTCCTCCGGCGTGCCATCGACCTCGCCGCAGCCGGCCACGCCGTCGAGGTGAACGTCTCGGCCGCCTCGGTCAGCGATCCGGCGATCCTCGCCGACATCGAGCAGTGGCTCGGCGCGACGGCGGCAGACCCGGCGCTGCTGGTCTTCGAGATCACCGAGACCGCCGTGATCACGAACGAGGAGGCCGGACGCCGGTTCGTCGAACGCATCCACGACCTCGGGTGCAAGGTCGCGCTGGACGACTTCGGCACCGGGCACAGCGGGTTCGCCTACCTCAAGCAGCTGCCCGTGGACTACCTCAAGATCGACATCGAGTTCGTGCACGACCTGTGTCACAACCCCGCCAGCCGGCACGTCGTCGAGGCCGTGGTGAACCTGGCCCGCGGATTCGGCTCGGTCACGGTCGCCGAGGGCGTCGAGGACCTCGACACCCTCGACCTGCTGATCGCCCTCGGGGTGGACTACGCGCAGGGTTACCATCTCGGTCGACCCGCCCCCCTCTTGCCCACCCTCGCCCCGAAGCACCCCGAGGACCAGCCATGACGCAACCGCCCGACCCTCGCTCCGCGAGTCACTCGCAGACCGACCTCGACCGGGAGCAGGCCCTCTCGGAGCTCGACGAGAGCATCGCGACGAGACAGCAGGTCATCGCCGACCACGAGCAGGACCGGCTCGACCGCCAACAGTCCGACCTCGACCGGGAACGGTCCGGCCTCGACGGGTCCTTCCCGACCCGGGTCGACCTCGCGCACCGGCAGTCCGACCTCGACCGCGAGCAGGAGCGGCGCGACACCCGCCAGAAGCAGCTCGACGACGAGCAGACCGGGCGCGACGAGGTGCAGGACTTCCTCGACGGCCAGCAGACCGACATCGACACGGGCGGGGCACCCAGCCTCTCCGACGCCGACCGGGCCGCCCGGCGCCGCCAGGAGGCCGCCCTTGCCCGGGCCGAGGCGGCCCTCAGGCGGGCGGAGTCAGCGCGCCACCGGGCCGAGGCCGCGCTGCGCCGTGCCCAGGAGATCCAGCGGCGCTTCGACGGCGGACAGGCCACCGACCCGGACGCCGGTTAGCCCGGCGGCTCGCGGGGCGGTCACGCCCGGGTTCACCCGGTCCGGCCGGCGGCGCCACCGCGACGGACGGCCAGGCCGGGGTCACTGCCCGACGACGTCCGGGGTGCTGCCGCTCACCCGGGAGGCGGCGGCTGCCGCCAGCTCGAGCAACCGCTCGAACTGCCCGGGATCGGTGGTGTTGCAGCCCAGCTCGTGGTCGACCTTGCCGGTGCCGTGGTAGTCGCTGGAGCCGGTGCGCACCAGGTCGAGGTCCCAGGCGAGGTCGCGCAGCCGCTGCCGGGTCAGCGCGTCGTGGTCCTGGTGGTCGACCTCGATGCCGGCGAGGCCCGCCTCCTTGAGCTCGGCGAGCCCGGCCCGGTCCAGGGCACTGTGCTCGTGGCGGCCGGCCCAGGGGTGGGCCAGCACGCTCACCCCTCCTGCCGCGGTGACGTGAGCGATCATCGCGCGGACGTCGGGGGCGTACCGGTTGACGTAGGCCGGGCCACCGGGTCCGAGGAAGCGGGCGAAGGCCTCGTCGCGGGAGGCGACGACTCCCTTGGCGACCAGCGCATCGGCGACGTGCGGCCGCCCGAGGGCCGCGGCGTTCCCCGCGAGCCGGCGTACGTCGTCCTCGTCGAGGTCGATGTCGACGCGCGCCAGCCGTTCCAGGATCGCCGGCAACCGGCCGTTGCGACCGTCCAGGACACGGTCGAGCTGGGCGATCAGCTCGGGGTGGTCCGGGTCCGGGAGGTAGGCGAGGAGGTGCACCCCGGAGCCGGCGTAACGGGTGCTGATCTCGATGCCCCGCACCAGCCGGATCCCCAGCTCCTCGGCTGCGGCCGCCGCCTCCGCCCACCCGTGGGTGGTGTCGTGGTCGGTGAGGGCGAGGACGTCGAGGCCCTCGGCACGCGCACGGCGCACCAGCTCCGCGGGCGGGTCCGTGCCGTCGGAGCGGTTCGAGTGGGTGTGGAGGTCGATCCGCACGACGGTCAGCCTAACGCCGGGCACGCCCGGTCCCGGGAGGACGCGGGGCGGCTCACCAGGCCGGCGGCGCCCCTCCGAACGGCAGGTCGATCAACGCCGGCCCCAGGTCGGAGAGGTCGTGGAGCACCCACTCGTCCTGGAGCAGCAGCGCCGCCGAGGCCGGTCGGAGCACCAGCCACAGCCAGCGGCCCTGGGCCTCTCCGGCGAACACGGTGCGGTCGAAGGTGACGTCGGTGTCGCTGGTGGAGACCGTCCACAACGGGATCGGGTGTCCGTTGACCCTCACCTTCGCGTGCGGCACCCCGTCGCCGATGTCCGCGCCCGGGTCGGTGCGGGCCACCCCGCGCACCGGGCGCCGAGGCCCACGCCGGGCTCCTCGGAGATGACGGTGACCTCGACCACGCCGTCGAGGTCGGTCGGCCCGGCGCACGAGACGAAGGCGGCCCGCGCGTCCTTCCCCGGCGTCGCGACGCAGCCGAAGTCCGTGATCGCCCAGCCCGGCGTGATCGGCCACGGCAGGAAGCTCGGCAGCGCGGCGCACCGGTTCAGGTGGTCGGCGAAGTCCTCGTAGCCCGCCGTGTCCGGGCGCCACAGCGGTGTCACGGTGCCGTGGTCGGGGCAGACCCACTCGTGGTTCTTCTCGGTGACGGGCGAGGTGCAGCGGGGACATCCGGCGGCCAGCGTCATGTCTCACCCTCATGCGCACGGGTGCGGTGCGTCAAGGCACGAGCCGCTGCTCCACCAGATGGCCGCCCGCCCGCTCCGCAATGAGATATGTGCGCGAAAGCAATCCAAAGACCGCTTCATGCCGAATGCCTCATATCAGGCCGATGCGTGCCACTCGGGTGCCCCGGCGACAACAGGTGGAAGGAATTCACATCCTATGAAGCGCTCGCTACGACTCCTCGCACCCTTGGCCGCGGCGGCTGTGCCGCTGATGATGATGCCGATGGCGGCACACGCGGACACCGGCACCACGTACCAGACCACGCTCAACGCGATCAACGGCTCGGGCGGTTCGGGCAGCTTCACGATGACTGTCAACGGGAACCAGGCCACTGTCGACGAGAGCTTCAGCGGACTGGCCGATCAGTTCAACGGCGCCGCCTACCCGCACGTGCAGCACATCCACATCGGCGCCCAGGGCACGTGTCCGACGATGGATGCGGACCAGAACGGCGACGGGGTGATCAGCACCACCGAGGGTGCACCGTCGTACGGCGGGATCGGGGTTACGCTGAGCACCAAGGGCGACACCAGCCCCGCTGCCGGCACCGACCTCAAGGTCGCGCCGGCCGGTGGCAGCGTCGACTACCACCGGACCTTCACGCTCGACAGCAAGACCATGTCGGCGCTGGAGGCCGGCACCGGGGTGATCGTGGTCCACGGTCTCGACCCCGCCACCCTGAGCCAGGAGGCCCAGGACGCGAAGAGCGACCTGGTCCCCTCGCTGCCGCTGGCAGCCACGTCGCCGGCACTGTGTGGGGCTTTGACGTCGATGCCGACCGGAGGGGTCGCCACCGGGACCGGCTCCACCTCGGGCATCGAGGACTCCGGTCTTCTCGCGCTCGGAGGCGGCCTGCTCGTCGCAGGCGGTGTGCTGTTCTCCACCCGCAAGCGGTCCACGGTCAACGCCGGCTGATCTCACGGTCGACGAGGTAGCAGCTATGTCACACGACAGCTTCCGGGGCGGGCGCACCGCGCTCGCCCTGGCGGCCGTCGCCCTCGGGGTCACGCTGGTTCTCATCGCTGCGCTCTCGCAGCGAGCCGCGCCGGTGGTCCCGCCCTCGGCGGCGGGGACGCTGCACGCACCGCCCGCCGTCTCTGAACCCCCGTCACCGAGTGGAGAGCCTTCCCCGGAACCGGCGAAGCCGCTCCCGGCCTCCGAGCCGGTCTCGATCACCATCTCATCGATCGGGGTGGACTCCCCGGTGTTCCCGATCGGCAAGAACCCCGACGGAACGTTGGCGGTCCCCAGCGGACCGCGGCTGAACCAAGCCGCCTGGTTCGAGAACTCCCCCACCCCCGGCCAGCCTGGGCCCTCGATCATCGAGGGTCACGTGGACAGCACACAGGGACCATCGGTGTTCTTCCGGCTCGGCGACGTGCGCCCCGGCGACACGATCACGGTGCTCCGCCGCGACCGCATCAAGGTGACTTTCACGGTTGACGCGGTGCGCGACTTCCCCAAGGCCGAGTTCCCCACCAAGCTGGTCTACGGCGGGGACCTGGGGACTCCGACCTTGCGGCTGATCACCTGCAGTGACTTCGACCGGGCCATCGGCCACCACACCGGCAACGAAGTGGTCTTCGCCCACCTCACCCGTGTCACCCGCCCCCCGACCTCATGATCGAGGACGCTCCATGAGCACGCACCGAGTATTCGCCCGCCGGTCAGGCCGGACGGGGTCGCCACTTCGCTCCTCGGCGAGACGGCCCGCAGGAGTCGCCCTGCTGGCCGTCGCCGCCGCCCATCTACCGGTCACCCCACACCACCTGGCGGAGGCCCCCTACATTGGTGTGCTGTTCATCGCACTGAGCGTTGTGAGCGTCACACTGGCGGCCACCCTCCTTGTTGCCGACACCCTCCCGGTCTGGGCGGTCAGCGTCGTGGTCAATGCGCTCGCGGTCACCGCCTACGTCGTGTCCCGCGCCACGGCGCTGCCACACCTCGGTGACGACGTCGGCAACTGGACCGAACCGCTGGGGATGGCCGCTGTCCTCGCCGAAACCATCAGCATCCTGATCGCGGTCTCCGTGCTGGTCCAGCGCGTCCCCCGGCGCTGGACCCTGTGGAGCCTGGCAGCAGCCACCGTCCTGGTCACCGCAGGCTGCTCCACCGCGACGGCCGGTGGCGAGGAGCAGCACACCATGCCCGACGGATCCCGGATGAGCGACTCGGCGATGTCGAGCTCTGCGACGGCAACCGACTCACGGCCCTCAGAGTCCGCGCAGATGATCTGCTCCGGGGAGACCCGTGACGCCGTCGTGCGCACCTTCCAGCTCTCAGACCCACCGGCCTCGAGCAGCACCTGGTCCCACCAGGTGTTCAGCTGCACCTATCAGCTGCCCGAGGGGGACCTGAAGCTGAGTGTTCACGATGCCACCGACGAGGCCTCCGGCACCACCTACTTCGCCCAGACACGGGCCGAGTTCGACGACGCGGACTCCATCGACGGCATGCAGAACTTCGGTCTCCCCGCCTTCCAGACGACCGACGGCGTCGTTGTCTTCCTCAAGGACGGCAAGACTCTTCGCGTCGACGCCACCGGGTTGTCCGCCAGCGCGTTTCCGCCGGGGTTCTCAGCCGAGCAGTCCGCCTACAGCGTCGCCGCCGCCGTCATCGCCTGCTGGAGCGAGTAACCAGGGCACCTGCGGACGTCGTGCGGTCTACTGGCAGCCGCGGGCGCCTGGGCCTAGAGTCGCGCAATGTCCGCACCACGGGTCCCGTGCGCCGCTGCCGTCGTCTTCGACGAGCAGGGCCGGCTGCTGATGATCCAGCGTGGCAAGGAGCCGGACAAGGGCTGCTGGAGCCTGCCGGGAGGCAGGCTGGAGCCCGGCGAGTCCTACGAGCAGGCCTGCGCACGGGAGGTGCTGGAGGAGACCGGACTGAGCGTGGTCGTCGGTGAGCCAGTCGGCGAGGTGGAGCTGCCGCTGCCCGGGCAGGGGACGGCGCTCGTCCGCGACTTCCGTTGCGCTCCCTCCCCGGCCAGGACCCGGCCGACGTCCGCGCCGCCGACGACGCCGCGGACATCGGCTGGTTCAGCCGTGAGGAGATCTCGGCCCTGCGGACCTCGCCTGGTCTGCTCCCGACGCTCGTGTCCTGGGGCGTGCTCGCCCAGGGGTGAGGTACAGGGACGCTCGGCAGCGAGCCCGGCCGGCCTGGCTCAGACGTTCCAGCGGAGCACCGCGGGGGTCTCGCGCTCCTGTCCCAGCACGCTCAGGGCAGCCGTCTCCAGGACGAACAGCCGCCCCTCCTGCACCGGCAGGTCCAGCCAGCGCGCCGTGAGCGCGCGCAGCGCGTGCCCGTGGCCGAACACCAGCGCCCGGCCCACCGTGCCGCGCACCCGCTCCACCACGCGGTCGAGCCGCTCGGACACCGCAGCCGGCGACTCGCCGCCCGGCGAGGGGTGTGTCCACACCGTCCAGCCCGGGACGGTCTCACGGATCTCGTCGGTGGTGATGCCCTCGTAGTCGCCGTAGTCCCACTCGACGAGGTCCTTGTCGACCTCGGCGTCGGCGAACCCCGCGAGCTCGGCGGTGCGACGGGCCCGCTGCCGCGGGCTGGTGAGCACCAGGTCGAAGCTGGTCTCCCGCAGCCGCTCGGCCAGCCCGTGCGCGACCTCGACCCCGGAGTCGGTCAGTGGCAGGTCGGTGACGGAGGTGTGCTTGCGGTCGCGGCTCCACTCCGTCTCCCCGTGCCGCACGAGCCAGAGCTCGGTGGCGGGCTCGGCTTCTCCGGTGGGTGCGCTCACCTCACACCGCTCATCAGCGAACGAATGGGCCGGGCACACGCGGCGAGGATCACGCCCACCACGATGGCAGCAATTCCGAGCACCGTGAAGTAGGGAACCTCGTTCTTGGGATCGTAGTAGCCGGTCAGGAGTCCCGACATCGCCGTTCCGAGCGCCACCGACAAGAAGAACAGCGCGACCATCTGGGTCTCGAACTTGGCCGGCGCCAGCTTCGTGGAGAGCGACAGCCCGACCGGCGAGAGCAGCAGCTCGGAGATGGTGAAGAAGAGCAGGACGCCCGCGAGCCCGAGCAGCGGCGCGCTGTTGGGCCCGCCTCCGGACATCGGGATGAACAGCAGGAACGACACCCCGATGCTGATGGTCCCGAGCGCGAACTTGATCGGGGAGGAGGGCTGCCGGTCCCCCAGCTTGGTCCACATCGCCGCGAAGACACCGGCCAGCACGATGATGAAGATCGGGTTGATGGACTGCACCCACGACACCGGCATCTCCCAGCCGAAGAACGTCCGGTCGAGGCGCTTGTCGCTGTAGATCGTGACGACGGTGAACTGCTGCTGGTAGAGCGACCAGAACACCGCGCTCGCGATGAACATCGGGATGAAGGCGTAGACCCGGCGGCGCTCGACACCGGTGACCTGCTTGCTGGTGAGGATCACCGCGAAGTAGATCACCGCGGCGATCCCGCTGGCCCAGGCCACGATGTCGGCCAGGTTGCCGGTGTTGATCAGACCGGTCAGGCACAGCACCACGATCGCGGCCACCGCGAGCAGACCCGCGACGACGAACTTCGGGGCCGAGCCCGCCGGCAGCGGGTGCGGCACCGTCCGGGTCTCGTCGGGCAGGCCGCTGCGACCCAAGGTGTACTGCACCAGGCCGATCGCCATGCCGACGGCGGCCAGGCCGAAGCCGAAGTGGAAGCCCCAGTTCTTCTGCAACAGCCCGGTCAGCAGCGGACCGACCAGCGCGCCGAGGTTGATGCCCATGTAGAAGATCGAGAAGCCCGCGTCACGCCGCTCGTCGTGCTCGTCGTAGAGCGAGCCGACCAGCGAGGTGGCGTTCGCCTTGACGCCGCCGCTGCCCAGCGCGATCAGCACCAGACCGAGGCCCACGCCGGCCAGGCCGGGGACCAGCGCCAGGGAGATGTGCCCGAGCATCACCACGACCGCGCTGTAGAACAGCGTCCGCTCCGGACCGATCACCCGGTCGGCCAGCCAGGCCCCGAAGACGGTCGAGAGGTAGACCCCGCCGCCGTACGCCCCCACGATGCCGGCGGCCACGCCCTCGTCGATCCCGAGGCCACCCTTGGACGCCGAGTAGTAGAGGTAGATCAGCAGGATGCCTTGCATCCCGTAGAAGGAGAACCTCTCCCACATCTCGACGCCGAAGAGGTTGGCGAGGACGCGGGGCTGACCGAAGAAGGTCTTCTCGCCGGTGGGTGCAGGAGTCGTGGTCCGAGTAGTCACGTCGCATCACCTTGCCAGGATGTCCGCGTTGTCCGCCAATCGAGACGGCCGGTCAGGCGCGTGATACCCGGGCGTGACGACGCTCACACCTCGCGGCCGGGCCAGTTCCTGTCCGGGACCGGAGCGGGACGGGCCGGCTGCTCGCCGCCCCGTTCGGCCAGGTAGCTGTCCTTGGGCACCATCACCTTGCGACGGAAGACGCACACCACGGTGCCGTCCTGGTTGTAGCCGATGGTCTCCACGTGCACCACGCCGCGGTCGTCCTTCGACTTCGACTCCCACTTGTCCAGCACAGTGGTCTCGCCGTAGATGGTGTCACCGTGGAACGTGGGCGCCACGTGACGCAGCGACTCGACCTCGAGATTGGCGATCGCCTTGCCGCTGACGTCGGGGACGCTCATGCCGAGCAGCAGCGAGTACACGTAGTTGCCGACCACCACGTTGCGCCCGAACTGGGTGGTGTTCTCCGCGTAGTTGGCGTCGAGGTGCAGGGGGTGGTGGTTCATCGTCAGCAGGCAGAACAAGTGGTCGTCGTACTCCGTGACCGTCTTGCCCGGCCAGTGCTTGTACGTCGCCCCGACCTCGAACTCCTCGTAGCTCCGCCCGAACTGCATCCGCTGCTCCTCGCCTCGACTCGCTGACAGGATGCCGGACGACGGTCACGGACGCGCGGGCGGGGTCGGCCCCGACAGCGATAAAAAACGCTTCTCCCACTCGATGGCGGGGCCGACCCCGGCCACGCGGCAGGGACAGCCTTGGCCGATCAGCTCCCGCCGCCTCCGGCCTTGCGACGGTGCATCTTCGGCGCCCCGCCGACAACCTCGGGCCCGTGGGCCTTGGACCGGGAGCCGGCGCCGTCCTCGGGTGGTCGTGGGCCTGCTTGCGGTCGAGCGCCTCGCGCATCTTGGCCTTGATGTCGTCGTTGCCCGCCCCGTTGTCGGAGCCTTGCTTCTGCGTCATGGGTGCCATCTCCAGCGTCGAGTCCCCGGCGCCGTCGCGGGGGTGGTGCCACCCTGTCACGGCGGCCCCTGGTGGTCGAGAGGTTTAGTCCCAGGTGGTGGGCAGCCCGTGGCCCACGGAGTCACCGAGGAAGCGCTGCTCCCCTGTCGGCCAGGTCTGGAGCACCACCAGGAAGTCGTGCGCGCTGTCCGGGGTGCGCCGGGTCGGCTCGAGGAACAGGTGCACGAACGGCGCCTCGTCGGTGGCCTGCGCGCCGAGGGCGGCGACCCGGTCCGACACGGCGTCCTGCTCCGGCGAGGAGAGGTACTGCCACATCACGCTGTGCCACAGCACGGTGGTGGTGCCGGGCCGGAGCTCCAGCCCTGCGACGAGGTCGACGGCGCTCTGCCTCCGGACCTCGTAGGGGTGCTCGGCCGCCAGCGCCAGCGCGCCGCGCAGGCGCTCGAAGCGGGCGGTCTGGTCGGGCCAGACGTACGCCGTCAGCGTGGTGCGTCCCTCGGTGGTGCGCGGGTCCACCGGCATCACGTCGCAGCCGGCGCGCTCGACGAACCCGAGCGCCGGCCAGGGCCGCAACGCCCGTCCGCGCCAGGCGTTCTCCAGCAGCACGGGCGAGGCAGGGTCGCCGTGGACGGCGCCGGACTCGTCGACGTAGGCGAACCGGTCGGCCAGCAGGTTCAGCCCGCCGGACGCCCCGATCTCGAACAACCGCACCGGCAACCGGAACGGGTCCTCGAGGTGCAGGAGGCCGCCGACGAGTGCGGCGGCCCGGCCGACCTCGTTGGTCTGCGGTGGCCGGTCGAGCCACTCCCGCACCGCGTCCGGCTGCCGGTCGAGCAGGTCCCGGAAGGCGACCCAGCCACCCTCGGGCTCCCAGGTGCCGCCGACCGAGGGGTAGAACGTGGCCAGCTCACCGGCCCGGCGCTCGAGGACCAGCCGGTGCACGCTGCCGAGCAGCCGCAGCCCGAGCGCGGACGGTCCCGGATCGTGCTCGTGCCCGGCGAGCACCGTCGCGGACGGCCCGCCGGCCTCCAGGTCGGCCACCAGCCGGTCCAGCAGCTCGGCGTACATGGGTGAGCCGAGGTTCGAGCAGGCCTCTGCCTGACGACGAAACGCCTCCACGATCCGCATGTCCGCAGCCTCTCACGCACCCCGGGCCGTCGCGGGCCGGTGCGCGCCGGTGCGCCTCACCGCAGCTTGTAGTCCTCGAGGAGCCGCCTGCCGATGATCATCCGCTGGATGTCGGCCGTGCCCTCGCCGATCAGCAGCATCGGCGCCTCGCGGTAGAGCCGCTCGATCTCGTACTCCTTGGAGAAGCCGTAGCCGCCGTGGATCCGGAAGGAGTCCTCGACGACCTGCGAGCAGTACTCGCTGGCGAGGTACTTCGCCATCCCGGCCTCGAGGTCGTTGCGTTGACCGGAGTCCTTGGTGCGGGCGGCCTTGACCATCATCTGGTGGGCGGCCTCGACCTTGGTTCCCATCTCGGCCAGCCGGAACAGCACGGCCTGGTGCTCGGCGATCTTCTTGCCGAAGGTCTCCCGCTGCTGGGCGTAGGCGACGCCGAGCTCGAAGGCCCGGTGGGCGACGCCGCACCCGCGGGCCGCGACGTTCACGCGGCCCACCTCGACCCCGTCCATCATCTGGTAGAAGCCCTTGCCAGGCTGGCCGCCGAGGATCTGGTCGGCCGCGATCCGGTGGCCCTCGAAGATCAGCTCGGTGGTGTCGACCCCCTTGTAGCCCATCTTCTCGATCTTGCCCGGCACGGTGACACCTTGCGCGGTCTCCCCGAAGCCGGACTCCTTCTCGACCAGGAAGGTGGTCATGTTCCGGTAGACCGAGTCGGCGCCCTCGTCGGTCTTGACCAGCACCGCGACCAGGTTGGCCGAGCCGCCGTTGGTCAGCCACATCTTCTGGCCGTCGATGGTGTAGTCACCGTCGTCGCCGCGCCTGGCCTTGGTCTTGATCGCCGACACGTCCGAGCCGCAGCCCGGCTCGGACATCGAGAACGCTCCGCGGACCTCGCCGGTGGCCATCCGCGGTAGGTACTTCTGCTTCTGCTCCTCGGTGCCGTGCTGGAGCAGCATGTAGGCGACGATGAAGTGGGTGTTGACGATGCCGGACACGCTCATCCAGCCGCGGGCGATCTCCTCCACGGCGAGGGCGTAGGTCAGCAGCGACTCCCCCAGGCCGCCGTACTCCTCGGGGATCATCAGCCCGAACAGGCCGAGCTCCTTGAGCCCCTCGACGATCTCGGTCGGGTACTCGTCGCGGTGCTCGAGCTCCGTGGCGACCGGGAGGATCTTCTCGTCGACGAACGCGCGGACGGTCTTGAGGATCTCTTCCTGGATGTCGGTGAGACCCTCGGTCTCGCAGAGGCGGGCCATGCGGCACGTCCTTCCCGGTGTGGTGGTGGCGCTCGACGACTTACCTACCGATGAGTATCCGGTGGCTGGGGCGAGTATGGCGCGGCCGGGGCAGCGTGTGCTGTGGCGGGCGCCACAAAGCGGTCTGGCGGTGTGCGGTCTTTCTCACAGCCGCGCCGGCGCACCGTCGTACGGCGGTCCTGAGCGGGAGCTTGCGCGCTCGGCCAGTGCGACGACCACAGCACCGAGCTCGTCGACCTGACGGCCGAGCAGCTCGTCGAGGACCGCCTCCTCGGCGACCGCGTCCTCAAGCGACTCCACCCGCCGGCGCAGCTCCCGCACCTCGCCGATCCCGGAGACCGAGCTCACCCGGCGGCGTACCTCGCCGATCACGACGAGGACACCTTGCGGTACTCCTCGAGCGCGGAGCGCATCGCCGCCTCGTCACGACCGGAGACAGGCAGCAGCAGCTCGGTCACCAGGTCGGTGAGCTCGGCGACCCGAAGCTGGGTGCGTCGGCGCTCCTGCAGCGTCTGCTCCAGCACGGCGACACGATCCTGGAGCCGCTGGTTCTCCCGCGACAGGACCCGGGCGCCCGACCCCTGCAGCAGGGTCTTGGCAATGCCCTTGACCCGCCCTCTCGCCGTCGACGGGGGTACGGCGGCTGCCGGCGCGTCCGGGGCCGACCCCTCGCCCTCGACGGTGCGCTCGCGCATCAGCACGAGCAGACCGACCAGCGCCCGCGCCGCCAGCGCAGCCACCTCCGCATCGGCCACCTCGCGCGGCGTCCGGCCTTCCGGACGGACCGCACGCAGGTCCTCCAGGTCGCCTCGGAGGTCGTAGGAGCTGGACCGCAGGGTATCGATGCAGGCCTCGCTGCGGACGACCGCGTCCTCGAACTGCGCGTCGGTCAGGCCGATCGGCTCGCGGTCGAGCCCGGCCAGCACCCCGTGGGCGAGGGTGTCGCGCAGCCAGCGCGCCTGCTCCCGGTTGCCGGTGATCGGTGCCGTCACCTGCTCGTTGACCCGCCGCAGCAGCTCGGCGGCGACCAGCCCCAGCGACTCGTTGGCGCGCTCGACCCGCAGGTCCAGCCCCGGCACGTCCAGGCGGCACGCGGCGGCGAAGCGGTGCCAGAGCTCGTCCGGGCCGTCGGCGGCCCGCGGCACGGTGACCACGTGCACGTGCTCGGCGGACAGGTCGCGGCCCCACCGGGCGGCCACCCCCGCAGGGTCCATCGTCCGCCAACCCCACTCGGCGCGGGGGCCGTCCTCCTCGGGGCGCGGGCTCCAGTCCTCCAACGTGGTGGTGAGCGCGAACTTCAGCCGCTCCTGCCACGCCGAGGGCAGCGCCTGGGCGAAGTCACGGGCGGTGATCACCACGTGCACCTCGAGCCCGGCGAGGTCCGCGAGCGCGGTCGCGACCTGGTCCGCAGACGCGCCCGCGAACAGCTCGTAGCTGACCACCGCCACCGGGCCGTGCCAGCCACGGACCTGCTCGACCAGCCGCGCCCAGGACTGTCGCGCCCGAGGGGGCAGGTCGTCGAGGCGCGGGTCTTCTCGGACCACCATGCCGGCATGCACCAGCTGCAGGTGCGTCTCCCCAGCGACCAGCACGCCCGCCGCGGTCAGCGTGTCCCGGTTCGCCTCGAGCACCCGCTGCAGGTACGTCGTGCCCGACTTCGGGGCCCCCACGTGCAGGTAGACACGCTCGGTCATCCTCGTCCCTCCCGGGCTCGTCTCGGCTGGGCACCGATGCTGGGGGTGGTCAGCGTGACCACGACACAGCCATCCTCCACGCGGGCGCTCCGGCCGGAACACCGGGCCCGGGGTCGACCCGCAGGTGCTCGACCTCGTCGACCCGGCCGCCATGCTCGCGCACCGCCCGCTCGACCTCGGCCAACGGCACGGGGCGCCGCCTGCCTCCGGGCACCGGCTCGGCGGTCTCCGGACCCGGCCTCGTCCCGCACTCCAGGAAGGCCCGACCTTCACCGCGCAGCACCATGTCGGCGACCCGCCAGAAGACCTCGACGGTGTCGGACTCGAGCGCGTCGAGGAGGTCGCGGCTGTAGAGGGCCCTCGGTCCTGGGTGCTCGTGCACCACCGAGGCGGCCATGGTCAGCGCGTCCCGCAGGTCGTAGAGGTTCATCGCGCGCAGGTCGACGGCCGCGGAGCTGGTCCGGCGGGCGGCCTGGGCGTGCCGGAAGGCGCCGCGGGCGTAGTCGAGGCCGGTCACCGACCAGCCGCCCTCCGCCAGGCAGAGGGCGTCGGAGCCCGAGCCGGCGCCGAGGTCGACGACGTGGACCCCGGGATCCAACCGGTCGGCCACCCAGTGCGCGAACTCCGAGGCCGTCTCGGCCGTCGTCTCCTCGGTGTTGCGGTGGAAGCGCTCCCACTCGCGACGCTGCCGCATCACCGAGCCGAACCACGGGGCGAAGCGACGGTTCACCTCGGGGCCGGGCCGGTGCTGGAACGACGGGTCGGGCACTGCCCACGACGGGCCGTAGGAGACCTCGAGCATCCGGGCGGGATCCGCGGGTGCGGGCAGCATCCGGCCCTCGAACTCCAGCTCACCCAGGGGTTCGATCGCACTGCGCGGCACCCGTGCCCGGACCGTCGCGGTCTCGTGAAGCAGGTCACCGACGTAGAAGCAGGCGTACAAGTCGATGCTGCCGGTGCCGCCGTCCGCGACCGGGAACATCACCGTGATGAAGGCGCCGGACTTGTTCAGGACCCGCATGCCGGCCCGACGCAGCGCGCGCGCCATCGCGAACATCTCCAGCGCGACGGCGCTGGGGGTCTCGGCGTGGCTGAGGTAGGCGAGGTCGATGTCGGAGTCGTGCCCGATCACCTTGCCGTCGCGGGCGGCGCCGAGCAGGGTGCCGAAGGCGATCCAGGCGTCCACTCCGCACTCGGTGGAGATGACGTGCAGGATCTCCTCGGTGCGCTCCACCATCTCCTCGACGACCCGGCTGCCGCGGCCGGTGAAGGGCCGCTGGATCAGCCCCCACTTGTCGATCATGATCGGGATGCCCTGCTTGTCGACGAACCGCACGCGCTCGCCGGCGCCGAAGACGATCTCCTCCTCGAACACCACCCGGTCACCGGCCTGGATCCGCACCCGTGACGGGCCGCTCAGCCAGGAGCGCATCGCCTTGGGCCAGGGCACCAGCCGCTCACCGGCCGCGTCGCGACCCCGTTCGGGGGCGAGAACGACCACACGAGATGGTCGTCGAAGTAGACGTCGCACGACTCCTCCAGAGCCCGACGCAGCCGAACTCCCTGGCTGTCGACGACGATCAGGGGACCGTCACCCTCGTCACGATGACGGCGTGGTCGGTCACCCGGGCGACCGCCGGGCTCCGGTCGGCGCGGTACTCGCTGAACTGGGCGTTGCGGCTGCCGAAGATCCAGTCGACCCGCATGCCGCTCGGCGGCCGGCAGGTGCCGTCGTTGGACCCTCCGGAGGCGGACACGAGGCTGGTGGTGCCGGTGACCTCGCAGAAGATCTCCGCCTTCTCGTTCATGTCACCGAGGAAGAACACGGGCAGCCCGGTCTTCACCAGGTCGCGGACGATCGCGAGCTCGCGGCTCTCGGCGACGTTGCGCTCGGCGGAGCGGTCGTTGGGAGCGTTGTGCACGCTCATCACCCAGATCCGCCGGCCGGTCGCGACGTTCTCCAGCTCGACGTAGGGCATCGGACGGGTCTGACCGACGAACGGGATGTCGACGGTCTTCTTCGTGATCGCCCGCCACTCGCTCGTTCGCCACATCATCGAGGCCGGGACGCCCTTGGCGCCGAGCGTGAAACCGGGCCACGCCTCGAACTGGCCGCCGGTGGAGCGCATCACCGCGGAGAGCTGGTCGCTCTGGATCTCCGACCATCCCACGATGGAGCTGCCGTGCTGGGCGATGAGGTCGACGGCCCATTCGGTGCGGACCCGGCCGGGGGCGAACCCGGACGCGTCACCACCGGGCGCGGTGTGGTTGCTGCCGAGAATGTTGAACGCGCTGAGCACGAAGTCGTAAGGAGCCTCTGCCCGGGCCGTCTCGGCGGCGGCCTCGACCGCGGCGGCCTCGCGCGCCGCGATCCGCTTCGCGTTCGCCTTGGCGTTCGCCGCGAGCTCGGCGGCCTTCTTGGCGGCCTGGCGCTCGGCCAACCGGCTGGCGCGCACCGCGGCGAGCCGCTGGGTGGTCCGCGCCTCGGACAGCGCGGCGGCACGGGCCGGGTGGTCGACGACCACGGCGCGGTCCTCTGAGGCCGGGAAGGCCACCGGGACCAGGACCGGGTCCGGCTGTCCCACCCACGCCGGGGCGAGACCGACGCCCACCGAGGAAAGAGTGACGACGCCGGCAACAGCGAGCGCCTTCCAACCCCGGGTCGTCATCTGCACCGCTGGACTATAACGCGACAGCTTCGCCCATGTACGACGAACCTCATGGGGCATGGTGCGACCCTCCCTCGGTAGCCTTCACCGCGTGAGCAACCCGGGAGCAGAAGAGCAGGGCGCCGCCAACCGGCCGCGACTGGCGAAACGGCACGGCCGCGCCCCGTCCGGGCGTGCGGAACCGGCGGTCGCGGTGCTGACCGTGGCCCGTGACGAGGCGCTCATGCTGCCCCGCTGGCTGGACTACTACGGTCGTCAAGTCGGTCTGGACAACCTGATCGTCTTCGACGACAACTCCACCGACGGCTCGACCGACGGGCTTCCGTGCACCGTGCACCGGATTCCCGGGTTCAGCGGCCGCGGGACCTTCGAGCGGGACCGTGTGGGGCTGATGAGCGGCATCGCCGACGGACTGCTGCACACCTACGATTGGGTGATCTTCACCGACGTCGACGAGTTCCTGGTGCCGGACCCGGCGCGGCACGACGGTCTGGTGTCGTTCCTGCGAAGCCGGGAGGACACGCTGGTGATCGGCGCCACCGGCCTCAACGTCACCCACCACCCCGCGGTGGAGGGGCCCATCGACACCAGCCGGCCGGTGCTGGGGCAGCGACGCTTCGCCAAGTTCACGCCGATCATGTGCAAGCCGTCGATCAAGCAGGTTGCGGCGCCCTGGGCGGCCGCGTCCCACGGGGTCCTGGCCCCGTTCCGGATCGACCCCGAGCTCTACCTGATGCACCTGAAGTTCCACGACCGGGAAACCTTGCGGGTGATGGCGGGGCTGCGCCGCGGCGTCGTCGACCTCGACGGCCGGGCGGCTGCGTCGAACTGGGGACGCGGTGCCGACGAGCTGGTCAGCATCCTCGACGAGGTGGTCGCCCCGGTTCCCCCGGGCAGCGTGCCGGAGTTCGATCCCGGGCAGGTCGATCTCGACGCCGTGATCGTCCACAAGCAGAAGGGGCTCTACCGCGCGATCCGTCGGGCCCAGGACGCCACGATGCGGGAGATGCCGCTGGTGCGGATCCCGGAGCGGTTCTTCGGCCTGGTCTGAGGTTCGGGCGGTCACTGGATGACCCCCACCGGCGACGGCTGGTCCACGAGGTCGCCGGTGCCGAGCTGCGCGCTCTCGTTGGCACCCCAGCAGGCGCTGCGCCCGTCGGCGCGGATGGCGCAGGTGTGCAACCAGGACGCCGACACCTGGGCGAAGTCCTGCTCGCCGGCGACCATCTGCGGCGACGCAGCATCTGTCACTGAGCCGTTGCCCAGCTGGCCGTAGTTGTTGGCCCCCCAGCACCACGCGGTCCGATCCGCGCCCACCGCACAGGAGTGCTGCTGACCGGTGGCCACGTCGACGAAGGTCTCGTCGGAGACGACCGGGGTCGGAGTGGTCCGCAGGAGGGTGGTGCCGTCGCCGAGCTGCCCCTCCCGGTTGTCGCCCCAGCAACGGACCTCACCGCCGGTGGTCACCCCGCAGGTGTGCAACCAGGCACTGCTCAGCTGCACCCAGTCCTGCGCTGTGCCGACCCGCATCGGGGTCAGGCGGCGGCTCCGGGTGCCGTCACCGAGCTGCCCGAAGTCGTTGGCGCCCCAGCACCAGGCGCTTCCGTCGCGGCGGACGCCACAGGTGTGGGTACCCCCGGTGGTGACCGACACCCAGTCCACGGCGTCGCCCACCCGGCGGGGACGGCCACGGGTGTCGGTGGTGCCGTCGCCGAGCTGGCCGTTGGCGTTCGCGCCCCAGCAGAACAGCGCTCCGGTGGTCTTGATGCCGCAGCTGTGGAAGTAGTTGGTGCTCACGCTGGCGTAGCCACCGGCGATCTTCTGCGGATACATCCGGTTGTCGCGCGTGCCGTCGCCGACCTGGCCCTTGTAGTTGAGGCCCCAGCACCACAGCGTGGCGTCGCTCTTGATCCCGCAGGTGGTCGATCCTCCGGTCGAGACCGTCTCCCAGGAGCCGGCGGAGGCGACCTTCGTCGGGTTCAGCCGCCGGGTCCTGGTGCCGTCACCGAGCTGGCCGTAGGCGTTCGCGCCCCAGCACCACAGGCTGCTGTCCACGCGGACCTGGCAGGACTGGCCACCGCCGGTCTGCACCTGCGCCGGGGCCGCCGGGATGATGGTGAGGTCCACGGCGCCCGGCTGGGGGTGGGAGTACGCCGCCAGGCTCGCGTCCCGGACGCTGTAGAGGAGCCGGTAGGAGCCGGCGGTGGTCGCAGCGCCGGAGAGCAGACCGGTCTCGCTGAGGGTGAGCCCGGCGGGCAGACCCTCGAGCACCGTCCAGCGCACGTAGGGCTCACGCCCGTCGCGGACGTTCACGGCCAGCTGTTGGCTCAGCGGTACCCCCGCGATCCGGGACACCGTGACCACCCGCGGAGCCGGGATCGGCCACCCGGTGGAACGGTCCCAGGCGAGCTGCGCGATCTCGCGCAGCTGGGGTCGGCGAGAGGCGTCGTCGTAGGTCCGGCTCGTCACCAGCGCCTCGGCCACCCGGTTGTCGCGCAGGTCGCAGACGACGTCGCCGCGGGTGCAGAGGTTCCACACCTGGTAGGAGGCGCCGCTGGTCGGCAGCGCGTTGGCCGGGGCGCGACGCGCGGTGCTGACGCCCTGGCCCCGGCGGGGGGCCGCCGGAGCGCCGAGGATCGGACCTCGGGTGCGGGAGATCCGGTCCCCGTCGGAGACCAGCATCGCCCCGACGACCCGATCGAGCACGGCGGAGGCGGCCAGACGGCCGAGGGTGCGGTGCATGACCATGGCGCCCTGGGAGTAGCCGGCGAGCACGACCTGCTGGTCGGGGCAGTGGGTGGCGGCCTCGGTGACCGAGGCAACTGCGGCATCGACTCCGGCATCGACCCCCCGGGCCCACAGGTTGACGCTCGCACGGGTGACGGCCGCACTGGCCGTCCCGCGGAAGGTCGCAGAGCGCTTGAGCGAGCCGACGCCGGGGGCGTCCACGGCGACGTACCGCCGCTCGACGCTGCGGCCGCCGGCGCGGGCGCGGGCGGCGTACTGGCGCACCAGGGCGCTCGCGGTCGCACCGACGGGATTGGTGGAGGTGATCCGCTCGCCGCCACCCCCTGCCGCGAGCAGCAGCACGTCGGCACAGTCCGCGAACGTCTGGGTGCTCACCGGGGTGGCCACCGGCTGCGGACGGGCGACGAGGTCGTCGGCTCGCGGGCCGTCGGGGGTCGTCTCGGCGATCCCGCCGACCGCCAGGGCCAGCAGCACGAAGGGCAGGACGGTCGATCGCACAGTCCGGGCTCCAGTCGTCGGCGGTGCGGGAGCCCCTGCCCCGCAGCAGACACCCGGTGTCCCAACAGACACTTTGAGCACGTTAGTTCACAAACGACTCACCGGCAGCGGATCGGGCGAAAATACTCTCTTTCGCCCGACCGCCACCGGCGAGTCGGCTTGACGATCGCGTGAGCTAGTTGAACTCGATCTTCGCGTAGGGGTTCACGCCCGGGGCCAGGTCGGCCGGACGCGGCGCCTCGTCGATGAAGCCCGGCGATGCCGTACGGCCGCTGACGCTTCGTGCGTAGGGGTTGTAGGGAGGGTTGTTGAACAGGTGCTCGATCCAGTTGGCGTAGCGGCGGCGTACGCCGGTGGCCTGGATCTTCATGCCCATCTCGTCGGACTTGAGGCTGACCGGCGTCCAGTTCGACGAACCGTTCCAGGTCACGTTGGCACTGGTGTCGCCACGCCAGACACCACTCACGGTGAGCACCTTCATGTGGAGATAGCGGTCGTAGACGCCGTCGCCGTTGAAGTCCTGGACGATCTGACGCATCGGGATCGCTCCGCGCCCGGTGGGGTCGCGCAGGATCTTGAGGATCCGGTTGCCGATCACCGCGTAGACGATCTTGACGTCACAACCTCGGTTCCACATCGTCTTGAGCCGGTTGGCGATGTCCTCGCCGGAGGCGCTGAGCCAGGCCGTCATGCCGATCCGGACCACCGTCCGCCCCCCGGCGCCGGCCCCGGTCGCGCCCTTGCAGCGGGTGTGCTGCAGCTCCGTCAGGGTGGGGTCCCCGGAGGTCCGGGTTCCGTACCAGTAGGGATACCAGATCGCCTGGAACTTGCCGACGGTGAACGTCTGGTAGGGCTGCTTGGCC
Source organism: Nocardioides mesophilus (assembly GCF_014395785.1). GTDB lineage: Bacteria > Actinomycetota > Actinomycetes > Propionibacteriales > Nocardioidaceae > Nocardioides_B > Nocardioides_B mesophilus. The sequence continues at coordinate 2,966,177 of NZ_CP060713.1, read as the reverse complement.
CGGCGGTCGCGCGACATCTCCCGGAAGATCTGCTCCGAACGGTCGTACAAGGCGCGCTTGCCCTTCACCGTGAACAGATCGTTCCACTGGCCGGTGGCCGCGACCTCGGTCGCGTTCGCGCTGCCGAACATCACCACGTTCTTGGCGTTGCCGACCTTGCTGAACAAGTACATCTTCGTGTGCGCGATACCCGAGCCACCGCGGCACGAGGACGTGCAGAGCATCGCCCAGCTGCGACGCTCCACCGGCCGGCTGCCGTCGTGGTTGAGGTTCCGCTTGAGCCGGAAGAACCCCGGGTTGGGGTTCTCCTCGTTGGCGTTGCCCGACGAGACGATCACCTGGACGCTGACACCGCGGCGATGCGCTGCGATCAGGGAGTCGACGAAGTTCTCGCTCTTGAGGTTCCACGAGGCGATCCGGATCTCCTCGCCCCGGGTCACGCTCCGGATGCTGCGAATCAAGTGGTTGTAGATCGCCCGCCTGGAGTCACTCAGCGGGTCGTTGAACTTGGCGCCGCTGGGCGGCGTGTAGTTGTCCGGCGCCGCAGCGGCCGGGCCTGCCTGGACCACGGTCAGCCCACCTGCCAGCAGCACAGCCGAGACCGTGGCTGCGAGCAGCCTCGTGATCTGCTTCATGCGTGTCCTATCCCCCGAAATGGTGTTCTTGTGTCGCGCCCGAGTGGCGAGAGCCCCGAGATGAGACGCGTCCGATGCTTCCTGCCACGGGAGACCCGTTCTCAGCATGGTCGGCGCCGAAAACGATATCAGGGGATTCCGCACCGGCATCCCCGATCAACGCAGCCGGCCGGATGATCCCCCCGGCCACTCAGCCGGTGCAGGAGTTGAGGACCTGCCGGTACGCCGGGTCCTCCAGAAGCGCACCGGACGCCTGGCCGATGCGACCCTTCGGGACCGCCCAGAAGCTGTCGTCGTAGGTGTAGAGGCGCTTGCCGAACGAGCACAGACGCGACTGCGCCTTCACCGACTTGCCGTCGACGACGCAGCCGAGGTAGCGCCCAGGCATCGTCTGGCCGGCGACCCAGACCTTCCCGCAGGCGGGCAGCGACGCCAGATCGTCGTTGCTGTCCGCCGGCTCGGCCGGTGCTGAGGACGCGGCCGGATCGGCCGCCGTGGCGGACGCGGAGGACGCGTCGGTCCTCCCGGTCGGCGTCCCCTCCCCGCACGCGGACACGGCGAGACCGCACAGAATCAGCACCACGAACCATCGACCGACCATGAGCCGATCGTAGCCCCCGGCGGGCGGACCGGCCGGGAATCCGCCGGCGTCGTCAGAGCGACGGCGGCGACCAGACGTCCTCGCGGCTCATGCCGGCCGCCCGGCCCTTGGCGGAGATGACGAGCGCCATCTTGCGCGAGGCCTCGTCGATCATCTCGTCGCCCAGCATGACCGCACCCTTCGCGCCGCCCTTCTCCGAGGTGTAGAACTCGTAGGCGTCGAGGATGTTCTCGGCGTGGTCGTAGTCGGACTGCAGCGGCGAGTAGACCTCGTTGGCGGCCGCGATCTGGTCCGGGTGCAGCGTCCACTTGCCGTCGAAGCCGAGCGCCGCGGACCGCCCGGCGACCCGCTTGAACCCCTCGAGGTCCTTGATCTGCAGGTAGGGGCCGTCGATGGCCTGCTTGTCGTGGGCGCGGGCCGCCATCAGGATCCGCATCAGGATGTAGTGGTAGGCGTCGCCGACGTCGTACCCGGGCGGCTGCTCCCCCACCACCAGCGACTTCATGTTGATCGAGGCCATGAAGTCGGCCGGGCCGAAGATGATCGTCTCCACGCGGGGCGAGGCGGTCGCGATCGCGTCGACGTTGATCAGGCCGAGTGCGTTCTCGATCTGGGCCTCGATGCCGATCCGTCCGACCTCGTAGCCCATCGTCGTCTCGATCTGGGTCAGCAGCACGTCGAGGGCGACCACCTGCTCCGGCGTCTGCACCTTGGGCAGCATGATGCAGTCCAGGTTCGCGCCGGCCCCCTCGACGACCTCGATCACGTCCTTGTAGGTCCACTGGGTCGTCCAGTCGTTGACCCGCACCGTGCGGACCCGGTGCCCCCAGTCGCCGGTGTTGAGCACCTCGACGATGTTCTTGCGAGCGTCCGCCTTCGCGAGCGGGGCCACCGAGTCCTCGATGTCGAGGAAGACCTGGTCCGACTCCAGGCCCTGTGCCTTCTCCAGGAACCGCGGGTTGGAGCCGGGCACGGCGTGGCAGGAGCGACGGGCGCGCTGCTGGGCGGGCTCGTTCGGGGTGGACGGCATGGTGCGAACCTCTTTCGGGTCGAGAACGTCCGGAGCGTACTGCGGGTCCGCCGCCGGGCGGCAGGCCCGCGAGCCGTGGCATTCGTCACCCGCCCAGCCGGGGTTCGCGCCGTCGGGACGGGGAACGCGCAGCGGCTCCCTCGGGACCGCCCGGCGTCGGACGCTTCAGTCCGGCGGGGCCTCGAGCAGCGGCGCCGCGACGCCGCCACGGTTGCCCAGGACCACCAGGACCATCCCGACCAGCATCACGGCGAGGCCGAGCAGGGCGGCCGGCGGCGGTCGCTGCCCCAGGAGCAGGGCTGCCAGCAGGGCGGCGCCGGGCACCTCCAGGAGCAGCGCCAGCGAGACCGCCATCGGGCTGGTGGTGGCCAGCAGGTGGTTGAGCACCGAGTGTCCGAGCAGCTGGGCGGTCAGCGTCACCAGCAGCAGCAGCCCCCACTGACGCAGCGGGTAGCCACCGAGCGGCTGCCCCGCGACCAGGCAGGCCCCGAGCAGCAGCGCGGCGCACACGCCGTAGCAGACGAAGGTGTACGTCGTCGTGCTGGCCGTGCGGCGCGCCTGCGAGCCGAGCACCGTGTAGACGCCGGCGAACAGCCCGCCGAGCAGCGCCAGCCCGTCGCCGGCGAGCGCCCGAGCCGAGAGGCTGAAGTCGACCCCCGAGACCACCAGCACCCCGCTGAACGCCAGCACCAGCCCGACCACCACCCGGGGCCCGAACCGCTGCCCCCGGACCAGCTGCCAGGCCACGATCCAGGCCAGTTGCAGGCAGACCAGGGCGGTCGCGGAGGCCACCGAGGTCAGCGTCAGCGAGGTCACCCAGGTCCCGAAGTGCAGGGCCAGCGCAGCCCCGGAGAGCCCGATCAGACCCAGCTGTCGCCGGCCGAGCCCGGACAGCTCGGAGCGCCGGCCGGTCAGGGCGGCCGGCGCCAGCGCGATCGTCGCGAACCCGTTGCGCCAGAACGCGATCGCCAGGGCCGGCACGGCGCTCGCCGCCATCAGCGGCCCGGACAGCGAGACCGCCACGACGGCCACGGCCATCAGCAGCGGCACCTGCAGCCGGTTCAGCGCGGTCTCGTCGCCGGGTCGCGCGGGACCCGCTCGGCCGGGCGGGTGCGCCGGGACGGACCCACGGGGAGGAAGGGACGGCCGGGCACGGTGCTGGCTCCTGGTGACCTTGAGGGGATTCGAGGACGTCGGCGACGTCGAGGGGGAGACTATCCGGCGCCACCGGGCCGCTGCGGTGTGGCAGGCTCGTGCCGTGAGCACCGACGCAGCCGGCCCGGCCCCGGAGCAGGTCGCGCTGGCCCTGGTCACCGAGCTCGGCCGCAAGACCGGCGTCTCGTGGCTGCGGTACGGCGTCCCGCCGACCAGCCACGCCGCCTGGCACCTGTGGTTCGACGACGCGCTCTACGTGCTCTCCGGCGGCGCCGAGCAGCAGCTGCCCGGAATCGAGGAGCTGCCCGAGCCGGGCCGGGTCGAGGTCACGATGCGCAGCAAGGACAACGGCGGCCGGCTGCTGACCTGGGTCGCGCGGGCGACCGCCGTACTCCCCGGCGACGAGCGGTGGCAGCCGGTCACCGCCGCCCTGGCCGCCGACCGGCTGAACGTGCCGGACCTCGCCACCGCGCCGGCCGGCTGGGCGCGGACCTCGCGGGTGACCCGGCTGGAGCCGACCGGGGAGCTGGTGGAGCAGCCGGGCGCGCTCACCGACGGCGCGCACCTGGCCACCCCGGTGCCGACGCCGGCCACCACCCGCGGCCCGCTGCCGCGGGTGCTGCACCGGCGGGTACGCCGGCGGCCGAAGCTCAGCTGAGCTCGGGCACCAGGATCTCGCCGCGGGCGACGTGGCGCACCTGCCCGGCCACGTGGCAGCGGGTGGCGAGCCCGTCGGCGGCCTCGACCCGGCCGTGCAACGTGGAGGGACGGCCCATCTCGACGCCCTGGCGGATCGTGTACCGGCCACCGTCGCCGAGCAGCCCGCGGGCCACCAGCGCCATCCCCAGGCCGGCCGCCGCCGAACCGGTCGCCGGGTCCTCCGGCACCCCGGCGCCCGGCACGAACACCCGGGAGTGCACCTGCAGGCCCGGCGCCTCCCCCGCCACGGCGTACAGGTTGACCGCGTCGAGCAGGTCCCGCACCTCGCCCAGGGCGGACAGCCGGTCGACGTGCCGCTCGAAGCCGGAGGCCGAGGGCCGGGCCCGGCGCAGCGCCTCGTCGCGCACCGGCAGGTGCACGAACGTCAGCCCGCAGCCGGCCACCCAGGCGTCGCCGTCGAGGTCGTCGGCGCCCAGCCCGACGTCGGCCAGCAGCTCGACCGCCAGCTCGCGTCCCACCGGGCCGGCCAGGTCCCGCGGCGTCGCCGACAGCTCCACCCGGTCCGCCCAGAAGCGCACCCCGACCGGCCCGGCGCCGCACTGCTGGACCGCCTCGTCCGCTTCCAGCTCACCCCGGTCGCGGAGCACCCACGCGGTCCCCAGGGTCGGGTGGCCGGCGAACGGGATCTCGGCCTCGGGGGTGAAGATCCGGGTGGCGTAGTCCGCGGCCCCGCCCGGGACCGGGAAGGTGGACTCGGAGTAGCCGAACTCCCGGGTGAGCGCCAGGCACTGCTCGGTGCTCAGCCCGCCGGCCCCGTGGACCACCGCGAGCTGGTTGCCGGCGAAGGGCCGGTCGGTGAACACGTCGACGACGTCGTAGGCCAGGTGCATGGCGCACATGCAACCACGGCGGGTCCTCCGGAGCCCGGGGCCACCGCCAATGCCGGTCTGGACCGGCACCGACCGCTAGCCTGGGGCCTTGTGAGCACCTCCTCTACCCGCGCCGTCTTCGCGGCCCGGCTCGCCGGTCTGCCGGTCTTCGACCCGGCCGGTGACCAGGTGGGCAAGATCCGCGACCTGGTCGCGGTGCTCCGGCCCGGGGGGCTGCAGCCGCGGGTGCTCGGTCTGGTCGTCGAGGTCTTCGGCCGCCGTTCGATCTTCGTGCCGATGACCCGGGTGACCTCGGTCGACTCCGGCCAGGTGATCACCACCGGGCTGGTGAACATGCGTCGCTTCGAGCAGCGGCCCACCGAGACGCTGGTCCTCGGGCAGATGCTCGACCGCATGGTCACGGTGCGCGAGACGGGGGCCGCGGGCACGGTCTACGACGTCGCTATGGAGCAGGTCCGCAACCGCGACTGGGTGATCAGCCGGGTGGCGCTCCAGGAGGGCGCCAAGCGCTTCGGCCGCCGCGGCCAGACCCACGTCGTGGAGTGGCGCGACATCGACGGGTTCGCCGTGCCCGAGGAACGCCAGGGCACCACCCACCTGCTCGCCGCCCTCGACGAGATGCGGCCGGCCGACCTGGCCAGCGTGCTGCACGACCTGCCGGCCAAGCGTCGCGGCGAGATCGCGGCCGCGCTGAACGACGAGCGGCTCGCCGACGTCCTCGAGGAGCTGCCCGAGGAGGACCAGGTCGAGATCCTCGGCAACCTCGGCAACGAGCGGGCCGCGGACGTGCTCGAGGAGATGAGCCCCGACGACGCGGCCGACCTGATCGCCGAGCTGCCCCCGGAGACCGCCGAGCAGCTGCTGCAGCTGATGGACCCGGAGGAGGCCGAGGACGTACGCCGGCTGATGTCCTACGAGGAGCGCACCGCCGGCGGCATGATGACCACCGAGCCGGTGATCCTGCCGCCGGACGCCACCATCGCCGACGCGCTCGCCCACGTCCGGCAGGCCGAGCTGAGCCCGTCGCTGGCGGCGCTGGTGTACGTCGTCCGGCCGCCCCTGGAGCCGCCGACCGGCCGACTCATCGGCGTCGCGCACATCCAGCGGCTGCTCCGTGAGCCGCCGTCGTCGCTGGTCGGCGCGGCGCTCGACACCGACGTGGAGGGCCTGCGGCCGGAGGCCACCCTCGAGGAGGTGGCCCGCCACCTGGCGACGTACAACCTGGTCTCCGCGCCGGTCGTCGACGACGACAACCGGCTCCTCGGCGCGGTCACGGTCGACGACCTGCTCGACCACCTGCTGCCGGAGAACTGGCGCGAGACGCCGAGCCGCACCGCCGGCGGCCCGCTGGGCCGGGTGGGGCTGAGGACCGATCGTGGCTAGGCCGGGCTCGGAGCGGCGCGTGGAGCTGCGCTCGGAGCACCGCGGCCCCCGCCTCGACGTGCCGCGGGAGTCCCGCCGGCCGCTGCTGCGTCGACGGCGCGAGCTGGACAAGGACCGGTTCGGGCGGTTCGCGGAGAACTTCGCCCGATTCATGGGCACCGCCCGGTTCCTGCTCTACATGACGCTGTTCGTGCTGGTCTGGCTGGCCTGGAACTGGCTGGCTCCCGGCACGCTCCCCTTCGACGCCTACCCGTTCATCTTCCTGACGCTGATCCTCAGCCTGCAGGCGTCGTACGCCGCTCCGCTGATCCTGCTCGCCCAGAACCGGCAGGAGGACCGGGACCGCGTCATCGCCGAGCAGGACCGGCAGGCGAACACCCGGGCGCACGCCGACATGGAGTTCCTCGCCCGCGAGATGGCCTCGCTGCGGATGGCGCTCGGCGAGGTGGCCACCCGCGACTACGTCCGCTCGGAGCTGCGCAGCCTGCTCGGCGAGATCGGCGAGCTGGAGGAGCGCCGCGACCGGGACCGGGAGAGCAGCGAGGCTCGTCGCGACGACGACGGTGGCGACCGGCGTTGAGCCGGCGCCGCGTACGCTGAACACATGACTTCCCCGCGCTCGAAGAGATCCAGGCTGCGCTCGCGACGGTGAACGACCCGGAGATCCGGCGCCCCATCACCGAGCTCGGCATGGTCGACTCCGTGAACATCGACCCGCAGGGCATGGTCGCGGTGCACGTGCTGCTCACGGTGTCGGGCTGCCCGCTCAAGGACACCATCACCCGGGACGTGACCGCCGCGGTCGGCAAGGTGCCCGGGGTGACCGGGGTGGACCTGACGCTCGGCGTGATGAGCCCCGAGCAGCGCAGCGGCCTGCAGGAGACCCTGCGTGGGGGTCAGACGCAGCGCGAGATCCCGTTCGGCCGGCCGGACTCGCTCACCAAGGTCTACGCGATCGCCAGCGGCAAGGGCGGCGTCGGCAAGTCGTCGGTGACGGTGAACCTGGCCGTCGCGATGGCGCTGCAGGGTCGCAAGGTCGGCATCGTGGACGCCGACATCTACGGCCACTCGGTGCCCGCGATGCTCGGGGTCGGCGACGTCCGCCCGACCCAGGTCGAGGAGATGATCATGCCGGTGCCCGTCGAGCTCGGGGCGCTCGGCGTGGCCGGCTCGGGCGACGGGTCCGGGGACGTCGGCGGCCTGACCAGCACCGGAGGCACCGGCGGGGCCGCCGGCAGCGCCACCGGGGCGCTCTCGGTGATCTCGATCGGGATGCTCAAGCCGCGCCGCGACCAGGTCGTGGCCTGGCGCGGCCCGATGCTCGACCGGGCCCTGGTGCAGATGCTCAGCGACGTCTACTGGGGCGACCTCGACGTGCTCTTCCTCGACCTGCCGCCCGGCACCGGCGACATCGCGATCTCCCTGGGCCAGCACCTGCCGAACGCCGAGGTGGTCGTGGTGACCACGCCCCAGGAGGCCGCCGCGGAGGTGGCCGAGCGGGCCGGCACCATGGCCTCGATGATGCACCAGCGGGTGGTCGGCGTCGTGGAGAACATGTCCTTCCTGCCCTGCCCGCACTGCGGCCCCGAGCACCGGCTGGAGGTCTTCGGCAGCGGCGGCGGCGCCCGCGTGGCGGCCACCCTGTCGGCCCGCTTCGGCTACGACGTGCCGGTCCTCGGCGAGATCCCGCTGGACCTCGACCTCCGCTCCGGCGGGGACGTCGGCCGGCCGATCATCTCGGCCACGCCCGGCTCGGTGGCCGCGGGCGTGCTCGGAGAGGTCGCCGACAAGCTCGCGGGCCGCGGCCGCGGTCTGGCCGGAATGCAGCTCGGGCTCAGCCCGGCCGGTAGGTTGTAGCCGTGTTCGGAGTCGGCCTGCCCGAGATGGTGGTCATCGTCGTGGTGGCCGTGCTGATCTTCGGGCCGGACCGGCTCCCGGACTTCGCCCGCCAGGCCGGCCGGATGATCCGGCAGGTCCGGGCGTTCTCCCAGGCCGCCCGCGACGACATCCGCAGCGAGCTCGGCCCGGAGTTCTCCAACTTCGAGCTCACCGACCTCGACCCGCGGCGCGCGGTGCGCAAGTACATCCAGGACACCTGGGACGAGACGCCCGAGGAGCGCACGGACCGGCCGGGGCAGCGGCCCCTGCGGCGCGACGAGCGGCCGCCGTACGACTCCGACGCGACCTGACCCGAGGGTCGAGCGGGTCCGCCGGGGTCGAACCGGTCAGCCGACCTTGGCGTCCAGCCGGATCCGGACCTGCTTCTCCTCGCCGTCGCGGCGCACGGTCAGCACCACGACCTCTCCGGGCTGGTGGCTGCGGATCGCCACGATCAGCCCGATCCCGTCGGTGACCTGGGTGTCCTCGACCGCGACCACGACGTCGCCCTTGCGGAGCCCGGCGTCGTCCGCGGGGGTGTCCGCGGGCACCGCGACGACCTCGGCGCCGTCGCCACCGCGGCCGCCGATGTTCACGTTGGCGCCGATGACGGGGTACTTCGCCTCGCCGGTGGTGAGGATCTGCGACGCGGTGATCTGCACCTGCTCCATCGGGATCGCGAAGCCGACGCCGATGTTGCCGGACTCGCCGCCGAAGGAGCCACCGGTGGTGGCGATCGCGGAGTTGACCCCGACCACCTGACCGCGCATGTTGACCAGCGGGCCGCCGGAGTTGCCGGGGTTGATCGCGGCGTCGGTCTGCACCGCGTTGATGTAGGAGGACTCGTCCTGGGTGCCGGTCGTCACCGGGCGGTCGAGCGCGCTGACGATGCCGGAGGTCACGGTGCTGCTCAGCCCGAGGGGCGAGCCGATCGCCACCACCGAGTCGCCCACGCGCATCGCCTTGGACGAGCCGAGGGCGGCGGGGCGGAGCCGTTCGGCGTCCTTCACGTCGAGGACCGCGATGTCGTAGACCGGGCTGCGCCCGACGATGGTGGCGTCGTAGGTGCGCCCGCGGAGGTCCACGACCTCGATCTCGCCGGGTCCGGTCGCGTCCGCGACGACGTGGTTGTTGGTGATCACGTGGCCGTCGGCGTCGAGCACGAAGCCCGATCCGGTGGCACCGCCACCGCCGCCCGCGCCGCCGCGGGCGAGGATCTGCACGGTGCTGGGCAGCAGCGCGGACGCGACCGCCGAGATGCTGCCGTTGTCGGCCTCGAGCGGGGCGCTGGTGCCGCGGCTGCCGTCGATGACCGGCAGGTCGACAGTGCCGCCGGACATCGAGCGCGAGACCGCCACCCCGCCCAGCGTGCCGCCGAGCAGGCCGACCACGAGCGCGGTCGCCGCGACCACCGGCCACAGCCAGCCGGGAAGCGCGGCGGAGGTGCGGGGCGCGGCCGGCGGGGCAGCGTAGTAGCCGTAGGGCGGGTAGCCCTGCGGGTCGGGGCCAGGCGTCCACTCGTGGGCCGGCAGCGGGGCGGTGTGCTCCGGTCCGTACGCCGGCAGCGGGGCGGTGTGCTCGTCGTACGACGGGGGCGGCTCGGTGGGCTCGCCGTACGCCGGCAGCGGCTCGGTGTGCTCGGGGCGGCGCCACCCCTCGTGCCCCTCGTCCGCGGAGGGGGGCGGCGGGACAGGCTGCTGCCCGACGTCGCGGGGCCGGTCGGCCCCGTCACCGGTCGGCCGGTCCGGTGCCGGTTCGGCCGGGTCGCGATCGTCGTACTGGCTCACCCGCCCATTGTGTCCCACCGTGCCAACGCCCGGGCGAGGGGAGATCAGCGCGGGGCGAGGACCGGGACGGCGCGGTCGCCGGCGGACCGGGGCATCGCCCACGGCGGCACCGGGTCGCGGTGCAGCACGGGCCCGGGAAGCGGACTTCCGGTCGGCCGGCTCGTGGCGGAGCCGGCCGGCGACGACGAGGGCGTCGAGGGCCGGGTCAGCGAGGTCGCCGGCGGCGCGGACGGAGCGTTGCCGATGCCGAGCGGTGCGCCGCTGAGGGTGGCCATCCCGAGGACGGCCGCGGACACCGAGCCGACGCCGACCGCGGCGATCCCGACCCGGCGGCGGCCGCGGGCGTGCTCCTCGAGCCGGTGCACCGCGGCCCAGGACGCCTGCACCTCGGCGGCGTCGGCGGTCTCCTCGCGCCGCGCGTCGAGGCCGTAGAGGGAGCCGAGCAGCCGCGCGGAGGGTTCACCGCCGGCCACCGAGCTCAGCTGTCGCTTGGTCCAGCCCTCGTGCTCGACGAGCCGGCGGCAGGGGGCGCAGCGGTGCACGTGCACCCAGGCGCGCTCCTCCTCGACCGGGCCGAGCTGGCCGTCGACGAGCGCGCTCGCCGTGGCGCCGAGGTGTCCTCCGAGTCGCATCACGTGACCTGCGGGCTCAACGGCAGGTCGAGCGGGCCGGCGTACCGCGAGCGCCCGCTGCCGGGAGCCCGGTGCGCCAGGGCGGCGCGCAGCATCGTGCGGCCGCGGTGGATCCGGGACCGGACCGTGCCGAGCTTGAGGTCGAGCACGTCGGAGATCTCCTCGTAGCTCAGCCCCTCGATGTCGCAGAGCACGACCGCGGCCCGGAAGTCGGGAGGGAGGTCGCGCAGCGCGGCCTCGACGTCGTCGTCGAAGAGCCCGTCCAGCACGCTCCGGTCAGGGGTCGGGGCGACGCTGGGGATGCGGGAGTCGGCGTCGTCGGCGAGCGCGTCGAAGCGGATCCGTGCCTTGCGCCGGGCCTGGTCGAGGAACAGGTTCGTGGTGATCCGGTGCAGCCAGCCCTCGAAGGTGCCGGGGCTGTAGGACGACAGCGAGCGGAAGACCCGGACGAAGACCTCCTGGGTGAGGTCCTCGGCGTCGGGACGGTTGCCGGTCAACCGGTAGGCGAGCCGGTAGACCCGCGCCGAGTGCTCGGCGACGATCTGCTCCCACGACGGAGCCGCCCAGCCCGCGTCCGCCTCACCCTGCGCGTCGGAAGGGCTGCTGCTCTGCGAGGTGCTGCTCATGAGGTGCTCCCGGGCCCGTGCCATCATCCGACGCTTCGTGTCTCCTCGAACGTAGGGGCCGCGCCTGAGAGGGTGCTGAGGAGCGGGCAGGAATCTGCTGGGTTCCACCAGGTCAACGTACGGCGGCGGGGCGATGTTCCGCGACCGCGGCGGTCGTGGCCGATGGCGCTCGGGAGACCGCGACGACGGTAGAGTCCGCCGCAGACGCACCCGGGTCACCGACCGCCCGGGGCACGACGAGGGAGGCCATCATCGCCACGGGACTCAAGCCGGCCAGCTGGAACTACGCCGAGGAGTTCGTCAGCGAGGACGACGTGCTCCGCAACGCACGCGCCCGGGCCACCGAGGTCGGGGTCGCCCCGATCGGCTGCGGTGGCGGCGCGGCCCTGCGCTTCCTGGCCGCGGTCACCGAGGCCCGCGCCGTGGTCGAGATCGGCACCGGCACCGGGGTCTCCGGTGTCTGGATGATGCGCGGGATGCGCCCCGACGGGGTGCTCACCACCGTGGACACCGAGGCGGAGCACCAGCGACTCGCCAAGGAGGCCTTCACCGAGGCCGGGATCCCCTCGCAGCGGGTCCGGCTGATCCCCGGCGCCGCCCTCGACGTGCTGCCGCGGCTGACCGACGGCCACTACGACATGGTCTTCGCCGACGGCGACAAGCGGGAGTACTCCGCCTACCTCGACGAGGCGATGCGGCTGCTCCGGCCCGGCGGCATCGTGGCGTTCGACAACGCGCTCTGGCACGACCGGGTGGCCGACCCGGCGCAGCGGGACGAGGAGACGGTGGCGATCCGCGAGCTGGTCCGCACCGTCGGCGAGCACGAGTCGCTGCTGCCGGTGCTGCTGCCGGTCGGCGACGGCCTGCTGGTGGCCAAGAAGGTGTGGACCCCCGGCTCCTGACCCGGACCGGCTCAGACGACGCCGGGGCGGGGCCGGACCGGACCGGCCTCGTCGAGGTGCTCGCCGACCCCGCCGTCGGACGCGCTGGCCTTCGCGTCGGCGCCGCCCCGCCTGCCCAGCAGCACGCTGGCCTCGGACGCGGCCGCGCCCAGGGCCAGGGCGGCCAGCGGCCACTTCACCCCGGTGAAGTCCAGACCGAGCGCCGCGTCGAGGGAGAGGTCGCCGGGCCGTTCCTCGGCGAGAGCGAGCAGCGAGGCGATCAGCACGAGGTTGTACTCGTAGCCGCCGCTGGTCGCCCACGGCCCGCTCGACCAGTGCACCTTGCGGATCGCGGTGATCATCGTGCCGATCAGCCCGGCGCTGGCCAGCGGCGTGGCCAGGCCCGCGACCAGCAGCGCCCCGCCCGCGGTCTCGGTGACCCCGGCGGCCAGGGCGTTGCGCCGCGGCGGGTTCATCTCCAGCGACTCCATCATCCCGGTGGTGCCCTCCAGGCCGGGGCCGCCGAACCACCCGGCGAGCTTCTGGGTGCCGTGGCCGACGAACAGCCCTCCGACGACGGCACGGGCGACGAGCCTGGTGAGGTTCACGACGATCTCCTGGGGGGACGAACGGGGGGGACCTCTCAGGCATACCCGCCCGGGCCGGCGGCATGCACGTCGGACCGACTGCGCGCCTAGGCTGGTCGGGTGTTCCGGCTCGTCGACCCCGACCCCCGCTTCCACCGCAGCTTCCTCGAGGCGGCCGACGAGTTCGCCGCCGAGGGCAGGCCGGCGTACTCGGGGCTGGTCTCCCTGCCCGCCGAGGACGGCTTCCCCGGGCTGCGGTTCAGCCGCGAGGACGTCGCCGACCCGGCGGTCTTCGCGCGCTACGTCGAGCACCTGCTCGCCGAACGGCTTGAGGAGACGCCCCGGCCGGCGGCCTACGTGCCGTACACCGTCCGGTGGATCGTCGACGAGCACGGGTACGTCGGCCGGATCTCGCTGCGCCACCGGCTGACCGACCTGCTGCTCACCTGGGGCGGGCACATCGGGTACGGCGTCCGTCCCAGCGCCCGGGGCAGGGGCGCGGCGACGTACGCCCTCGCGCAGATGCTGCCGCTGTGCCACGCGCGGGGCATCGACCCGGTGCTGGTCACCTGCGACGTGGACAACGAGCCGTCACGGCGCACTATCGAGCGCAACGGCGGGGTCTACGAGGACACCCGGCAGGGCAAGCTGCGCTACTGGGTGCCGACCGGGCCGGCGTAGCTCGGCGCAGCAAGGAACCCGGCGCCGCCCTCGGCGACCGCGACGATCTCGCACGGCTCGATCAGCTCCGGCGAGGAGCCGACCAGCTGCGAACCGGGCGACGTGGCGGCGTTCTCGGTGAACTCCGTCTCGAAGGCGTCCCGCTCGGCGCTGGTCTCGAAGACGTAGCAGCCCTCGAACCACTCCCCCGGACGCATCCGCCAGGTCTTGAACCGCAGCCCCGACTTGCCCGAGAACCGGGCGTGCGAGGAGGACTCGACGTACGCGCGAAGCGCGTCCTCCGCCCCCTCCGGCGCGGCCGCCAGCGACCAGCGCACCGTCAGTCCGTGCATGTCACACCTCCCTGTGTGCGGCCGGGGCGCCCACCCCGGCCAACGGTTCGCGCAGCTCCAGCCAGTGCAGCAGCGCCCGGGCACCGAAACCGGTGGCGCCCTTGGTCCACTCGAGCTCGTCGCTCGGCGAGTCGCCCACGGAGGCGATGTCGAGGTGCGCCCACGGCAGGCCGCCGGTGAAGTGCTGCAGGAACAGCGCCGCGGTGATCGCTCCCGGGCCGCCGGCCGCGTTGTCGGCGTCGGCGACCTTGGACGCCAGCCGCTCCTCGTAGTCGTCCACCAGCGGCATCCGCCACAGCGGCTCGCCGGCCGAGAGCGACGCGGTCCGCAACGTGTCGGCCAGGGCGTCGTCGGTGGCGAAGAAGCCGCCGGTGCGCTGGCCGAGCGCGATCTTCATCGCCCCGGTCAGGGTGGCGACGTCGACCAGCACGTCGGGGTGCAGCTGCTCGACGGCGTAGGCCAGCGCGTCGGCCATCACCAGCCGGCCCTCGGCGTCGGTGTTGGTCACCTCGCTGGTGCGCCCGCGGTAGTGGCGCAGCACGTCGCCGGGCCGGATCGAGGCCGCCCCCACCGAGTTCTCCGCGCAGGCCATCAAGCCGGTCACCCGGACCGGGCAGTCCACCGCGGCCAGCGCGCCCATGACCGCCAGCACCACGCCGGCGCCGGTCATGTCGCGCTTCATCAGCATCATGTTGTCCTTGGGCTTGATCGAGAGCCCACCGGTGTCGAAGGTGATGCCCTTGCCGACCAGCACGACGTGCGGGGTCTTGCGGTTCGCCTTGCGCGGGGCGTAGTCGAGGCGGACCAGCCGCGGCGGGTTCACCGAGCCCTGCCCGACGCCGACGATGCCGCCGAACCCCTCGGCTGCGAGCCGCTTCTCGTCCCAGACGGTGATGCCGAGGCCCGCGTGCCGGGCGACGTCGGCGGCCTGCTCGGCCATCCACACCGGGTTCTTCTCGTTGGCCGGCACCAGCGCGAGCGTCCGCGACCGCCAGCTCGCGCCGGCCACCGCCAACGACCGCTCCAGCGCGGGCCGGCGGCCCTTCACGTCGGTGACCCCGGCCAGCACCACCTGCTTCGGCGGGGTGATCAGCGGGCCGCCGGAGCGCATGTGGAACTCGAAGGAGCCCAGCACCAGGCCCTCGACGAGGGCCCGGAGGCCGGCCTCGTCGGCCAGCGCGGCCAGGGAGGTCGCGACGACGCCGCAGTCCCGGGTCCGGCGGGCGAGGGCGGCGCCGGCCCGGCGCAGCTCCGCGGGGGTGCCGGCGCCGACGCCCACGAGCAGCACCTGGCGGAGGTCCTTGTTGCCCATCCCGGACGCGTCGAGCACCGTGCGGTCCACGATCTGTCCGGCCTCGCCGGTCGCCTTGGCGGCGTCGAGCAGCGCGAACAGGTCCTCGTCGAGCTCGTCGAGCAGCTCGGCGGCACCGGGACCGAGGGTGAGCGCGGCTCCGTCCGCGTCCGGGGCGCCGTCGGCGAGCACGGGCACCGCGACCACCTCCGCGCCGGCCACCTGGGACGGGGCGGAGTCGCTGAGCGCGATCTCCGGCGGGCTGACCTGGGCGGGGAGCGTCACCGTGCGGGCCTCCTGGACTGGGGATGGGCGGACGTCCTCGACCCTACTCGGCGGCCCGGACGCTGCGGCACCGGACGTGCAGAAGCCCCGGCCGCTCCGTGGAGCGACCGGGGCTTCTCCGTGAACGGCGGCGGGCGGGTCAGCCCACCACCTGCTTGAGTGCTTCTCCGAGCGC
This sequence comes from Nocardioides mesophilus, assembly GCF_014395785.1. Taxonomy (GTDB): domain Bacteria; phylum Actinomycetota; class Actinomycetes; order Propionibacteriales; family Nocardioidaceae; genus Nocardioides_B; species Nocardioides_B mesophilus. The sequence goes on along the minus strand of NZ_CP060713.1, from coordinate 2,950,668 downwards.
GCCTGCCTCGTCAGCATTGAGCTCGACCACCAGACGGCCACCACCTTCGAGCGGGACTCGCATCACGATGCCCCGTCCCTCTTTTGTGACCTCGAGCGGGCCGTCGCCCGTCCGCGGCTTCATCGCCGCCATGCGCACACCTCTTCCTGTTCCCTGTCTGTGCGCCGTGCCTTGCGTGGCCGCTCTCATCGTGTGAGTGCCTGGCCCGGGCGCGCCTAGTGCTGCGGAGCCCATTATCCCTCAAAACCTGACGAGCCACCCCCCGACTGCCCAGACTGTGCGGCAGACTGCCCTCTGTGCATGCCCGGTCAGCGCTGTTCGACGTGTACGGCGACCACCTGCTCGCCCGCGGGGGCGCCGCGCCGGTGGCGGTGCTCGTCCGCCTGCTGAGACCGCTGGGCATCACCGCACCCGCGGTCCGCACCGCGATCTCGCGGATGGTCCGCCAGGGCTGGCTGGAGGCGGTGCGGCTGCCGGCCGGTCCCGGCTACCGGCTCACCGAGCACGCCCGGCGCCGCCTCGACGACGCCGCCGCCCGGATCTACCGGACCCGGGAGCGCCCCTGGACCGGTTCCTGGGACCTGCTGGTGCTGCAGCTGCCGACCTCGCGCTCGGCCCGCGAACGGATCCGCTCCGGGCTCGGCTTCCTCGGCTACGCCGCGCTGACCGACTCCACCTGGATCAGCCCGTTCGCCTCCGCGGAGGTGCAGGTGCTGCTCGACGCCGAGGGCATCGAGCACGCACGGTTCGCGGCCGCGGACGAGCGGCCCGCGGCGCGGGCGGCCCAGGCCTGGGACCTCGAGGCCCTCGCCTCGGCCTACCGGCGCTGGCACCAGGACGCGAAGGCGCTGGTGCGCGAGCCGGCCAGCGGTGGCGTGGACGGCTCCGGGCCTCCGGTCGACGCGGACGAGCACGCGTTCGCCGTACGCTCACGGCTCGTGCACGAGTGGCGCAAGTTCCTCTTCAGCGACCCCGGCCTGCCCGCCGAGCTGCTGCCGCCGCACTGGCCCGGCGACGAGGCGGCTAGGTTCTTCGCCCAGGAGGCCGAGCGGCTGCTGCCGGCGGCGTCGCGGCACGTCGACACCTGCCTGGCAGAGGTGGGTGCCGCGGAGGCCCACCCCGGGGCCGTCGTGGCCCCCACCGACCGGAACCGATGACGGGAGATCCCAGATGACCGAGCAGCCCGTGCGGTACGACGTCGCCGACGGCGTCGCCACCGTGACGCTGGACCGGCCCGAGGCCATGAACAGCCTCGACGTGGCCACCAAGGTGGCGCTGCGCGACGCCGTCACCGAGGCGGCGCAGGACGACGCCGTCCGCTGCCTGGTGCTCACCGGCACCGGCCGGGCCTTCTGCGTCGGCCAGGACCTCAAGGAGCACATCGAGATCCTGCACAGCAGCTCCTCGGACGCGCTGTTCACCACCGTGCCGGACCACTACAACCCGATCGTGCACGCGTTGCTGACGATGCCGAAGCCGGTGGTCGCCGCGGTCAACGGCGTCGCCGCCGGCGCCGGCGCCAGCCTGGCGTTCGCGGCGGACTTCCGGATCCTCGCCGACACCGCCGGCTACAACCTCGCGTTCACCGGCGTCGCGCTCTCCTGCGACACCGGCTCCTCGTGGACCCTGCAGCGGCTGGTCGGTCGCGGCAAGGCGCTCGAGCTGCTCTACTTCCCGCGGACGATCCCGGCCGAGGAGGCCCTGACGCTGGGGCTGGCCACCTCGGTGGTGCCCGCGGACACGCTGCCCGCCGAGGCGGGGGCGCTCGCGGCCCGGCTGGCCGCCGGCCCCACCGTCGCCTACGGCGCGGTCCGCCGGTCGGTGGAGTTCTCCGCCGGGCACGACCTCGAGGCGTCGCTGGCCTTCGAGGCGGAGATGATGACGCTGACCGGCTCGACCCGCGACCACGCGAACGCGGTGGCGTCCTTCGTGGCGAAGCAGAAGCCGACCTTCGAGGGCCGGTGAGCCGGCTGCCAGGCCGCACCGCCCTGGCCGGGCTGGCGGGGCTGGCGTTGGTGGCCGCGGGCCTGGTCGGTCCCGCGGCGGCCCCGGCCTCGGCGGCGGCGCCGCTGCCGGCGTACCTCGACCTCCCCGCGGGCACCGAGCAGCTGGTCACCGTGACCAGCGACCGGTGGTCGGCGACCCGGGCCCGGATGTCGGTGTGGCGCAAGCGCGCCGACGGCTGGCACCGCGTCCGCGGGCCGGTGACGGTCCGGCTGGGCTGGAACGGCTGGGTGCCGGCCGGCAAGCGCCGGCAGAACACCGGGACCACCCCGGCGGGCAGCTTCGCGATGCCGGACGCCTTCGGCAACCGGGCCGACCCCGGCGCAAAGCTGCCCTACGAGCACGCCGACGGGGACGACGTCTGGCCCTACGAGCCGCGCGACCCGGCCACCTACAACATCTACCAGCCGTCCCAGGCGAGCACCTCGCACTGGCGCACGGACTACCGGGAGCGGCTGGCGTCCTACGGCTACGAGTACGCCTACGCCGTCGTCCTGGGGTTCAACCTGCCCGGTGGCGTGCACTGGTCGAGCAAGCGGCGCCAGTACGTCGCCCGCCGGCCGGCCGACACCGCCCGCGGCGGCGGGATCTTCCTGCACGTGCAGCGTTCCACCTACACCGCCGGCTGCGTCGCGGGCCCGCTACGCGACCTCCGGTGGCTGGTGCGGTGGCTCGACCCGGCGCGGCAGCCGCGGATCGTGATGGGCCCGACCGGCTGGGTCAAGCGCCACCTCTGAACTCGCGCCCCCCGATTACCACGGGATGTCGGCGTTCTGATGCTTCCCATGGCGCGCAACCCGTGGGAACCGTCAAGCTTCCATGGGAAGCAGCCCACCAGGTCAGTAGTGGCCGCCGAGGGTCCGCACCAGCTGCCGGGGGCGACCACCCACATCCGGCGGTACCCGGGGTGCGCGCCGTACTCCACCGTCACCGCCTTGCGGTCGAACCGGTGGTTGTACCACTGGGTGAAGGTGCCGTGGCAGACCCCGCCGCACACCAGCTCCTTGCGCGGCAGGTCCAGGCCGCGTGCCAGCCGGATCCCGAACCGTCGTGTCGCGGGTGTCGAGATGTCGACACCGTCCAACGGCTGGTGGAAGCTGACGACGAACTTGGGCCGCACGTCGGCGAAGAACCGCATCAGGGCCCGGGTCTCCGGCTCCGAGCCGGCCTTGGGACCGGACTCGTAGTTGCCGTCGAGGTCGGCCCACCGGAACGGGAAGTTGCGGTTCAGGTCGACCCCGCGGGCGTTCTTGCGGGTGCCGCGGGCCAGCCCGTCGGGGTTCACGGTGGGCACGACCCACAGGTCGAGACTCTTGACCGGGTCACCGGCGCGGATGCTGCGCAGGATCTTCCGGGGCGCCGGCTCGTTGCCGTGCATGGTGGCCATCGCCACCGCCGTGACGGCGGCCTCGGGATCGCCCACGCGGTAGGCCCAGATCTGACGGCCCTGCACCGAGCGGCCGAGCATCCGGCGCTCGATGACGGTGCCCACCGAGACCCCCGACCGCGCGGACGCCACCGGGCCGGCGCCGCTCGACGCGAAGGCGGTCGAGGAGTACGCCGTCAGCGGTGCGGCCAGGCCGGTGGCGAGCAGCAGGCCGAGCACCGGCCACTGCCGCGGGAGGGCGGGCATCCGGTGGGCCAGGGGAAGCAGGGGGTTCACGTGCCGATCCTGCCCCACGAAGGGCCTTGCGCATCCGTTATCGGGCCACGACGCGAGCCGGCGTGGCGGGCACCGCTCAGTGCGCGGTGTTCTCGACCTGGCGACGCATGGTGTCGAGACCGCGGTCGATGAGCCGTTCGACGGGCGTGTGCACCACTCGCCAGCCGAGCGCGCCGAGCCGCCCCAGCGGCAGCACCGCCATCTCCTTCCAGATGAACCGGCTGCTCGAGGGACCCGTCGCCTCGACGACGAACTCCCCCTCGCCGCGCACCACGGCGCCGGTGTGCAGCACCTCGCAGCGGCCGCCACCGTCGCCGTGCTCGCGCCACCCGGTGATCGTCATCGTGTCCCAGAACCCGATCGGGCCGAGACCGGACCAGGCCCGGATCCGGCCGCCGACGGCGTGGGCCGGGTCGGCGGGGTCGACCAGCTCGACGCGGGTGTGCGGCACCCACTCGCCCTGGCGCGGCCAGTCGGTGACGTAGGACCACAGCCGGTCCGCGGGGACCGCGGCGTCGACGGTCCGCTCGATCAGCACGCGCATCAGGACCGGCCCTCGGCGGGCTCGTCGAGCGTGCCGTCGTCGACGCGCACCGGTGCGGCGGCGTGGTGGACCGGCTCGCCGTCGTGGTGGACCGTCGGCTCACCGGGCGTCACGCCGTTGTGGTGCGCGACCGGCTCCCGGCCTGCGGCGTCGAGCTCGGCACCCAGCCGGTCGAGCAGTGCGTCGACCTCCGACATCCGGTAGCCGCGGAACGCGGTGGAGAACCGCACGGCGCGGAGGTCGTCGGAGGTCAGCGGACCCTCGGCCTGCACGCGGGAGTCGGGTCGGTCGTCGAACGTCTCGGCCATCGCGCCGCCACGTCCCGAGGCCACGACGGCGATCACGCCGAGCACGGCGACGATGACGAAGGCGAAGAACCAGGTCATGGCGCCATCGTCGCACGCAGGCCTAAACCTCCCCGGCAGCGACGGTCACTCGGGGCGCTCGGCCTCCACTGCCGCCTCGTCCGCCGGCGGCCACCCCGGCGCGCCCGCGCCGTCGGTCACGTCCAGGTGCAGGTGCCCGTCGACCTCGCCCGAGACCGGCTGGCCGGGGTGGGTGCCGCCGCCGGGCAGGTCGGAGTGCCGCAGCTCGCGCGCGGCCACCATGATCGCGACCGCCTCGTCGACGTCGTCGGTGAGCTGGAGCATCTCCAGGTCCTGCGCGGAGACCTTGCCGTCGGCCAGCACCGTGTCGCGGAGCCAGTCGACCAGCCCGGACCAGTAGGCAGTGCCGACCAGGACGATCGGGAACGAGGTGACCTTCTCGGTCTGCACCAGCGTGAGCGCCTCGAAGAGCTCGTCGAAGGTGCCGAAGCCACCGGGCAGCACCACGAACCCCTGGGCGTACTTCACGAACATCGTCTTGCGCGCGAAGAAGTAGCGGAAGTTCACCCCCCGGTCGACGTACTCGTTGAGGCCGGACTCGAAGGGCAGCTCGATGCCGAGCCCGACCGAGGTGCCGCCGGCCTCCGAGGCACCCTTGTTGGCGGCCTCCATCACCCCGGGCCCGCCGCCGGTGATCACGGCGAAGCCCGCCTCGGTGAGGTGGCGGCCGAGCCGCTCGGCGGCGACGTACGCCGGGTCGCCGACCCGGGTGCGGGCCGAGCCGAAGACCGAGATCGCCGGGCCCAGCTCGGCCAGCGCGCCGAAGCCCTCGACGAACTCGCTCTGGATCCGCATCACCCGCCACGGGTCGGTGTGCACCCAGTCGCTCGGGCCGCGGGAGTCCAGCAGCCGCTGGTCGGTGGTGCTGGAGTCGAGCTGGCCGCGGCGCAGTGTCATCCGGCCCCGGCGCTTCTCGGCCGGGTGCTCGCTCACCGCTCCCCCAGCCAGGCGCGCAGCTGCTGCTCCACGGTGGCCAGGTGCGCGAGCGGCACGAACTCCTCCTGCTTGTGGGCCAGGTGCGGGTCGCCGGGGCCGAAGTTCACGGCCGGCACGCCGAGGGTGCTGAACCGGGCCACGTCGGTCCAGCCGAACTTGGGGTTGACGGTGCCGCCGACGGCCTCCACGAATGCCGCGGCCGCGGGCACCGTGAGGCCCGGCATCGCCGCCGGAGCGGAGTCGCTGACCTCGATCTCGAAGCCGGCGAACACCTCGCGCACGTGCGCCAGCGCCTCCTCCTCGGAACGGTCCGGGGCGAACCGGAAGTTGACCGAGACCCGGCACTCGTCGGGGAGCACGTTGCCGGCCACGCCGCCGGAGATGAAGACCGCGTTGAGACCCTCGTGGTACTCCAGCCCGTCGATCACCGGCCGCCGGGCTTCGTAGGCGTTGAGGCGGGCCAGCACCTCGGCGGCGCTGTGGATGGCGTTGACGCCCTTCCAGGACCGCGCCGAGTGGGCCCGCTCGCCCCGGGTGAGCACGTCGACGCGCATGGTGCCCTGGCAGCCCGCCTCGACGACCGCGTCCGAGGGCTCCATCAGGATCGCGAAGTCCGCCTCGAGCAGGGCGGGGTCACTGAGCGAGAGCCGGAAGAGACCGTTGCGCTCGGCCTCGACCTCCTCGCACTCGTAGAACACGAAGGTCACGTCACGGTTGGGCTCGGGCATCGTCGCCGCCAGGCGCAGCGCGATCGCCACGCCGCCCTTCATGTCGCAGGAGCCCAGGCCGTGCAGGAAGCCGTCGCCGTCCGGGTCGCGCCGGGCCGGCAGGTTGTCGTTGAACGGCACCGTGTCGATGTGACCGGCGATGACGACCCGCTCCGGGCGCCCCAGCTCGGTCCTCGCCACCACGGTGTTGCCGAACCGCTGCACCGCCAGGTGCGGCAGCTCGTCGAGCGCGTCCTGGATGGCGTCGGCGATCAGCGCCTCGTCGCCGCTCACCGACTCGATGTTGACGAGGTCCTCGGTCAGCTGCGCCGCGTCGGCGTTCAGGTCAAGTCCCATGCCGCTCATCCTGCCATCGCGTGCCGACGCTCAACCGCGCGGCGTGAACACGCAGAACTCGTTGCCCTCCGGGTCGGCCAGCACGTCCCAGGAGATCTCGTCGTCGCGGCGGCGCAGCCGCGTGGCGCCGGCCGCCTCGAAGTCGGCGGCGGCACCGAAGACGTCCCAGTGGATGCGGTTCTTGACGGTCTTGGGCTCGGGCACCGGCACGAAGTCGAAGGTCGCGATCGGCATCCCGGGCACGTCGTGGACGGTGAAGTACCCCCTGCCGTCGTTGTCGTCCACCGCGCACCCGAACCGCTCCGCCCACCAGGTGGCGACCCGCTCCGGGTCGGCGCAGTCCACGACCACGCCGTGCAGGAGGTACGCCGGCAGCTCGGCGGGCGCCCGGAGGAACGCGCAGAGCTCGCCGCCCTCGGGGTCGGCCATCACCGTCCACGGCAGTCCGCTCTGCTCCGCGGGCAGCAGCACCGTGGCGCCGAGCGCCTCCAGCGAGGCGAGCGAGGCGGTGTAGACGTCGAGGTGGACCCGGTGCTTGACGGTCCTGGCCTCCGGCACCGGGCACAGGGCGATCCCGCCGTGCTCCACCCCGGGGACGACCACGTCGCCGACCGGGTCGTCCGCGGTGGTGCGCAGCTCTCCCCCGACGGCGCCCGCCCAGAACCGTCCGAGGGCCGGCCCCCGCGCCGCGGTGTCCATGCAGAGCTCGTGCCAGCTGGCGTGGCCGGTCGGTGTGCTGCCCATGTGGTTCCTCTCACCCGTTGGTCCAGGGGAGCGACCCGGCTCCCGAGGCTTGGGTAGCGTGGCACACGTGACCGACACCGACCACACCCCGAGACGACTGTCCCCGCAGCCGCCGAGTCGGCCGCGTCCCACCCGGCGCCGACCAGCGCCTGGGCGTTCGGGCTGGCCACCTACGCCGGCACCGAGGGCGAGGGCGGCGTGCTGGACACCTGGTTCCCGATGCCGGCGCTCGGGCGGCCCACCGGCGACGTCGACGCCCCGGCCGAGCTGCTGCGGCTCGAAGGGGTCGACGAGGTCCGGGGGGTCCGGCGCTCGGTCGTGCTCACCTTCGCCGAGGACCTGCAGGCCCCGCCCACCGACACCCACGACGCGTGGCTGCGGCTGCACCTGCTCAGCCACCGCCTCGTCACGCCGCACTCGATCAACCTCGACGGCGTCTTCGGGCTGCTCACCAACGTCGTGTGGACCAGCGCCGGGCCGTGTGCGGTCGAGGCCTTCGAGCTGACCCGGACCCGGCTCAAGCAGGCCCACGGGCACGTGTCGGTGTACGGCGTCGACAAGTTCCCCCGGATGACCGACTACGTCCTGCCGACCGGCGTGCGGATCGCCGACGCGGACCGGGTCCGGCTCGGCGCGCACCTGGCCGTGGGCACCACCGTCATGCACGAGGGGTTCGTGAACTTCAACGCCGGCACGCTCGGCGCCTCCATGGTGGAGGGCCGGATCAGCGCCGGCGTCGTGGTCGGCGACGGCTCCGACGTCGGGGGCGGCGCCTCGATCATGGGCACCCTGTCCGGCGGCGGCACCACGGTGGTCTCGGTCGGCGAGCGGTGCCTGCTCGGCGCGAACTCGGGGATCGGCATCTCGCTCGGCAACGACTGCGTGGTCGAGGCGGGCTGTTACGTCACCGCCGGCACCAAGGTGCTGATCCGGCAGGAGGGCGTCGGCGGCGGCTCGGAGTCGCGGGTCGTCAAGGCGGCCGAGCTGTCCGGGGCGGACAACGTGCTGTTCCGGCGCAACTCCACCACCGGCGCCGTCGAGGCGGTGCCGTGGAAGCGGCAGGGCATCGAGCTCAACGCCGACCTCCATGCGAACTGAGGCAGGCCGGGTCGCCCGCGTCCTGCTCGTCCTGGTCCTCGGCCTGGCGGCGGCCGCCGGGGTGGGGGTGCTGCTCTACACCGGCGTCGGACCGTTCCCGGACCCTGAGGGATGCACGGCGCAGGTCGGCGAGGTCACGGTCGAGCTCGACACCGATCAGGCCGAGAACGCCGCCACCATCGCCGCGATCGGCGTCCGGCGCGGGCTGCCGGCCCGGGCGGTGTCGATCGCGCTGGCCACGGCGTACCAGGAGAGCAAGATCCGCAACCTCGACCACGGCGACCGGGACTCGGTGGGGATCTTCCAGCAGCGGCCGTCGCAGGGCTGGGGCACCAGCCGCCAGATCCAGGACCCGGTCTACGCGACCAACCAGTTCTACGACGAGTTGGAGAAGATCGACGGCTTCGAGACGATGCGGATCACCGAGGCCGCCCAGCGGGTGCAGCGGTCCGGCTTCCCCGAGGCGTACGAGGACCACGCCGCGGACGGCCGGGCGCTCGCCTCGGCGCTGACCGGCTGGAGCCCGGCCGCCTTCAGCTGCGTGGTCCGCGAGGACGACGCCCGCCGGCAGCGCGAGGGCGCCTCCGGGCTCACGCCGCGGGCCGCGAAGGTCCGTCAGGACGTCGAGCGGGTGTTCGGCGACCTGTCGCTGGGCGGCTTCGCCGCCGGCGGCGTGAGCACCGGACACATGAAGGGGTCGGCGCACTACGACGGTCGCGCGATCGACATCTTCTTCCGTCCGGTCTCCGATCAGAGCAAGCGGCGCGGCTGGGCGGTGGCGCAGTACCTGGTGGCGCACGCCGACCGGCTGAAGGTCGACCACGTCATCTTCGACGCGAAGATCTGGTCGGCCGGGCCGCGCTCGTCCCAGGGCTGGCGCGACTACGACCCGGGCGACCGGCCCGGCAACCGGGCCACGCTGCTGCACCGCGACCATGTCCATGTGGACGTCGTCGAGGGCGGCTGACCGGCCTGTTCGGGCTATGCCGGTCCGGCTGATCGGGTGGAGGAGCTGACCGCGCGGCCGATGTGCGAGCACCCCGAACCAGGCGATCCTGGACCAGCCGGCTCGCGGGGGAAGCCGGCACCGTCGCCGGCCCCGGGAGGGAGGCCGGCGCACGACCGGGAGGGGCTCCATGAACGACTCCGTGCTCTACACGATCGGGACCGCGCTCAACCGCGCCCACGAGGCGGACGTGCCGGTGCAGGTGCTCGTGGAGGGCGCCTGGCTGGCCGGCACCGTGGTGGCCGTGGACGGGCACGGAGTCGTTCTGAGCAGCGACGAGATGGAGCACGCGGTGGTGCGGGTCCAGAGCATCTCCGCCGTGCGGGTCCTGGCGCCGGCGCCGAGCCGGGTGCAGAGCCGGGTCCCGCTGGCCCCGGCGCCGCACCCGATGCCGGCCCGCGCCTCGGCCTGACGCCGGGTCAGGCAGGGTCTGCGGACAGCCGCGCGCAGGCGGCGGCGACCCGCTCGTCGGTGGCGGTGAACGCCACCCGGACGTGCCGCGCGCCCTTCGGGCCGTAGAACTCCCCGGGAGCCACCAGGATCCCCCGCTCGGCGAGCGCCGCCACGGTGTCCCAGCAGGGCTCGTCGCGGGTCGCCCACAGGTACAACGAGGCCTCGGAGTGGTCGATCCGGAAGCCGGCCCCCTCGAGGGCGCTCTTCAGCAGGCCGCGGCGGGCGGCGTAGCGGGCGTGCTGGGCGGCGACGTGCGTGTCGTCGTCGAGCGCGGCCGCCATCGCCACCTGCTGCGGGCCCGGCATCTGCAGGCCGAGGTTCTTGCGGACCGCGAGCAGCTCCCCGACCACGGCGGGGTCGCCGGCCACGAACGCGCAGCGGTAGCCGGCCAGGTTGGACCGCTTCGAGAGCGAGTGCACGGCGAGGATGCCGGTGACGTCGCCGTCGCAGACGTCGGGGTGCAGCACGCTCACCGGCTGCTGCTCCGGGTCCTCCGACCACGCGCACTCGAGGTAGCACTCGTCGGAGACCAGCAGCGCGCCGCGCTCCCGGCACCAGGCCACCACCTTGCGCAGGTGCTGCACCGGCAGCACCCGGCCGGTCGGGTTCGACGGCGAGTTCAGCCAGACCACGGCGACCCGCTCGGGGCCGACGGCGGTCAGCGCGTCGGTGGCCCGGGTGCGCGCGCCGGTGAGCCGGGCCCCCACCTCGTAGGTGGGATAGGCGAGCTCGGGGTAGACCACCAGGTCCGAGGGGCCGAGC